>CACZBC010000045.1 GCA_902779315.1 uncultured Bacteroidales bacterium | reverse complement strand
CAAACGTGACGTCCTGGCTGGTTTCGGAGTGAAACCCACCACAAAGATGCTGCCTCCAAAAGCAGTGGAGTGGATATGCCATGAATACGGCATCGATTTGTAGGGGGAACAACAGGAACAACAGGAACAACAGGAACACGTAAAAAAAAGAGATGTGCAGTTTCGCTATATATATCAATAATTACATATATTATTAATTATATAGTAATATATAGTCCTCGTCCTACTCTAAAAAAAACTTGTTCCTTTTGTTCCGAATGTTCCGAATGTTTATCAAGACCATGCCTCTGCAACTCCCTATCTGCCTCTGCCAGAAGAACTTAGGCAGAATGGAATCACAAAATCACAAATGTCACAAGCAAAAAAACTGATGAGCTGGTTCCTTATTATATAATTAAGGAAATATTAATTACTTATTATTATAATAATATATAGTCTTCGACTTTCTCTCAAAATTAGTTGTGATTTTTGTGATTTTTGTGACAAAGTTTCACAACGAGACAGGCGCGAACACTGCAAAAGTGCAAAAAACGCCCATTTCATCGCAAAATTTGACCCTTCGCCAAAATCGTTGAAGCCCTGCCTGATTGAAAACTTAATGAAAAATCCAGGCATTTTCTTTGTCCTTTGCCTGCTTTTTCGTAAATTTGCAGCATAATTTCAACTTCAAATACATTAATTATGGACATACAATTGATTAAAGATTGCGAAGCAAAGGCCCAGGCATGGCTCGATTCGCCCTATTACGATGCAGAAACAAAGGCGGAAATCTCCGCTATGTTGCAGAATGAGGACAAAACGGCCCTCGTGGATGCTTTCTATCAGAGTTTGGAGTTCGGAACGGGCGGTCTGCGCGGCATTATGGGCGCTGGCACGAACCGCATGAACAAATATATCGTCGGCATGGCCACTCAGGGCTTTGCAAACTACATTCTGAAAGCCTTCCCGGGACAGCAGGGACTCAGCGTTGTGGTCGGTCACGACTGCCGCAACAATGGCCGTCTGTTCGCTGAAACGGTTGCCAACATCTTCTCGGCCAACGGCATCAAGGTCTATCTCTTCGAGAGCCTCCGTCCCACGCCCGAAGTCAGCTTCGCCATTCGTCAGCTTGGCGCAAAGGCAGGCGTGAACGTGACGGCCAGCCACAACCCCAAGGAATACAACGGCTACAAGGCCTATTGGGAAGACGGCGCCCAGGTGCTCGCTCCGCACGACACAGGCATCATCGACGAGGTGAACAAGGTCCGTATCGAGGATGTGAAGTTCCAGGGCAACCCCGACCTCATCGAGATTATCGGCGGCGAGATGGACTACGACTACATGACGGCCGTCAAGGAAGCCATGATAGACCAGGACGTCATCCTTCGCCAGAAAGACCTCAACATCGTCTATAGCGCCATGCACGGAACGGGCCGCGTCATCGTGCCTCTCTGCCTGCGCAGCTGGGGTTTCCAGAACATCCACGTCGTGCCCGAACAGATGGTGGTGGACGGCAACTTCCCGACCGTCATCAGTCCTAATCCCGAGAATGCGGAGGCCATGACGCTTGGCATGAAACTCGGCACGAAACTCAATGCCGACCTCGTCGTAGCAACCGATCCCGACGCCGACCGCCTGGCCATCGTTTGCCGCGACAACAAGGGCGAATGGACCATCATCAACGGCAACCAGACCTGCATGATGTTCTGCTACTATATCATCAAGAACAAGATTGCCCTCGGTCAGCTCAAGCCCACCGACTTCCTCGTCAAGACCATCGTTACGACCGAGGTCATCACAAAGATGGCGCAGAAGAACAACATCGAGCTGCGCGACTGCTACACGGGCTTCAAGTGGATTGCCCGCGAGATAGCCATCAGCGAAGGCAAGCAGAAATACATCGGCGGCGGCGAGGAGAGCTTCGGCTTCCTGCCCTTCGACAAGGTGCGCGACAAGGACGCTCCAGCCAGCATCTGCCTCATTTGCGAGATTGCAGCTTGGGCGCGCGACAACGGCATGACCCTCTACGACCTCTTGATGCAAATTTACCTCGAGTACGGCTTCAGCTACGAGCACACCATCAATGTCGTTAAGCCCGGCAAGAGCGGCGCCGACGAAATCAAGGCCATGATGGAAGACTTCCGCAACAACCCCATCACCGAGATTGCAGGCAGCAAAGTCGTTCTGGCAAAGGACTTCAAGACCCTCAAGGCTCGCGACGGCGAAGGCAAGGAGACCAGCCTCGACATGCCCGCAACCAGCAACGTGCTGCAGTATTTCTGCGAAGACGGCACGAAGGTCAGCGTTCGTCCCAGCGGTACAGAGCCGAAGATCAAGTTCTACCTCGAAATAAAGGACACGATGGGCTGCGCCAACTGCTATGCCGCCTGCGTGGAGAAGGCAAAAGCCAAAGTCGAGGAGATAAAGAAGTCGATGAGATTGTAATGAGCAGCCCCCTCCCCGCTGCCTCGCCGCTCCAAAGTACTCCCCCAAAGGGGGAGCGGAGAGGGGGCAGGTATTTCCTCTTCTGCCAAGGCGATATCCTTCTCACCAAAGAAGGCACGATTCCCTGTGGCGACACGCCTCCCATCGAGTTGAAACCTTGGGAAAGGGTTACGGAACTGCAGGGAGGTCAGGTCGTTATTGTCTCTCTTTCCCATCCCGTTACGGATAGGGAAGACCTGCAAATGATGCCGCTCCGAAAGTCGTTCCACGTCCTTTCTGCCGAGGATTACCAGCTGGCAGGCAAGTGTGCCGAGCTGGTCTATTTCCATCAGAACTCGAAGTTCTGCGGCGTTTGTGGTGGCGAGATGCGTTGGCAAACGGAAATCAGCAAGCAGTGCAAGGAGTGCGGCAAGGAGCTTTGGCCAAGCCTGGCAACCGCCATTATCGTTCGTGTCACCCGAGGCGACGAGATACTCATGGTCCATGCCCACACCTTTAGGGACAGGCACTACGGCCTCGTGGCAGGCTTCGTCGAAACGGGCGAAACACTGGAGGAATGCGTGCAGCGCGAAGTGTGGGAAGAGACGCATCTGCGCGTCACGAACATCCGCTATTTCGCCTCGCAGCCTTGGCCCTATCCGAGCGGCCTGATGGTCGGCTTCACGGCAGACTATCTCTCGGGCGAAATCGAGCTGCAGAAAACCGAACTGAGCGATGGAGGCTGGTACAAACGCGACAATCTCCCTTACCTGCCAGACCCCTCTTCAATCGCCTATCGGCTCATAATGCACATGCGATAAATAGTATTAATCAGTCCCTTATCTGCCTCTCAAGGGTGTTTGGAAGAGGAACGGGGACATAAAGAACAAGAAAGAAAATGAAAAAAGGACTTCATCCCGAAAACTACCGTCCAGTAGTCTTCAAGGACATGAGCAACGGCGACTGCTTCTTGAGCCGCTCAACCGCTAAGACAAACGAAACCATCGAGTTCGAAGGCGAGACTTATCCCCTGTTCAAGCTCGAAATCAGTAACACCTCTCACCCCTTCTACACCGGTAAGAGCAAGCTGGTCGACACCGCTGGTCGCGTCGATAAGTTCATGAGCCGCTACGCTCGCATGAAGAAATAAGCAGCCCCTCTCTAACTCCCCCGAAAGGGGAGAACAAAATGAATAGGATGAAAGATATTAAGAGGTGCAGATACATCAAGTTGTCTGCATCTCTTTTTATTTCCCTGCTTCTGGTTGGTTGCGGCGGCGGCGACTCTGTCGTGAAACCCAAGACAACCAATGCCAACAGGAACACCGAAGTGCCTCAGGCTCTCTATACCGAGGCCACCACGCCAGATTCCATACGAAAAGGCGCCATGTACGGCATGGAGATTCCCTCTCTCAAGACGGGCGGCATTGATGCCCTCGTCGTTCATTCCCTTCCCGACGGCAAGTTGAACTATTGCATTGGCTACAACTCGCGGCTCAAAGCAAATTGCTGGACGGCGTTCAAGTGGTACAGCGGCTTCTCGTCGAACAACAAGAACTGGAACAGAAACAGGTGGAAGTACGGCGAGACCTTCAACGGCTATGGCGGGACAGGCGACCCTTTCCAGCCGGATCCAGTGCTTCCGGAAGCGATTCGCACCAATTATAGCGACTATTCAGGAAGCGGTTATCAGAGAGGACATATTCTGGGCAGTGCCGACCGCCTCAATTCGAAAGAAGCGAACGGCCAGACCTTTTACCTCAGCAACATACACCCGCAAATGGGCGGCTTCAACGAGCAAGGCATTTGGTGGAATCTGGAAAACTTCCTTCGCAGCACCTACGACCAATCCACTTTCCGCGACACGCTCTATGTAGTCAAGGGCGGTACCATTTCTGCGGGAAACTATACTATGGTAAATGGCGGCAGATTGGTTTGCCCGAAGTACTATTATATGGCCATCCTCGCATTTGCAAAGAAATATGCCAAATCCAACGGCGGCTACTATGCAGTCGCGTTCTGGATGGAGCATAAGGACAATGTGGATGCCGTAAGTTCCAAATATGCCATCTCCATCGACGAACTTGAACGCCGAACGGGAATCGACTTCTTCTGCAATTTGCCGGACGACATAGAGGATGCTGTGGAGAGTAATTTCTATCCATCCGATTGGAAACTAAAGTAGAGTCCATAGTCCATAGTTCATAGTTATGAAAGCAGCTAGGTTTTTATTTTTTCTATATTCTTCATTCTTCATTCTTCATTCTTCATTTGCAGAACTTCGCATTCGCGACATCTACGCCGAAGCTCCAGACAGCATTTTCCCTCTTTTGACCAAGAACAACCGCCTTGACCAGATTGACTTCCGCGAAAATAACATGAAGGCCGATGTGAAGAACAAGTTCGAGGACCATTCGGAACTGCTTGTCCTTAATGACAAGTATCTCAAACTGCAGCTTTCCAAACATTGTCTCGTCGAGATGCGACTGCTCAACGACAGTACGTTTTGCATGGTGCAGACCTATAATGCCCCTGCTTCCGACAGTCAAATCCGCTTTTTTGACACTTCCTGGAACGAGTTGCCACAAACGGTTGAGCGTCCTTCCGTAGATGAGTTCCTTAGCGAAGATGTGGACATTGATGTCCGTCTTGCCCTTCAAGCCTTACCGCTTATCAAAGCCTCGCTTTCAGAAAACAGCGAGACTGTCACTTTCGAGCTGCAGACAAGCGAACTGACAAAGGACCAACAAAAGAGTGTTGAAGGAAAAACCCATAAGATAATAAGAGAATTAGGAATGTAAGGTTTTCATTCTTTCATTCCTTCATTTTTTCATTCTTTCCTTATCGCCCTAACCAAAGCAGAAACATACTCAACAGGACGAGGGCAAGGTCGATGGCTTTGCTCCGCAGATTCTTTTCGTGAAAGAGTAGGGCGCCAAGCATGAAGCTGACAAGAACGCTACTCCTTCGAACCATGCTCACCACACTTATCAAGGCGCCGTCCAGGGAAAGACTGTAGAAATAAACGTAGTCGGCAATGCTCAGAAACACGCTAATGAGCAAAATGTTCCAACGCCATTTGAAGGGCGTGCTTTCCTTCCTTTTCGGCCACCATAACAAGAGGAGCATCGCTCCCATCATGATGCATTGGTAGAAGTTGTACCAGCATTGTACGGTCAATCGTGGCAAACCCAATCCGCTTTCCGACGCCATCAAGTATTTGTCGTAAAGGCCGCTTATCGCTCCAAGTATGGCAGCACCTACAGTACAAAGAATCCAGCGATTGTGCTTGAAGTCGATGCCCTCCTTCTTGCCGCTTCGACTCAGAAGAAAGAAACTCAAAATGGCAAGCAGGACACCAGCCCATTGCATGAGGTTCAACCTCTCGCCAAAGATAATCAAGGCTCCCACAAGTACCATGACAGGTCGTGTGGCATTGATGGGACCGACAATCGTGATTGGCAAGTTCTTGATGCCAATATAGCCGAGCAACCAACTGCTCAGCACAATGCAGGCTTTCAGCAGGATGTAGCGCTGCACCTCCCATCCTCCGAAAGGTGTCCGAAAGGCAAGAGGCAGGAAGATAAGCGAGCAGAATAGCGTATTGAGGAAAAGAATGGGAATGACTGCATTGTTCCGAAGCGAATACTTCTTCGAAACATCGTAGAAACCCAGCAAGAAGGCACTAAGAAAGGCAAGGGCTAACCACATCTCTCTTCTCAGTATTTGATGTCAACCAGGAAGAGAGCTTTTCCTGGAACACTCTCGCCAGCTTGGCAACGGTCTTTCGCTTCGATGATATGGCGCATTTCCTCGATGCTTATCCTGCCTCGACCCACTTCAACAAGCGTTCCCACAATGGCTCGAACCATGTTGCGAAGGAAACGGTTGGCCGTTATGGTGAAGCGCCACCTTCCTGGTTCAACCTCTTCCCAAAAGGCTTCCTTCAGGTCGCAAAGGTTTGTCTTCGTGTCCGTATTGACCTTCGAGAAACTGGTAAAGTCTTTGTACTCAAGCAGTACCTTTGCCGCCTCGTTCATCTTCTCGAAATCGAGCGCAAAAGGTATCTGCCAACTGTATGCCTGCAGGAAAGGGTCTTTGCGGGTATGGATGAAGTAATGATAGGTTCGCGAAGTTGCCGAGAAGCGGGCATGCATATCGTCTTCGACCTGACGAACTTCTTGAACCGCAATGTCCCCAGGCAGCAATTTGTTGAGTTTATAAGCCAATTGTTTCCCGTCGATTGCTTCTTCCCAATCGAAATGCGCTACCATCATCCTTGCATGAACACCGGTATCAGTTCGGCCTGCCCCAACAACTTCGACTGGTTTGCGAAGGAGCGTAGAGAGTGCTTCCTGCAAACATTGCTGAACACTGTCGCCATTTGGCTGAATCTGCCAGCCATGATAACGGGTTCCGTCGTAGGAAAGAGTGATGAAGAAGCGCATTCCTGATTATTTTTGCAATATCTTGTGTCCGTTTCTGATGACGATACCCTTTGTGTTCCAAGGCACTCTTCTACCCATCATGTCGTATGTAATGGCTTCGGAATCATTCTCTTCCGCAATGAGAGGCAGGGCATCTGGAACAGTATAGGCAGTCACTTTAACATCCGTTACTTCCCATGCGTAGCAGGCTGAACTGTTGCTAATGTAGCGGAATGCAAGCGTGACTTCCTTTCCACTATAGGAATTGAGGCTGATATCGCCAGAGGAAACGAAATTTGTGAAGCCGCCACTAGGTTTGAGCGGAGGGAATGTTGCATCGAGCAACCTCCATGTCGCATCTTCAGGAACTCCGTCGTAGTCCTCGCTGACTAGGACTTGGAAGTATGTGTCCTTCACTGGAACGTCCTTGTTATAGCCTGTTGCGTGCTGGAAATTCAGTGTAGCCGTTTCGGCATGAGTTAGGTCGAGGTTGATCATCAAGTATTCGTCTGCATCCTTGTTCGTGAGGTTATAAGCGTTGGCTTTTGCTCCGAAACTTGCGTCGCTTGTCCAAACCTCACCTTCGCAGCCTTCATAAGTGCGGACAAAGAACGGGTCGAGACCTGACTTCAAAGAGCAATCGATCAAAGTCGCAAAGTCAGGCATCGGATCATCACCGCCTCCACCACCACTGGAAGTGCCGTCAACAGAGAAGGCAAACTCGACGCTATCGCCCCAAATGTACTCTGCAAGGTTAGGGAAATCGACAAAAGGATTGCGATTCCCTTGTTCTCCATAGGCTCGTTCATTACGGGTTATTTCCCATTCGCAAACCGGGTCGTTCCTACTCCAACGCAGTAACATTGGCAGGATGTCTTCTTTTAGGGTTGGATAGTTTTCTTTGCGGAAAGAAACATTCACATCGCTACGATTTTGCCAATCTACGTCAGGATAACATGTCGCCACATAAAAGAAGATACGGGCAAAGTCTCCTTTGTACTCGTCGCAGGGCTCAAACACTCGATCACCATTTGTGTCAGTGCCCGTCTTCATGCGTGTGTTGTGAACGCCACTCCCAGGATAGGTAACAGAACCTTTCACCTCTCCCAAAGGAAGGTTACCTTTAGCACTATTCGCTTTTGAGTCGGATGGAATGACTTGAAACAAATCGTTGCCTACCGCAATTCCTGTTCCGCCACCCCACCAGCTTTGGGGAGCGACATGCTCTTTGTTCATCCCGGTTACAGCTGTGCCATTTCCTGTGAAGTAGTACACGTTGTCGCTATAGTAATCCATTACCTGATGCTTGCCTGACGGGTTCGTGGCAGGCAGATAGTCAACATTCTCGTATGCTTTCCACAGGTTGCCGTATCCCAATTCCGTGTGAGGGGAAATGATACTGTACATTGCTGCCTTGAGTTCGGCCTTCTTCTTGCCGTTCGCATTCGTGTAATAGTTCTCCGGAATGTCTGCCAGAGCGAGGTATGGAAGCAGCAGAGAAAGGAGGAACAGGGTAGTATGTTGTTTCATCGGATTTGAAGGTTTAGTCGTTTTCGTGTCTGCAAAGTTACGAATAAAAGAGCGAAAAGCAAAAGGAAAACTAGTTTTTCTTTTGAACTACTCGAGGTAAGGCTGAAAACATGGGCAGTGTCGTTGCCAATCGTCACGTTAGTCATTTGCAATCGTCGCACTATACATTTGCAATCGTAACACTATACGTTTGGCAACTTAACGTATTACGTTTCCTTTAGCAACCACCGAAAGCGACATCTTCGAAAGCGAGGGTGGGGATGAACTCCGTTTCCCATGGGTCCGCATCGTTGCAGGCAAGGCTCAATCTCTGCCATACATCGAGCAAATTTCCTGTAATGTTCATACCGCTGACGGGTTGTGTGATGATGCCATTCTCAATGAGGAAACCCTCGATTCCATACGAGAAGTTGCCCGTCACAGGGTCGCAATTCCCCCCGTTGAAATCGGTTACGAGGATGGCCCGACTGGAGTCGCGAATCACATCCTCCTTGCTCATCGTTCCCTGTTCCATAACAAGATGGTGGATGCCTTGCGTGGTGGGTTCCATCCCAAGCTTTTTGCCCATCGGAGTATCGATGAAATAAGTCTTCAAGCGGCCTTCCGTGAAGAGCTCTCTTCGCTTTGTCGCAACCCCGTCATAATCGAAGAGCGAAGCCCCTCGAGTGCCTGGAATGAGCGGATCGTCTACGATATTTACGAGTGGCGAAACGACTTGTTTGCCGAGTTTACCCAAGAGGAAAGAAGTCTTTTGCTGCAAAGCCTGTCCGTTCATCGCGTTAAGCATGGGCTGGAGGAAGTTCCCTGCACAGGGCGACTCCAGTATCATTCGGTAGCGACCGCTTGCTGCAGGTCTTTGCCCTATCTTTTGAAGCGTCCTTCGAAGAGCCGTCGGAGCGATTCCTTTGCGAGGCATCTGAGCGAAGAAAAGACGCGATTCACCCCAACCATCCATGGGATGTTGACTGTTTTCACCCTCCACGGAAATGATGCTTGTCAGCGTGCAGTAGCTACTTTCCTCGTAACCGTCAAACCCATTACTGATGAGGTAATGCGCTTGATGCTGCCTGTCAGTATAACGTGTCTGCATGCTGATGATGCGTTGGTCTGTTCCATCCACTTCCGAAGCAGTTTCTTGGAGTAAATCCAGCTTCTCTTTCGGGTCGATTTCAGAAAACGTGGCATCGAAGTTTTGCAGGTCAGGTCCGCCACCTTTATAGTATCTGCTGGGGTCGGCAAGCGTTCGAGTCTCGTCTGGTTCCAGCAAACGAGTCGTCTTGTAGGCTTCCTTGATGAACTTGCTGACAGCCTCCGCTTGCAGATTGTTCGTGTAGAAGAAACCGTCGCGACCATCGAGGAAGAGATTGATGGCGAGCGAAAGGGATGTGGCTCGCAGCATCTTCTCCACTTTGCCGTCTCGCAGGATGATGTTATCTTCGTGATTCTCAAGCAAAACTAGCTTGTAGTCGAGCTTCGACGGAAGCTTCAAGATGTCCTCTTCGGCACGATATATCAGGTCTTTCTTCATCTCTCTATCCCACGATTAACTTGTCTATCAATACCGTTGGAAGTCCTTGACTGACCGCCACTTTCTGCCCTTCCTTGCCACACATGCTGGCACTGTGGTCGATACGAAGATTGTCTCCGACCATACTGATGCGTTGAAGCGCTTCAGGACCGTTCCCGATGATGTTGAGGTCGCGAAGAGGTCTGGTCAATTTGCCGTCCTCGATGAGGTAACCCGTCTTCATGAAGAAAGTGAAATCGCCTGCTCCAATCTGCACTTGACCGTTCGTGAACGACTGGGCATAAATGCCGCGTTTCACGCTTCGAATGATGTCTTCCTCCTTCGCTTCACCTGGAAGCATGTAGGTTGACCGCATTCGTGGGATGGGCACACAGCGGAAACTCTCTCGCCTGCCATTTCCTGTCGGCTCGACACCATAATGTCGAGCACTGATACGGTCGTAGAGATAACTGTTCAACCTGCCTTTCTCGACGAGAATTGTCCTTTGCCCAGGGATGCCTTCATCATCGTAGCGAAGCATTCCAGCATCGTTCGGAAGCGTTCCATCATCAACAATACTGATGCTTGGGTTGCATATCTGTTGTCCCAATTTACCTGTAAATATGCTGTCACCTGTTCGAATGAAGTCGGCTTCGAAGGCGTGGCCAATAGCTTCGTGCAACAGGATTCCACTACTTCCTGCTGCCATGACGACGGGCATCTCGCCTCCTTCTATCTGCGAGGCAGAGAAAAGGTGGTCTGTTTGCTTGATAGCTTCTCTGACAACCTCTTCTATGAGAGCGTCCGAAAAGAAATCCGCACCCATTTGCAGCATCCTCGAAGCGTAGCCCATCTGCGTTTGCCCGTTTCTCTCCATAACGATACTGATGGAAAGTGATGTGCGAGGACGGAAATCGTGGAAGGCTGTTCCGTCGCTGCTGGCAAACTGCACTTCCTGCATTCGCTGGGAAACATAGGCTTTTACCTTGATGACGGAAGCGTCGAGAGTGTGGGCTTTCTGCTCGACAAGCAGTAGAAGTTGGCGGACTTTATCGGGAGACAGTGTTTCGGCGGGATTGCTTGTGCATAATTGTTTTGTCGTTTCCAATATCGCCTCCCTGCACGAATTACAGCCAAACATGCTTCCCGCAAACCTGGCAGCCTGCAGCATAGCCTTTTCGCTCAAGTCCATCGTGTAGGCATAACCTGTCTGTGTGCCCTTAACTGCCCTAATACCAGCACCATAAAGGCACACTTGCTGAGCCTGGCTCACTTTGCTATCCTGCAGCACCATGCTGCTGATTCGCGTATCTTCTATAAAAATATCGGCATACTCACCACCTTGCATGAGTGCAGTAGCGAGTATGCCGTTAAGTTGTTCGCTCGTAAGAGGAAACATCAATCCTTACTTGTCGAGGTATTCAGCCAGTGTCTTGCCGAGTTCTTCACCGCGGAGGTTGGCCTTGATGACCTTTCCGTCGGGACCGTAGAGCAGGGTTGCAGGGATGGCCTTGATGTTATAGAGGTCGCTTGCTGCGCACTCCCAACCCTTCAGGTCGCTGATTTGAGGCCATGTGATGCCAAGGTCTTTCACACCCTTTTCCCATGCTGCTTTGTCGTTATCGAAGGAGATGCCTACCACTTCGAAGCCTTTGTCCTTATACTTCTCGTAGTTTGCCTTCACATTCGGCATTTCAGCGCGGCAAGGACCACACCATGAAGCCCAAAAGTCAACGAGGACATACTTGCCTTTACCTACATAATCGGTGAGGTGACACTCTTGGTCGTTGAGGTCTTTACCCACGAAATCAACTACAGAAGCACCAGGCTGTTTGTTCTTTTCACCGCTGATAGAGGCTACAACAGGCTCGAGTGCCTTGCAATCCTTATACTTGTAATCCTTCAGGAAACTCTCCACAAATTCCACTCCGTAAGAGTCGCTGCCAGTACGCAGGAGGTAGAGAGGAGCCAAATTGTTCTTGTTCTCCATGATGATCTGCTTCTGTGTGGCGATGACTTCCTCAGAGATTTCGTCGTAACGCTTGTTGAAGCCGTCCATTATAGAGTCGGGAATCTCGCCTTTAAACTTCTCGTGAGCCTCGCTATACTCCTTCATGAGCTGTTCCATCGGACTGCTTGCCACCTTCACACGCTCCATTGCGTCAGTGAGTGCCATGTTGCTTTCGGAGCCTTTTGTGATGGTAGCTTCACCGTTCTTAATGGTTACCTCGATAGGGCTGCCGTCGATGATGACGGTACATAGCGGGTTGCGTCTGTCAGCGCTGCGGCCTATCACGGCAACTGTGGGCTCGAGGGTGTCCACTACGAACGTTACAACTCCATCGGCAACTTGTCCTTCTGGAAGCATCTTACCGTCGAACATACTGTAGAGGAATGTGGGTTGAGGGTCGCCAAGGTCGCCTACAACCTTAATCTCTGTCTTAGTCTCAGCGCAAGCTACCAAGCAAACAGCAGCCAGCAGGGTCATAAAGAAATTCCTTTTCATTGTTGTATAAAATTGTTTAGGTGTTTCGTATTTGACAGGTGCAAAGGTACGCTTTCTTTTTATAACAGCCAAATCTTCCGACGGAAAAACATTCATTTACTGAATAAATAATGTTGAGTTGCCACACTTCCCACGTGAAGTTTGCCAACGACACACGTGAAGATTGCCAACATCACACGTGAAGTTTGCCATTTTCACACGTGAAGTTAGAGAAGATCACACGTGATGTTTTTTCAAAAGCCGAAGTATCTCTTCGCGTTATAGTAGCTGATGTCCTCCACCATCTGTGCGATGAACTCCATTTCCTCTGCAGGCAGCTTGCCGTCTTCCACGTCCTGGCCGATGAGGTTGCACATCAATCTGCGGAAATACTCGTGGCGAGGGTAGGAGAGGAACGAGCGGCTGTCGGTCAGCATGCCTACGAAACGGCTCAGCAGACCGAGGACTGAGAGACAGTTCATCTGGCGTTCCATGCCGTCGAGCTGGTCGTTGAACCACCATCCACTGCCGAACTGAATCTTGCCTGGCGTGGGACCTTCCTGGAAGTTGCCTATCATGGTGGCAATCATCTCGTTGTCCGAAGGATTGATGGGGTAGAGGATAGTTTTGGCGAGGTTGCCTTCGCTATCCAGTTTGTCGAGGAAACGCGAGAGGCTTTCGCTTGTGTTCCAAGTGCCGATGCTGTCGTAACCTGTATCTGGACCGAGGCGGCGGAACATTTTCGAGTTGTTGTTTCGCATCGGACCATAGTGGAACTGCTGCGTCCAACCTGCCTTCGCATCCATCCTTCCCCCTTCGAGCATGAGGGCGGAACGGAACTTATTGATTTCCTCGGCAGTAGGCGCTTTGCCGTCCATCACTTTGCGGAAGATGACGTTCAACTCCGCTTCGGTAAAGTCGTCTGCATAAAACTCGTTGACTCCATGGTCGGAAAGGCGGCAACCTACAGAAGCGAAGAAGTCGTGACGCTTTTGAAGGACCTCGAGCAGGTCAGTATAAGTGCGGATTTCCTGTTTTGCAGTTGAACTCAAAGCCTCGATGTAAGCCCGATAAGCTATGGGATTGTCAATCGCCATCGCTTTGTCGGGACGCCATGTAGGCAGGACTTTCACCTCGAAACCGCTGCGACGAGTGGCGATGTGATGTTCCAAAGTATCTGCCGGATCGTCGGTTGTGCAGACCACTTCCACTTTGTACCTACGCATCAAACCACGGGCCGAGAACTCGGGCGACTGCAGCTTTTCGTTACATTCATCATAGATCTCGCGAGCCGTAGCTGCATTCAGGAGCTTGTTTATGCCGAAAGCCGTGCGCAGTTCGAGGTGCGTCCAATGGTAGAGAGGGTTCCGCATGCAGTAAGGCATCGTTTCGGCCCACTTCTGGAACTTCTCCCAATCGCTCGCATCACCTGTGATAAACTTCTCCTCAACCCCGTTGCTCCGCATAGCGCGCCACTTGTAGTGGTCCCCTCCAAGCCAGAGTTCCGTGATGCCAGAAAAGCGGTGGTCCTCCGCAACCTCCTTTGGATTGAGGTGGCAATGGTAATCGATGATGGGCAGATGGGCTGCGTGGTTGTGGTAGAGAGCCTGTGCCGTTCGCGACTGCAACAGGAAATCTTTGTCCATGAAGGCTTTCATAGTAATGGGTTTTATAGGCTTAATGGGGTTAATGGGGCTTATGGGTTCAGGCTCATGGCGATTCCCATCTCCAATCCTCGCAGTTCGGCAAGACCTCTGAGGCGGCCTATGCAACTGTATCCGGGGTTGGTCTTCTTCTTGAGGTCATCGCACATCTGGTGTCCGTGGTCAGGTCTCATCACAATGCTCTTGTGCCGCTTTTGCTGAATCTCCAAGAAGGCTTTCATCACTTCATACATTGGGACATCCCCTTCGAGGTGGTTCGCTTCGTGGAAGTTGCCTTCAGCATCGCGCTGAGTGCTGCGGAGATGAACGAAATCGATACGGTCCCAGAAACGACGCATCATGGCAGGAAGGTCGTTTTGTGCACTCACGCCAAACGAACCAGTACAGAGACAGAGCCCGTTAGCAGGGCTTGGAACGGCATCAATGAGTGCCTGGAAGTCCTCTGCAGTACTGAGAATGCGGGGCAGACCCAGTATCGACATGGGTGGGTCATCAGGGTGTATGACCAGCTTTACGCCGGCTTTCTCGGCTGCGGGACACACCTCGTTGAGGAAGTAGATGAGGTTCGAGCGCAACTTTTCCGGTGTGATGTCCTTGTAGCGGTCAAGCTCTTTCTGGAATTGCTCCAGCGTGAAGCTCTCCTCAGAACCAGGCAAACCTGCAATCATATTACGGGTGATAAGTTCTTTTTCCGCGTCGTCCATCTGCTCGTAACGTGCCTTTGCCTTCGCTTTCTCTGCATCGGAATAGTCTTTCTCCGCGCCTGGTCTCTTCATGATGAACAGGTCGAAGGCCACGAAGGCTGCCCTCTCGAAGCGAAGAGCACGGCTGCCGTCGGGCATTTCATATGCCAAGTTGGTTCGTGTCCAGTCGAGAACGGGCATGAAGTTATAGGTTACGACATCCACACCACACTCTCCCAGGTTGATGAGGCTTTGCTTGTAGTTGTCAATGTAGCGTTGGAAATCACCCGTTTGGGTCTTGATATGTTCGTGAACAGGCACGCTCTCCACCGCTGCCCAACGCATTCCCGCATCTTCGATGACCTTTTTGCGCTTGAGAATCTCCTCTTTTGTCCACACCTCACCATTGGGGATGTGATGCAAAGCGGTTACTATACCTGTGGCTCCTGCCTGCCTGATGTCCTGCAGACTTACTGGGTCGTTGGGACCATACCAACGGAAACTTTGTTCGCAAAGATACATATTATATAAGGTATAAAGTGTTTTAAATTGAGAAAGCATCAAATCCGCCGTCAACTACGGAGAGGACTCCCGTGACGAAACTGCTGGCATCGCTGATGAGGTAGTGTATTGTGCCGAATAGTTCCTCTGGTTCTGCAAAGCGACCAGCAGGTGTGTGGGCGATGATGGTCTTTGCTCTGTCGGTCAACGAGCCGTCCTCATTTGTCAGCAATGATCTGTTTTGATTAGTCAGGAGGAAGCCCGGCACGATGGCATTGACGCGAAGGCCTGGGCTGAACTTCGAGGCAAGTTCGGTTGCCATATACTTCGTGTAGTTCGCGATGGCTGCCTTTGCTGCTCCATAACCTACGACACGAGTGAGCGGACGAAGTGCCGTTTCGGAACAGAAGTTAACGATGGCGCCCTTCTCATTCTTTGCCATAACGGGCACAAATACTTGTGTGGGAATGACTGTGCCAAAGAGATTGAGTTCCACAACCTTCTTAAAGGCGTCGAGGTCAAGGTCGAGGAAGGTCTTGTCGGGAGCGATGGTGGCTCCAGCCATGTTGCCTCCAGCGGCATTGAGCAGGATGTCGATGGTGCCGAAGCGTGCCACAATGGCATCACGGTTCTGTTCCAGAACTTCCTTCTTCAGCACATCTGTCACGAGGAAGAGCGCCTCGCCCTTCTTGTTCAGTTCGGCTTCCAGTTCTTTACCCTGGTCTTCGATGCGGTCGAGCACAACCACCTTTGCGCCTTGCTCTACCAGATAGTGGGCAATGTTCTTGCCAAGAATGCCGCAGCCACCAGTCAGCACGGCGACTTTCCCTTGAATATCAAATAAGTTTTTCATTTTTAGTATTGTGTTTTGATGTTTTTACTTTCTTTTTTATCCTTGTACTGCCTTGTATTTTGGCACGAGAGATTTGAGCACGAGCCAGCCGAGCAGATAGGCAACTGCACAGTAGCAGAAGATGATGAAATAGCCTGCGGGTTTGCCTTGGAAACCGAGGAAGTGCATTTGTGTCTGGTCGGCATAGTCGAAGAGATAGCCGCTTATCCAGTTGATGAGGAATGAACTGATGCCGCCAGCCATACCGTTGATGCCAGTCATGGTGCCGACAGCTTTCTTCGGGAAGAGGTCACTTCCCACAGAGAACAGGTTTGCCGACCAACTTTGATGTGCCGCACCTGCCAAACCAATCAGGATAATTGGGAACCAATAACTATAAGCGCCAAGAGGTTGGGCAAACAAAGTGAGGAGAGGGAACAGCGTAAAGATGAACATTGCCTTGAGGCGAGCGTCATAGGGATGCTGTCCTGTCTTGTTGACAATAATGGTAGGCAGCTTTCCGCCATAAATGGAAAGCATTGTGATGGCATAGAGAACGAAGATGAGCAGCATGGCTGTGGGGTTGTCGGTCTTCAGCCCGTAGACGTCGCTGATGTAGGCTGGTGTCCAGAAGAGGAAGAACCACCAAACGCCGTCGGTAATGAACTTTGCCAGGAAGATGCCCCACGTCTGCGGGAAGGTAATGAACTTTGCGAAAGGAATGGGCTTCTCGTTCGTTTCTTCCTCTTCGACAATCTCCTCATCTTGTTGGATATAAGCCAGTTCTGCCTTGTTCACGCTAGCACATTCTTCAGGTTTTTTGTAGATGAACACCCATAGTCCGAGCCAGATGAAACCAAGCGCACCGATGATGATGAATGCCATTTCCCAACCATAGAACTTGGCAATCAAGGGGATGCAAATGGGGGCGATGAGTGCGCCGATAGTGCTGCCACTATTGAAGATGCTGGTAGGGAAGGCTCTGTCCTTCTTCGGGAAATACTCTGCGGTTACCTTGATGGCACATGGGAAATTGCCGCTCTCGCCCAAACCGAGCACGATGCGACAGACGATGAAGAACCAAGCGCTGACAGAAGCAATGACTGCCGTGCTCGTTCCTACTGCATTGATGAGGTCTTCTTTGCCTTCAAGGCCCAGCCACTCTGCAGTTGCTACACCGCAGAAGGCATGCATGCAAGCTCCCAAAGACCATATTCCGATGGCCCAAAGGTAGCCTTTCTTGGTGCCAATCCAGTCCATGAAGCGACCGCTGAAGAGGTTGCCGATGGCATATACGATGGAGAAAATGGCGGCAATGCGACCGTAGTCGGCATCCGTCCAATGGAATTCCGGTGCAATAAAGTCTTTCCAAGTGAGGGATAGCACTTGTCTGTCCATGTAGTTGATTGTGGTAGCGAGGAAGAGCATGCCACAGATAAGCCAACGATAATTGGTCATCTTGCCGTTTTTCATTTCATAGTCCATAGTCTATACTTCATTTTTAATTCTGCCTACAAAGGTAGCGAAAATTATTTTATCATGCAATATTTTTGCTTAAAAGTTGTGACGAATTGTATTATTTTTGCTCAAAAGAAAGGGGATAGCACAAAAAAGTAGTATTTAAGACACGTTGGAAATGCTGATTAGGAGAAAAAACATTATCTTTGTGATGCAATTAGAAGACAATACTATGAAAAGACGTGAGTTTTTGCGAAACGCAGCCATAGTTGCCGCATCGAGTGGTCTTGCCACTGAGGTCAAGGCTGCAGAGAGTTTGCTTCCTGCCGAAGAAGAGAGCAAGACTGGGAACGAGGGAAAGAAAGCCGAGTCGCTCATCGATAGCGAACCAGTTCTGCAGAACTATGCTGCAACCAGTATGGGCATTGCTTTCAGCGTGACAGACTGGGCAAACGGTTATGTCATCTATGGAGAAAAACCCGACCTGAGTGACGGCAAAAAGGTATGGTGCGGCGGATATCGCGTTTCAGGAATGGACAATGAAGCCATTCATGTCCGTTTGACTGGCTTGAACCCCTATACATTATATTATTATAGGATAGGAGCGGACCGCATCGAGTACAAGGACGGCTATCATATCCGCATCACGGGCAACGAGGAGAAGCCTCAGATATACACTTTCCGAACTGCTGGCGAAAGGGCGAAAGGGCATTTTTGCGTCATCAACGACACTCATGCCTCTTGGAAAGCCGTCAATCCTACCATAAACAAAGTGATGGAACTGCAGCCCAGTTGTGTCATCTGGAACGGCGATGCCTGCAATACAGAAGAGACAATTGCGGCACAGAAACGCATCTTCTTCAAGCCCGAGATAGAGAGAAAAGACTTCGCGGCAAACATCCCGTATCTTTTCTGCCCAGGCAATCACGACAGCCGAGGTTTGGCAAATCGCCATTTGGAGCGCATTTGGATGTATCGTCAACCAGAGGAACGTCAGCCTCGCGACTGGGATTTGGGCAGAAACTTTGCAGTCAGGATGGGAGACATCGCACTCGTCGGACTCGATACTGCGGAGGATAAGTTGGATACGAACCCCAGGTTCTGCAACCTCTTCGTGAGTGAACCTTATCGAGTTGCCCAGCGAGAGTGGCTCCGAGACGCGCTCAAACAACCCGAGATAGCAAGTGCTCCGTATCTTGTTGCCTTTTGTCACATTCCTCTCTACGACCCTCGTCCTGAAGTGAATCCTGGCGACCTTTTTCCCGCTGATGTGGATGAAAAGTACCAAGGCGATTTCGCAGAATGGCAAAGGACTTGTTCCAAACTCTGGGGACCGCTTCTGGAAGAGGCTGGGTGTCAGCTCTTGATTACAGCTCATCAACATGTCTATCGACTGGATTTGCCGAATGAAGAGCATAAATGGATGCAGATAGTGGGTGGCGGACCTAATATGACGGGCAAGAACGAAGGGCACTTCCCGACTGTGATAGATGGCGAAGTGAAGGACGGAAAACTCGTTGTCACCATCCACAACATCTATACTGGCAGAGTTTGCAGTACTACGACTTTCAGCAACCCTAGAGGATAATCAAAACGTCGCACTAGTAAATCGCAAACTTCACACTAGTAAATTGCAAACTTCACACTAGTAAATCGCCAACGTCACACTAGTAATTTGCAATCGTCACACGTGATGTTTTGAATCATCCCACGTGAAGTTTTCCAACTACCTTAAACAACAATCCCCGACACACTTTCGTGCATCGGGGATTATCTATGTTCTGTCAGTTGACAGGACTAGTGGAGCGAGACGATTAGTCTTCGGTGTTCCAGATGTCCCAAGCGAAGTTTTCCTTGGCCAAGCCTTGGCTTCCGTCAACCTTAATCTCTGAGTCTATCTTCAGGCTCTCTGCCAACATGTTGACAACCTGAGCCTCTTCAATCTTCATTGCAGGTGCTAAATATTTCATAGTCTTTATGTTTTTGTTTTGTTAATGAATACTTTTTGTTCCTATTCCCCTCCCCACGAGGGGGAGGGACTAGGAGTGAGATTCTTTATTTCAGCACTTTCTGGCCACCTACAATGTTGATGCCCTTCTGCATCTTCTGGAGACGCTGACCGGCAACGTTGTAGATTGGAGCATTTTCGTCAGCGAAATCAATGCCCTTGATGCCTGTACCATTGTCAGGATCGAAGCCATAGAAGCCCTTGACACCTTCGCCACTGATTACCAGGTAACCTGTCTTAGGACTGATAACAGTGTTCTCGATTACTCGATAGAAGCCAACTTCTTCGCCTTCGGGCTTTGCAAGAACGAACTGAGAACCGTCAGCGGTAACAGGTGTCTCGCTTGCGAGGAGAGCATTCTCTGTTCCAAGAACGGCACCAGTTGTCTTAGGAGCATAGTATGAACCAGCTTCCTCGGCCTTCACAACAACTGCAGTACCTGCAGGAACTGTGGTAACGGGATCGAGATGAACATACTTTCCGTTGGGCTGAGCAGCAAATGCACTTACTCCAGCTTCAGTGAAGTCAACGTCGCAAGGAGCAACGAAGGTAGCGTACAAAGCGTCGCTTACTTCTACATTTGCACCAAGGGTAGCTTCGAGACCGAAGTCGCAGTATGCACCGCCCCAGTTCTGTTCGATGTACATAGCAAGAACGTTCTTGCCAGGAACAAGCAATGCGGGATCAACATCAATAACTCTGAAGTCGTTTTCGCCGCCTGTCCAGTTATACTCCTGAGTAATCTTAGTGCCATTGAGGAATACTGCGTAGTCGTCATCGTGAGTAGCTCTCAGAGTCAGCTTAGCAAACTCGGCAGGATTACTAACGTTGAAGCTGCGACGGAACCAGAATGTGTTGTAGTCGCCGAACCAGCGTGTATGGTAAGGACCAAATGAGCCGAGAGGCAACATCAGTTCGTCCCATTCAGAGTCATCGAAGTCGACAGAAGCCCATCCTTCTTCGATGTCTGCATATTCACCATCAACAACTGCATTGGCGTGACGGAACTTAGCGAAGTAAGGTTTGTTGTCGCTACCACGGTTGGGCAGGAGAACAATCTCAGAAATCTTACCATTACATCTTGAGCAAACGCCATCAACATAGTCGTGGCCAAGAGGAGCAACGGATTCAATGTTCACAGCACCGCAATCGGAGCATGCAATAGCAGTCTTACCTTCTTCTGTGCAAGTTGGTTCATACAGAACTGTTGATTCCTCACCAAAGCTGTGTGCCTGCTCGTTAATCCAAAGTTCGCTGAGCTGGAAGCCGTCAGCAATCTGAGTAACAGAGAACTTGAAGAACTTGTAGGTCTCTGTGCCGTCAACTTCAACGGTATTCTCGTACTTGTTGAAGCTCTTGAGCTGGTAAGTCTGAACCTTCTCGTCGATGAGTGTCCATGTCTGGTTGTCGTTAGAACCTTCGAGCTTCCAGCTTACAGGATTGCGGCTGGGATAGTTGTAGGTGTCGGCACCAGTTACGAGAGAATACTGCTGAACAGCAACGGGCTCGCTGGCAATGATGATAGCCCAAGCATCACCTGTGCCACTGCAACCGAACTTAGTGTTGGCATCGTTATCAACAAGACCAGCAACGGGAGAGTCGCCCCAGCCATTGCCACCAGTTACGATAGCATAACCAACATTGTTCTTGTCGAAGCGCTTGTAGTCGGGTTCAGAAACGGTCAGCTCGTAGCTTGCTGTCCAACCCTGGTCGGCATCGGTAGTAACGGTGATCGTAACCTTACCAGCCTTCACACCAGTTACAGTACCATCATCAGCAACAGTTGCGATGGTCTCGTCGGAAGATGCCCAAGTGAAGGTTGCATCGTCGAGGTTCTGCACGTCGGGCAGGAACTGAGCTGTGTTACCAGCAATCACGAGACGAGTCTCGTTGGTGTATGTAACGTAAGCCTGGTCTTCGAGCTTCTTGTAGTTATATCCGTCGAGCTTGCCTTGTGCGGGCAGTACGAAGGTTTGTGTAGCCTTGTCGTAGAAGCCGAATACACCGTCGTGACGCATTACAGGCTTGAAGTTGTAAACAGCCTCGCCAGCTTCACTGATGTTGCAGTAGTAGTAGCGACCACGCATTGGGTTATCAATTTCGGGATTAGAGAAGAGTGACAGTTTGCGTGTGGTAGCATTGGTAACAGTGTTGCCTGTCGGATATTCCTCACCATTTACAATCAACTTGGTCACATCAGCAGAAACCTCATACTCGGTGTTGAGGCTGAAGGGAGCGAAGTTGTCGCCACTGCCTGTTGTGCCACCAGTGAAGTAACCGAAGTGAGCTCTGTCGTTACCGTTCATGTAGAGGGAGATACCTGTGCCTGCATATTTGTCACGTGCAGAGAAGATGCCGCACCAGCCAGAAGAAGTGTCATAAACCTGGAACTTGGCATCAATCTGTGTGGCAGTAACGGGAATGTAAGGCAGCGTGTAAGGGTTCTCACGAACTTGGCTGAGAGCCTCAATGTACTCAAGCGGAGTGTACTTGTTGGGATCAGCAAATATGATCTTATTGTAAGCAGTAGGAATGACGCGCTTCTCAACCTTGATGTCGCCGAAGCTGAATGCAAATGCGCCATAAGCCTCTTTCCATTTTTGGTTAGCATCGTCGGTTGTGATAGGATGCGAACCATCATCAACTACACCAAACTGGATGCAAAGCAATGCATAGTTGTGGTTAGCGGTGAAGATTGTTGAATAGGGCTGATTGACAGTCTCTGTGTTAGGTAGTTCAATGTAACCAAGAGCTGCGCCAGGATTGTTGAATGCATTGTTACCCATGTTCTCGCTGTCAAGCACGAAGAAGGGCAAAACAGTGTATGAACTCCATGAATACCATGGGGTGCCTGAATAGATGAAAGAAGTACGATAGCTGTCACCCTTTGTCAGACCAGTAAGTTTGAAATAGAGAGGTTCCCATCCGCTCTTGCCTTCGTAAGGACTGAGTGTGTTTGTGGTTCCGTCGAAGACGTTCACACCGAATGTGCTGTCGTAAGCAGAGCCAGGATAGCTCCAGTTGGAAAGGTTCTGATATTCGTTGCCAATCTCAGAAACAGCCTGATAAGTTACTGCGCCCTGGTCTTTCCATTCGCCGTTCCAATACATGTACTCGTGGCCATTGTAAATGACAATCTTGCCTTCGTAAGCAGTAATGCCTGATTCGCCAGCCATTGCCTGGCCGTCGGGACTCAGTTCGAACTCGCCGTTGTTGGCTGAACCATAGAATGTGCCTGTCAGCTTGTCCTTCAAGCCGCCCTTACCTTCGCCGTTGATGGCAGGTACGAGGTCCATGACGAGTGTCTCGCCTTCGTAGAGTTGGAGGCCGTAGAGCTTGGTGAGCATGTTGTAGCAGTCAGTCTGTTTGTTGCCGCCTGGAATGTCCTTGTTCTGAGCGAAGACATAGAGCGGGGTCTTGCAGTCTGCTGTCTTGGGAGAGTCGGTAATTGTACCGATGAGTGTTGTACCGTCTTCTTCGAAGATATCCATCTTGCCTGCCACAGCGTCAAGAACGGTAACAATCTTACGTCCGTATGCCATTGCCTCTCTGTTACCAGTCTCACCACCGAGGTTGATGGTAGCATTGGTTGTGAAGAAGCAGAAGCGGTCCTTCCATCCATTTT
>CACZBC010000044.1 GCA_902779315.1 uncultured Bacteroidales bacterium | reverse complement strand
GGCATAATCTTCTATGTCATTAATAATAAGATAAAGAAAAAGAATATTTTCCTATGCAATAATGTCTATGAAATAAAAACCGATTGTTTTGAAATAAATCGCTCCATTGTTGAAGTATTCAAGGGAAAAGCAGAATTTATGTTGAATGAGATACTCAAAAAGAATAACTGCAAGTTCACATTTGAAGTGCATACAATACAAGAGATTCTTGAAAATGGCTTTAAAGGTATAGATTTTCCTAAAGCGAAAATGTTTGCAATGGGTGACGAGTCATTAAAAAATTACATAAAAGAAAGATATAAGGCAATTAAAAGATAACAGTTTTTTTGCGATAATTAGCGAATAGCGTAATTTTCCTCTAAGCTTCTGCGGCGTTTTTGCATAGATAATGGCGAAAACGCCGTTTTTCCGTTTTTCTTATCGTATAAATATATATAGAGGGCCTTCCTAACAACCCCTCCTTGGAAATATATGATGAAAGAAAACAAAACCTTATCACTCGAGAAGTATCTTCAGGAAATCAGTCGCGAGCCTCTCCTTTCTGTGGAAGAGGAGATTGAACTGTCGAAGAGGATACACGAAGGCGACCGTGCCGCTCTTGAAAAGATGGTGAAAGCCAATCTGCGCTTTGTGGTCACAGTTGCCAATCAGTACAAAGACCAGGGACTCTCTCTGCCCGACCTCATCAATGAGGGTAATGTGGGGCTGATCAGAGCAGCCGAGAAGTTCGACGGGACGCGCGGTCTTAAGTTTATTACTTATGCAGTTTGGTGGATTCGCGAGCGGATTCTTCACGCCCTTGCCGAAGAACAAAGACACAGTTCGCACCAACTCTCTGAAGAACTCCCTTCTCCTGACGCTCTTATTGCTCCTTCTGGATTGTCAGGCGAGACCATCTCTGCTGAAACAAATCGAGCACTTGGTTTTCTCGAAGAACGCGAAAGGCTGATTATCGAACGAACCTTCGGCATCAACGGACAACCGGAAATGACACTCGAAGAGATAGGCAATAGCTTGGACCTGAGCCGAGAAAGAGTCCGCCAAATCAGAGAAAAGGCCATCCGAAAACTCCGTGCAATGGGAATTAATAGCTTATTATATTGAATAATATGGAAATGACACACAAAGAACTACTAAATCAACTTGTTGCTGCTGGAATAAGGTGGCGTTATGGAGAGAAACCAGACAACCTGACAAAACGAAGAATTGTTTGGGAAATGATGTATATCATAAATGAAGGATATGTAGATCACTATTTGATGGTTTTCTGGATTTTCAGGCAAAAGGCACAGAACATAAACTATTGGGCTTGTGGAGCAGTGCCTTCATCCATCATATGTTATTGTTTGGGACTTACTGATATTGATCCAATGAAATACGGACTTCATTCAGAACGATTTGTAAACGAAGAACCGCCAAAGTTTCAGTTTGACATTGAGGAATCTCGTTTCGACGAGTTCATGAAAAGAGCAGAAGAGATACTTGCAGAGAACGAGAAGGATTTTGACATTCCTGCCATCAGAGAATGCTTGTTCAAGGATTTGAAGCCATCGTCTTATTTGAACAAGAAGAAGGAAAGACCTTTGCCAGATGACCTCGAAGATGAATTTGCGCGTTATGCTCTTTTCCGCCCTGATACAATAGATTTGTTTGCTACTTACGTTAATCATTATCCCAAGTGTGACATCTTGACTTATCAAGAGCAGATGTTGGAAATTCTAAAGGAGGTCTTTCACGTGGGCTTCGTTAAGGCCAACAAAATCCGTATAAGCATTCAACGAGGGGAGATTGAGCAAGTTGAAGCTTACAGACAGGAACTATTTGCCTCTTCGGACCTTCCTGATGAAGAGAAGGAAAAGGCTTGGGAACGGCTTACCAGCAACCCCAAAGCCTTCCTGAAAGCTCATGTAGTCAGCAGTGTTTTGGCATCTTATAAGTATGAAATGCCTGAAGGCTTTATAAAAAAGTGGAAAGAAATAAGAGAGTACAATGAAGGACTGGCAGGAGTTAAGAATGCTGATGGCAGATGGGGCTTTATTGATAAATCAGGTCGGCTTGTGATTCCTTGCCAATGGAAGAGGACTTTTTTCTTTTCTGAAGGCCTGGCTGGAGTGCAAGATGACAATGAGAAGTGGGGCTTTATCGACAAGACGGGCAAGGTGGCACTTCCGTTTGTATGGAGCAATGTGCAATGGTTCAGGAACGGACGGGTGAGAGTTCAGACAGTTCTCGGAGGTGGTTGGCACGATATAGACAGAGAAGGTAATGATGTTCAATAATGTAAATAAGATAATATGGAAGCAAAAATCAGAAACAAAAGCGGAGAATCAACCCTTACAATCAAAGGTGATTTTTATGAGATTCTTAATGAGAACTTTAAGGAAATATGCAAGGCAATGGCAATCACGAACAAAGTCAAAAGCCTTAAAGAAATGAAGGCTCTCCTGGATGCGGATGACCAGATACTTAATACTATCGTCCTAATTATCAAGAAATCCTTAACCCCAGGAGCCGCAGCATTAAATCTTCAAGAAGAACTGGGAATGAGCGAAATGGCGGCTAAGTATCTGTTGAACACATCATTGAGTGCACTCGTTTCCTTGAATGCAGAATGTATAAGGCAAGAATTGGCAGAATATAGAAAGCAGATGGAAGCAATCAGCTCCCTCTGCCAACCCGAGATAGAGTTTTATGAAATAAAGTAATAATACTATTATGAAAGCACCATTCATCATGGAAGAAGGAGAGCCCCTGCCCACAAAACTTATACAATGGGATGATATTACACAAGTATTTCAGCCCTCAGAACTAATTGTCATTGCCGGTCGTCCAAGTATGGGAAAGACGACCTTTGCACTTAATATGATAAAACATATGAATATGTGCAATAAGATTTCCTGTGCCTTGTTCAGCATAGCGATGACTCGTTTCCAAGTCGTATATCGCCTTGGAATTAATGCAAATAATACCTATCTCTTTATCGACGACACACCCAAACTTACCATTTTAGAATTTCAATCAAAAGCTCGAAATATGGTGGCTAAACATGGTGTGAAAGTGATATTCATAGATTACTTACAACTATTTGGTATGCCATTGAACGTAAACAAGTTGTTTGAGACTATTGCAGAAGAACAATCTTATATTCTTTGGAGGCTCAAACTACTATCCGTAGAATTAAATGTCCCAATCATTGTCCTGTCACAATTGAACCGACCTATTGACGGAAATGAAATCCGACCAGTACTGGCAGGCTTTCGAGAAATGCAAAGTGCGATAGAGTTATGTGCTGACAAGGTTTGTTTCATTCATCGTCCTGAATACTTCCACTTACAGGGTGAGGCAGAATTCATTGTCAATGATATCCGAAGAGAGGAAAGTATAATCTATCAAGCAGAAAATAAAGTATTTAAAGAAATAACAATTAAAAATTAAAAATTATGGGTGCAAGAATGTATCGAGTTGAGTATGGTTTTTTGGCAGGCAGATTGTGTACTTTGGTTTACACGTCGGCAGCATTAATTACCATGCATAGTGCAAGTGAAACGGAAGCATTGGCAAGAGTCCGGCAGCTTGTTGGCGATATGCCCAAGCGTTATGGCGCCGACACACAAATTGTCATCTTGAAAATGGAACCATATTGAGAAAAAAGTGAAACTATTTGAATTTCCTTTGGCTTTTTGCTCACTTATTCGTACCTTTGCAGAGTCTTCAAACAAGAATCTTTTAACATGAAAAAGAAAATGAATAAACTGTTTTTATGCCTCATGGCTATGATGGGTGTGCTGACGGCTTCGGCTCAGGATGCTGTTCTGCCGCTCATTCAGAATGCAAAGGCTTACGAGAGTGTGTCGCTGAATGGCGAATGGAACTATATTGTCGACGTGCAGGAGGAGGGCTACTACGACTACCGCATGAACCCAACGCGTTGGGGCTTCTTCCAAAACGCAAAGCCGCAAAGGCCAGAAGACCTCATCGAGTACGACTTCGACAAGTCGCCAACTATGCAGATTCCTTCTGACTGGAACACGCAGGACGAACGCCTGTTCTTCTACGAGGGAACGGTCTGGTTCTACAAACAATTCAAAATTCAAAACTCAAAATCAGATAAGGTTTTGCTCTACTTTGGTGCTGTGAATTATGATGCGCATGTGTATGTGAACGGGCAACATGTGGGGCATCACATAGGCGGTTTCACGCCCTTCAACTATGATGTTACCGACTTGCTGAAGGAGGGCGAGAACAACGTCATCGTGAAGGTGGACAACAAGCGCCACGCAGAGGATGTGCCTACACAGATTTTCGACTGGTGGAACTATGGCGGCATCACTCGCGACGTGAAACTGGTGAAGGTGCCTGCACTCTACTTGGAGGACTATAGCCTCCAGTTGGAAAAGGCGAAAGGGGTAAAAGGTGAAAAGCAAAAGACTATCAGTTTCTCGGCCAAGTTGAGCAAGAAGGAAGCCGGCCACAGAATCACCGTCTCGATCCCTGAACTGAAACTCGAGAAGACCTTCACGACCGATGCAGAGGGCAAAGTCCAAACTTCGACCTTCGGCATTCAGGCGAAGAAGTTAAAGCTTTGGAGCCCCGAGAATCCCAAACTCTACGAGGTGCGTTTCTCGGTTGATGCAGCCACAATTACCGACCAGATCGGCTTCCGCACCATTGAGACGAAGGGCAAGCAGATTCTGCTCAACGGTCGGCCTGTCTTCCTGAGAGGTATCTCCATCCATAACGAGAAACCCAATGGAGGCGGTCGTGCCAACTCGGCCGAGGATGCACGTACTTTGCTCTCGTGGGCCCAGGAACTTGGCTGCAACTTCGTCCGTCTGGCACACTATCCCCATCACGAAGAGATGGTTCGCGAGGCAGAGAAGATGGGCATCCTGGTATGGTCGGAGATTCCCGTCTATTGGACCATCGCATGGAAGAACCCCAAAACCTTCGAGAACGCCAAGCAGCAGTTGACAGACATGATACTCCGCGACCACAATCGCGCCAACGTCATCATTTGGAGCATTGCCAACGAGACACCTCACTCTCCCGAACGTGACGATTTCCTGGGACGTCTTGCCCAATATGCGCGCAGCATGGACTCCACACGTCTCATTTCTATGGCAATGGAGGTGACAGGCGCGTCAAACTACGTGAACCGTCTCAACGACAACATGAACAAGTTCGTGGATGTGGTGAGCTTCAACCAATACATAGGTTGGTATCGTGACGTGAATGATGCGCCCAAGATGAAGTGGGAGATTCCTTACGACAAGCCCGTCATCATCAGTGAGTTTGGCGGAGGAGCAAGGTACGGCTATCACGGCGAGAAGAACCAGAGATGGACAGAGGAGTTCCAGGAGAACCTCTATCGCGAGAACATAGCTATGCTCGACAAGATAGAAGGCCTTTCCGGCACAACGCCTTGGATTCTTAAGGATTTCCGCTCCCCACGTCGTGTATTGCCAGGCATTCAGGACTACTACAACAGGAAGGGACTTTTCAGCGACAAAGGCGAGAAGAAGAAAGCCTTCTACGTCTTGCAAGAGTGGTATAGGCAAAAAGCATCGCAAGCCTCACATTAAAGTCGTAAACAGATGGATACCATCTGTCTATTTCACCTCTGGTGGATTGGGCAGAATGTTAGGCGTGTTGTACGCTTCACGCGAATGCTGCCGCATCATCTTGCTTAGAGTTTGGTTTTATGTAATGAAACTCGAACCAATGTAATGTCATTGAATGTGGGAAAAAAGAAAAAAAACTTCGACTTTCCCAAACCTCTGCCACAGATTTTCATAGCTTTTCCGTAACTTTGCAGAAAAATCTTCGAGTTATGAAAGCAAATAGAGAAGAACGAGGTCCTGGATTGATGAGGAAATATGTATGGGTGTTGGATACCATCCTTCGTCATCACAAGATTTCGTTCAAGGAACTGAACGAGCTGTGGGTTAATGACGACCTGAGTCGGGGTGATGACTTGCCAAAACGAACATTCGATAATTGGTGCAATGTTATAGAAGACATTTTCGACATCGACATCGAGAATGAGAATTGTGGCGAGTATCGCTATTATATTAAAGATGAAAGGGAGTTCAGAAGAGACCAGCGACGTTTGTGGCTCTTCGACACCTTTTGTGTGAGCAATGCTCTGGCCAACAGTCAGCGCATAAAGGAACGTGTCCAGCTCGAATACGTTCCTTCAGGACGCGAGTTCCTTCAGCCCATCATCGAGGCAATGAAGGAAAACAGAGTTATCAACATCACCTATCACACATATTGGAGAAACGAGGAAAGTTGCTACGATGTAGAGCCATACCTTGTGAAACTGTATCGTCAGCGTTGGTATATGATTGCCAAGAGAGGGCAAATGCTTCTCACGTTCTGCCTCGACCGCATTCTGGATCTACAGATAAAAGATGAAACCTTTGTGATGCCCGAAGACTGGAGTGCAGAAAACTACTTCAGGAACTACTTCGGCGTCTTTGTCGATTCAAATGCTAAGCCTCAGAGGGTACTGCTCAAAGTAAAAGCCAGTCAGGCCAACTATTTCCGCGACTTGAGGCTTCATGATACACAGGAGGAAATAGAGGCAAACGAGGAATACAGCATCTTCAGGTATTTCCTCTGTCCTCAGTACGACTTCGTCCAGGAACTGCTTTGGAATGGAGCTGAGGTGGAAGTACTCGAGCCGCTTTCGCTTCGCGATGAGATAAAGGAGATAGTAAAAACGATGTGGAAGAACTATAATAAAGAAGATTGAAGATGAGAGATTTTGCAGCAATAGAT
Organism: uncultured Bacteroidales bacterium; assembly: GCA_902779315.1. Lineage (GTDB taxonomy): Bacteria > Bacteroidota > Bacteroidia > Bacteroidales > Bacteroidaceae > Physcousia. Next base: position 15,743 of record CACZBC010000044.1, on the reverse strand, counting down.
TTCGAGACAGCGAACAGCGAGTGCAGTTCAGTTTGTTCCGTAGGTGTTGTCATTGTCAGGGATGGCGAGATGGTGGATTCGTTCTATTCCCTCATCCAGCCAGAGCCGAACTATTATAATTACTGGTGCCATCAAGTTCATGGACTGAGTTATGCCGATACGGACAATGCTCCGTTGTTTCCTGAAGTATGGGCTCAGATAGAACCCATGATAGAGGGTTTGCCTCTGGTTGCTCACAACAAAGCTTTCGACGAAAAGTGCCTGAAGTCCGTCTTCCGCGTCTATCGGATGGACTATCCCGACTACGAGTTCCTCGACACATTATGGGCTTCTCGCCGAGCTTTCCCAGAGTTGCCAAACCACCAACTGCAGACTGTTGCAGAAGCTTGTGGCTATTGCTTAGAGAACCATCACCACGCCCTCGCCGATGCAGAGGCTTGTGCATGGATAGCAAGAGAGATACTATAGATAAAAAAGGAGTTATGAAATACTGGTTTCTGAAGAAAGAATACGAAACAGCACAAGTAGATGTAAAACTTAACGTGTGTCGTTGATAAACTTAACGTGTGACGATGGAAAAGATAACGTGTTATGATTGCAAACTTAACGTGCCTAGTTGGCAAACGCTCCAGCTGTGTTTGGCAACTCGACGCGAAGAGTTTTGCGAAACACCCGTCACTCATCACCAAATGGCTTTAATAAACTGTATATTAGCAAGATATGATGATGACGAGTTCCTGATGACTCATCACCCACTCATCACCTCAGAGTTTATTGATAATTAAAGACTTAAGCATCTTTGGTGACGAGTGATGAGTAATTTCAGTTTCAAATAAAAATAAAAAACCTCTTTCTTCACTCCGCAGTCAAAAAATATCAGTATCTTTGCAAAGGAAACAGAGAAAACTCACCTTTAAATTAAAAGACTATGAAAGGAAAACATTTAAGCTGGAAAACAATCGCAACACTTATTTCCATTACGAAGGAGCTGCCCATACAACATATTGTTAGTGGTATTCCCAAGTCTAAACAGTCCTTTTATGATGCTACTTCTACTTTTCATGGTTTAAATGGAACATATGCGGAAAATATTAATCCATATTGGTGTTTGAACTATAGAGTTAAACGTCTTGCATATGAGGTTGATGAAAGTCAAATTCTATCTATTGACATACATGATTATATTACTGGAGAGTTTATGCCATCTATGGGATGGAACCGTATTACTGCTAACAGACTAGAACTTATAAACAAATGTATTAAAGGAAAGAAAGTCGCAGTAGTAACACAAGATATGAAAGAGGCTCCAATTTATCGTGATTTTTATCCAGAGAATAGTTCATGGAATAATTTCCTTAACGATTGTTTCAAAGAATTACTTTAGCAATAAATGATATTTGTGAGGAATTTAGGGAAAAACGTATAATTTGCAGACAAAAAAAACAATATATATGGAAGAGATTAATGACAATTTGATAAAGCTATTAAACGAGTTTAATATAGCGTATTCTCGTTTAAAGCGGAGTTTGCCCTATCACTTAAATGTAATTGACGAATTGCATATTAATGTTAATGAAAATGCTCACAGTCGCATCTTGTGCAAATTACTTCAATACCAATCCGAAAGTGGCAAATACGAGTTTCTGGAATCATTAATTAATTATATTATCAATAAAGATAAACACAATGTGAGTTTTTCTAAGATTAAAATCAAGAATCCAGAAATTACCCAAGAGAAAGAACGAATAGATCTATGGGTAAAGGATAAAGATTATGCAATTATTTTTGAGAACAAGGTATATGATGCAAATGACCAAGAGGCACAAATTGCTCGGTACATTGTAAAAACAAGGGCATATAGATTTAGCGACGACAAAATATATGTTATTTATATGCCTTCTACAGGAGAGAAGGAGGCAAGTGAGCAAACATGGATAAACGTATCCAACTCTCAAAAACCAGAGAATCTAAAAGATATATTTCAAGACAGATACGTTAAATTGTCATTTAGAGAGGATATATTAAAATGGTTAAAAGGAAGCATTCTTCCTAATATAAGATATAAGGACAAGTATCTTCATAGTGCAATTAATCAATATATTGACTTTTTAGAAGGCATATATTCACTAAGAACAATAGAAAAACAAATGAACATGGAATTAGATAAATTTCTTACGAGTCAACTTGACCTTCAAGGTAAAGATGAAAAAGAATGTATTAACATCCTTCAAAATAAACTCAACGATTTCTATGGATTAACATCCATGTTAGAAAAAAGGAAGGGGGAATACCGTCAAATGATTTTTAATAAGTGGAAAGAAAAAACGAAATCATTGTTTCCAGAATTTTATCCCAACGAGGGACGTAATTATACAGATATTTCTTTAGAAATAGGCAACAAAAAAATCAATGTTTTAATAAATGAGGACTCTAAAGGATTGTATTGTCAAGTACAGTTTGATCCTAAAGAAAAAGAGCGAACAATTGCTGGAACATGGATTGAATCCTTAAAGGACATTCTTCCTAAGTCTTCTGGCGATTGTGTTTGGAAGTATATCCCATGTAACAATTATGACGAAGTATATAATCTATTCGTTGATGTAATAAAAAGGTGTAAATGTCATCTTGAGAAAAACGGATTATAGATTATTCTTTAATAGTAAAGTTAATGTTCTCCTACATCTCCAACTCCGACCATTACAAAGAAGTGCTTTCGCGTGTATCGACCGTAAAGCAGACGCTTTGGATTGGGACAGCCGACATAAAAGACCTTTACGTTGAGGTGAGCAAGGAATCAAAACCTTTCTTGGCCCTCATTGCCCAGCTCATTCGTAAAGGTGTGGAGGTGCGGCTCATTCATGCTAAGGAGCCTGGGCCGAACTTTCGTGAAGATTTTGACAAGTACCCAGTGCTGTATGACCGCTTGGAGCGTGTGCTTTGTCCGCGAGTCCACTTCAAGATGCTGGTCTTTGACTGCAAGGAGGTGTATGTGGGAAGCGCGAACCTTACTGGTGCCGGCATCGGAATGAAGACGGACAACAAGCGAAACTTCGAGGCTGGCATCCTGACCGATGACCCAGAAATCGTGGAGAAGGCCATGAACCAATTCGACGAAGTATGGATAGGGAAACACTGCAAGTCCTGCAAACGAAGAGACTTCTGCCTTGACCCAATCGCATAAATCTTTTCGATAAAAGTTCACACTCTTTAGACCTCTGCCACAAGTTGGCGGAGGTCTTTGCTATCTTTGCACTCAGATTCGTTTAATCACAAAAGACAGATAAAGATGGCAACAACAAGGAAAATGGATTTGCTCACGGCTGTAGAGCAGATTGTGGACAAGGCAAAGGATTCAGGACTTAGCAGCGAGTTCTATCGCAAGGCTGACAGATATATTAAATATGTATCGGAACGGCTGGACCTGACCAAGGAACAGAGTGTGATGATGGCGTTGTTCATCGACAACAGCGACGACGACAGTATCAGTATCAGCCAGTTCGGAAAGTTCCTTGAATGTCGGACAACAAAGATTATCAAGTACATGTCCGATATAGACGTGCTGGAAAAGAGGGAGTTCGTCAGGTGCAGTCGCTCGAAGAGGTGTGGCATCAGGTACAGGGTACCGATGGAGGTCATCGAGGCTTTTAAGAATAATGAAAGATTCGTGCCGAAGGACTGCTCTGGCCTTTCGTGTGCAGAATTGTTCGGCGAGATAGAGATGCTTTTCGATATGCGAAACGACGACGAATTGTCGTTCGATGCTTTGACAGAGAAGATGCATCATTTGTTCGACTGCAACAAAGGTTTGCTATTCGTTCAAAAGGTAAGGAGTTATGGTTACGATGTGAATGAAGAGATGCTGCTGATTCTCTTTTCTCATCTGTTTGTTAATAACAGCGACGACAATATCAGGTATGGCGATATTAACTTCCTCTATGACAACAAGCGAATATGGAGGTTGACAAGGGCTATGCTTGAAGAAGGTGAACACGACTTATTGGAGGGACATCTGATAGAGTATAACAATAACGAGGGTTTTGTGGACAGAGGATCTTTCAAAATGACGGAACAGGCGAAGCGGGAACTTTTCAGCGAACTCAGTTTAGCTTCGTTGAATAAAAATGCTAAACGAAGAGATGTCATTAAGTCTGAAGATATCGTTCCTAAGAGGCTCTTTTATGGAGAGAAAATTAGTGCCCAAATAGCAGAATTGGGAAAGTTACTGGAGGAGGAGCACTATAATCAAATTCGTGCTCGCATGAGGGAAGGCGGCTTCCGCTGCGGCTTTACATGTCTTTTCTATGGTGAACCAGGGACAGGCAAGACAGAGTCTGTTCTCCAATTAGCAAAGCAAACAGGTCGCGACATCATGCAAGTGAACATCTCGCAAATCAAGAGTATGTGGGTAGGCGAGAGCGAGAGGAACATCAAGATGCTCTTCGATGACTATAGGGTAAGGGCGAAAGAAAGCGAGCTTACGCCCATCCTGCTCTTCAACGAGGCAGATGCCATCATCAACAAACGTCAGGAAGGAGCAGAAAGAGCTGTTGACAAGATGGAGAATTCCATCCAGAACATTATCCTTCAGGAGATGGAGACGCTCGACGGCATCCTCATCGCCACTACGAACCTAGCTCAGAATATGGACAAGGCCTTCGAGCGCCGCTTTCTCTACAAGATAAAGTTCGAGAAGCCGACCATCGAGGCGCGTATAAGCATGTGGCACGAAATGATTCCTGCCCTTCGAGAGGAAGAATCGCGAGTTTTGGCTTTGAAGTACGACTTCAGCGGTGGTCAAATAGAGAACATAGCCAGACACTATACCATCGGCAGTATCCTGCATGGCAACTCTGACGACATCGTTAAGCAACTCTCTGCTTATTGTGATAGCGAGAAATTAGAAAAGGGACAGCCTCGCAGGATAGGATTCTAAGAGGAGTTCATCAACTTTTTCTCCCATACATGCAAAGAAGTGTGGGATTTTTTATACCTTTGTAGACGAAAACAATAATTACTTGAAACCATGAAGAAACTTGTACTACTTTTGACGATGTTGTGCTTCGGTTTTGGAATGCGGGCACAGAGAATGAATGTCATCTTTGAAACGGATATGGGCAATGATGTGGACGATGCTCTCGCCATAGATATGCTCTACAAATACAATAAGCAGAAGCGCATCAATTTGATGGCTGTCATGCTGAACAAGGAGGGCGAATTTCCGCCAAAGTATATCGACTTGCTAAACACTTGGTATGGGCAGAAGCGAATCCCTATCGGAGTCAGCCCTCGAGCAGACAAGAGTCTGGTGGCAGGAACAAACTATACGCAAGTCGTTTGCGAGAAACTCGACGAGAAAGGCAAACCGCTCTACAAACGAAGCATCAAAGACTATAGTAAGCTCCTATCTGCCGTAAAACTCTATCGCAAAATTTTGGCAAAGGCAGAAGATGCTTCGGTGACGATTGTCTCGGTTGGTTTTAGTACAAACCTTGCATTGCTCCTCGACACAAAGGCTGATGAATACTCTCCTCTGACAGGCAAGGAACTTGTTGCGCAAAAGGTGAAACGACTGGTCACGATGGCCGGGCACATCGAGAACCCGAAGTATGCCGAATATAATGTCGTGAACGATGTTGCAGCTTGTCAGCGTGTTTTCAGCGAATGGCCGACGCCCATCTATATGTCGCCTTTTGAATTGGGCCTTCAAGTGCGTTATCCTGCACAAAGCATCGAGAACGATTTTACCTGGACAAAGCACCATCCCATCGTAGATTCGTATAAAGTCTATTTAAAGAAGATAGAGGACCGGCCAACATGGGACCTCACAGCAGTCCTCTACGCAGTTGATCCGCAACAGTTCTTCAACATTTCGCCAGCAGGTAAAATCGTTGTGACAGACGAAGGCTATACCCACTACAAACAGGATGCAGCAGGCAAGCACTTCTATCTCTTCGTCACGCCCGAACAGGCAAAGGCCATCCTCGAGTATTTCGTGACGATGGTGACAGCAAAAAGATAAGGTTATTGCTTCTTTGAAAGACGTGCGAACTCGGCTTTGGCTTTGTCGAGTTGCTTCATAAAGTCCTTATTGTTGATCAAAGCGGGGAGGACGAGCGCACCAACCATCTGACCGGCTTTGACGTCACTATAGTGATGGAAGCCCACAATCCAACGGCTCTCCCCAAAATCGAGTCCACGCTTGTAGAGTTGATTCTGCCGTTCTGGATTTATGCAAGCCAGTACCATCGATACTGCAACACCAGTTGCGCTGTGTCCTGAAACATAGCTTCCGTTGTGGCGAAGGTGCTCTTCGGCTTCTGGAACGGGTGTCGGCTCGTTGTAAAGAGCATATGGACGAGTGCGCATATAGAGGTTCTTCGTACAGCGTGTAGCATAACTTCCTGCATCCTCCTTCATTGTGGCGATGAGTTTATAGATTTCAGGAGTCTCTTCTTTTGAAAGTTTCATGCCGAATGCTTCCGAGAAGACCTCCAGAATGTTGTCTGTCGAAGTGTTGGCATCCTTGACGGCTTGCTTGCCACGTTCAGTGTTGCGAAGTGTCTTGCCGTATTGATACATGTGGAAATCTTGCTCGAAAAGGAGTGAACCGAATGCTGGTGGAGGTCCGATGAACGTAGTGTCGAGGGGAGCTTCCTCTTTAGTCAGGTAGTGGTTCGACTGTGCGTAGCTGATGATTGCAGCGAACAAAAATACAAAGATACAGATGCTTTTTTTCATAATTAATAGTTGTTTTGAATCGTTTTAGTGCCTGCAAAGTTACAATTAAGTGAGCGAAATGCAAAGAAAAACAGGAAATTCTTTGGTTTTTCTATTGCTAATCCGTAACTTTGTGGACGTAAATGCATATTTATTAACCACCTAAACTCTAAGTACTATGACTTACAAAATTATTGACATTGAGGGCGTAGGCGAAGTTTATGCTCCAAAACTCATCGAGGCTGGCATCGTGACAGTTGACGCTTTGCTGAAGAAGTGTGCTGCTCCTAAGGGCCGTGCTGCTCTGGCTGAGGAAACTGGTATCAGCGAAAAACTTATTCTGAAGTGGACAAACCATGCCGACCTGTTCCGCATCAAGGGCGTTGGCCCACAATTCTCCGAGTTGCTCGAAGCTGCTGGTGTTGATACCGTTAAGGAGTTCCGTCATCGTGTAGCAGAAAACCTCTTCGAGAAGATTAAGGAGACGAACGAAGCAAAGCATCTTGTTCGTCGCATTCCTTCTGTAAAGGAGCTTACCAAGATGATTGCTCTTGCCAAGGAACTCAAGCCCGTAATGACTTATTAAGTAATTGTTCTCGTGAACAAAAGAAGATGCCCGCCATTTCGCGGGCATCTTTGTTATTGTTTCATTGCCTTGAACTCGTCTGTCGTGAGTGCAGACATTTTCATCGTTTCCTTGTCTATCTTAATATAGCCTTCTTCTAAAGGACTGTCGAAGCCGAGGTTTTGCTTTGTCTTTTGGCTGATGGGAACATACCAGAAGAGGCTTGTTTCTTGGGCCACGGTGTACTTCTCCAGATTGCTATCGCCTGCGACGTTAATGTATTTCACGTTTTCGTCAAGGGGCGAACTTGAAGAAACTCGGAAATGGCATTCCTCGCCTTTTGCCATTGGAAGAATGGCTTCCTGTTTTGGCAAAATGAACCACATCAGCCCTCTGTCCATATCGGTTATCAACATCTCCTTTTCGGAGTTGTTCTTTACAATGAGATCCACCATCAAAGTCTTCAGTTCCTCTGCTTGTGCAGAAGCCTCGGCAGACATAGCATCGAGCCCTCTTTCTATATCTCTGCCTTCTACATAACCCATGATATAACCAGGTTTCGTATTGTTTCTGAACATTTGAACTTCAGAGAAAGTTGTACCACCAGCAGAAAGCGTAGATGCTACCGTCAGCCATCCTGCAGTTCTTTTTTCTCGCTTGATGGCTTTTACGAGGTCTGGCGAGACAACTTGCTGGGCAATAAAGCAGGAAATGAGATTATCCTTCGAATCCATTTGCAACAGTTGTTGATGGTTTGCCAAAGAATCAAGTTGCCCATTTTCGATGAGTATAATCCTATTGAAGTACGTGGGGATATAAGTCGTCTTTGCTTGCAGGTTGAAAGTCAAAGAGGCAAAAAGCGCGATGAAATGTAGTCTTTTCATAATATAAAAGTGTTATGTATGTGCATATTATTGAGTTTGTTTCAGATGATAAATGCGAGCGTCTTTCGCAGGTACAGAGTAGGGAAGGGCTGTTGTTTGTCGTTTCTGCTCATTGCCCGTCCATAGTTCTTTGACGGAGCAAGTGCCTGATAGTTCGATGGAATCGAAAGGAATGGTACCTTCCAAGGTCTTGTCGGCAAAGTTGATGATAGCGAGGAAAGTGTCCTGGCCGTCCTTATAGACGATGAAGTTGTCTGCGCTTTGTGCCTTACCATCGAAAGGACGATAGCCAAAAACAGGACGAAAGGAGTGCTTGACTTTCTTTGCCAGATCGTTGATTTCTTTATTGCATAACAGAAGAGCCGCTCTTTCGTAAGAGAGCATAGGGTCTCCGCATCCGGTTTTGTTGTCGTTAAGGTCATAATTGTCTGCCAAAAGCAACATGCCGCTTGCAATACCCGTTGTCAATCTGGCACGGTTCTCTCCTTCTGTCTCTTTCACCTTGTCGTTGCCAACAAGTACAATATGGTCAGGGTCGTTACGTTGGTAAAAGCCATTAGTCCACCAACCTCCACAAATAGCGTTCATCGCGTATTCCGAATGATTGATTTTTCCCCAAGTATCGCAAGCGATGCGACGTGAGTTGCCATACTGATATGGAAAAATCGGGGCGATGCTAAGGGCAATGAACATTGGCGTTCCATCGGTACAATAGCATTGTGCTGTGAAATGCGCCATACCCTCGTTGTAGGCTTCCACAGATGTTCTTACCTTCGGATTGTAATAGCGATCGGCCTGGATAATGCCGTCGCAGATAAAGTCAACCTTTACATATCGGAATCCTTGCTGCCTTGCTTCCTCCATTTCACGTGTCATTTTTTCTTTTACGGCAGGGTGTGTAGGATCAAGGCAGAAAGCGCCATCGTATTTTATAGGTTTGTTGTTTGCTTTCAAGACACATTCTTGGGCGGTGTATGTGCAACCATCAAAGAGTTTCTTTTTCAGGTCGTTCTCGCTTCCCCACCAAAGGCTGAAGGGACTTCTGTATATGCCAGCAATCTGGCCTTGCTCAGCACAGTGATTGGTCAAGCGTCGTCGTTCAGAATCGTTCAAGTTGTCCCAAGCGTCGATGCTCATAATCTGCAGGTTGTTCTCGCCGGCAAAGCCCGCCTTTCGCAAAGTCTCTGCATAGAAGTCTGCTACCTCCATATCAACGTTGAAGTTATTCTTTGTCGCCATTACGCCCCAACTTTGCCAACCGATAGGAGTACCGCCTTGCCAAGTGTTTCGACCTGGTTGACGACTATTGCAAGTGGATGCAAAAAGTTCCATTCCATCGCGCCAATCATCGACTTCTGCCACCAAGAATGTTGCGCTACTTACTTCTTTCCCATAGAGTGAACCGTGAGGCAGAATATCTCTCGTTTCTTTGGTGCTGACGCCACTATAAGCTTTGAGTTTTGAGACTGTGTTGCCATTTTCGCCCTTGACTTCGATGCCACTCTTCCAATGGTCGTGGTCAACACTTCCGATAATGACTCCATGTCTGCTTGCACCATCGAAGATGGCTGTGACTTCGTAGCTGAGCATAGTTGAGTCAAGTCGAAAATAATGATAACGCACAAAGTCATCATTGTCAAAAGGCACTTTCAACATTCGGCATTCGCTACCTTCAATCTTCTGTGTTGTCGTGATGTTGATGGGGGCCAAGTAATTGGAGGAGAATTCTTTATTGGCGGTCAAAGTCAGACGTGTCAGAAGAGCATCTTCGTAGAGCGAGAAAGAAACATTTTTTTCGATGAAATCGTCCTTTTTCTGCGAAAGGATGAAGCGAACGGTATCGTTTTTCTTTTCCAGATCGACTTTGTCGAAGTCTGTAGAATGGAACTCGATGTTCTTGCCTGCTATACTACACGAAGCTTCCGGCTGCGAGTTTGACAGGACTATCCTGCCTCGGTGCTCATAAGCAAATGAACAGGTTTTTGTGTCGTAGGTGATCTTCCAATTTCCCAAGTCTGCACTGATGTTGCGAGCCCAAAGACTGTTTGACGCACAAAAGAGAGCAAGGATAGCTAAGGAGTGGGTGGTGTTCATATTCTTTTAGTGGTGTTTTAGAAGCCAGACCAAAACTGTCGCCAATACTTTTTTGCAAGATCATCCCAACGTCCGATGGTAGCATTGAAGAAGTCTGCGCTGTATCCATTAATGAAAGCTGTTCTTTTTTTCTCTTCGGTGTTCCACCAAGTCTGTTCCACGAAGGGAAGTTCCCGTTGCGCTTTGTCAAGGAAATATTGTTGCGCAGATTGTATTGATCCGCGTGTTTGTCCCCATTTCATCGAGGAAATGCGGTTTGCTTCACGATAATGCCAAAGCGCGGCATCGTCGCGTTTGCGATGCTGACCACACACGCCAAGCATCATGGGCAATTCGGTATTTCCACTAAAGATGGGGAAGCGAGGCGATTGTCCTGGGTTGTCGAGTGCAATCCAAGCTACGCCGCCAATCTCGTCAGGCATCCACGAACGTAGTTGAATGACAGTGCTGTAGGCACACCACGACACGCTGACTGTGCGGATGTTTGCTATGGTGCTGTCATTCAGCAAACCGGCATAGCGACGAATTTCATCGGGACGCATCCAGGGGTTGCTTATCAAAGGTTTGCCTCCTTTGAGTTTCACCTCGCCATTGCCTTTCGAGAGGGAGTCAATCTTGCACGACAGGCTCAGTTCAGTTCCTTCATAATATGAGCCAAGAAGTTTCGAAACCGTCTCAACCGAAACCTTCTTTTTGGGTTTCACAGAAAGTGGTAATTCGTCCATTTCATCGGTGAAATTGGCATCTGGAGCCAACTGCAGCATGATGAAAAGTTCACGCACGCTGTAGTTTTTCGACTCGTTGAAATAGTTACCGCCAGAGTATGCTTTCCAAAACGAAAAATCTTCCTTGCCATCCCACAGTTTGAGTTGCTTGGCGACGGAAAAAACATTGTCCGAAGCCATGAAGTGGTCTGTATCGTTCAAGTCGAGTCTGCCGATGCGGGAGATGTTCGCGCTGACGGCAATCTCGTCGTCGGGGATGCGTTGAGCCGCCCATACACCACCAATCTGTTTTGGCCCTTCACCGAACACTTCGAAGATCCAAACTTCGTTCTGATCAGCAATCGTGAGGCATTCGCCGCTATCGCCGTAACCATATTCCTTGATGAGACTGCCCATCAACTGTATTGCCTGCCGCGCTGTTGTGCATCGTTGCAGGGCAACGCGTTGCAGTTCCTCAATCATGAAGAGTCCCTTCTTGTTTTGCAAAGTGTCGCGACCACTAATGGTTGTCTCGCCCATTGCCAATTGCTTTTCGTTCAGGCAAGGGTAAGCTGTATTGAGGAAGCGATAAGTATGTCGGGCCTGAGGAATAGTTCCTCTTATTTTGACGCCTGTCATGTCGTTAGCATGTTCGGTATGCATCAAACCTTCGTAGATGTTCATGATGGTGTCGCGCGGGTAGTCCTTTGCAGGTTCGATGCTCATCCATGTCCTGTACCACGAGTCGCAGGTGTGGCTCGTCATGACCGAGCCGTCAACAGAGGCATTCTTGCCCACCATAATGCTGGTGCAGGCATCTCTTGAAGTTTGTGCTGTGCTTAGACAGGTCCAGCCGAGTAATGTCAGTAGAGCGAAGTATTTCATAGTTTCAGTATTTTCTTTCCATTACTTATAAATAGTCCTTTCGAGGGTACGCTTGCTAACTTCTTGCCGTCAATCGAGTAGTTGTAAGCATCAGTTCTTGCCTCTTCTTTCTTGTTTCCAGGCTTGTTGATACTTGTTGCCTCTTCATCGGAGAGGACGGGATGGATTGTGATGCGGTCGAAGTTAGGTGCCCAAAGATCATCGAATGCCTGAATAGTGACGGTGTTGGCAGAGCCTTTTTTCAGGGTGATGGGGAACATCTTCCAACCCATTCCTTCGGGATTCCACGTGCTTGTGCAGTCGCCGTTGTCTTTATAGAAAATTGTATCGCCGATTTGTACATCGTTGACATAGAGTTTAGCCGGACGAGTGTCTCGCGAGATGTAGTAGATTGTCAGGATGTACTCGCCGTCGTGTGTTGCCTTGATGCGGTTGAACTGAATCTTACCACCGTTTCCAAGGTCGCCGACGAAGCCCCCTCCCGAGGCATGGAGGGCATCGTAATTTTTGCGTTTGGTGCTGCCAGTCAAGGTGTTAGCGGTGGATTCGGCTTCATAAGTCGTGCGTTCCAAGGGGACATCGAGGTTGCCATCTGGAGAGATTTGTATAAGGAAGCCACCTTCGCTAATCTCTTTGATGTTGAGCATGTTACCCTTTGTCACTTGCTTCTTCTCAAACTTCAGGTCGGAACGGCAAGATCCGTCACGATAGATGTAGGCTGTGTAAGTTGTCTCTCCTTCCAGGAAGTCAAGTTTTATGCGGCTTGTTCGCTCGTTTACAGAGATGCCAGACACCCACCAATCGTTGCCTTTCCTTCTGGCAACAGTGGCAAACGAGGTTGGGTTACCTTCCAAGAGCAGACTTTCGTCCCAGGCTGCGGGCAGACGCTTCATGATGTCTTTGCCAATGAAATATTGCAGGTTTTGAGGTGCTTCGGCTATGTGCACGATGCCGCTCTCGAAGAGGGTTGTCAAGGCGAGGTGATGGCCCTGACTTCTCTGAGTCATGAGGCTGCCTCGCCAAGTTGCGAAGTCGCCAGGCGTGAAGTCCATCGCACCCACCACATTGCGGGTGAAGAGCACATCGAGGTGGTGCTGAGTAGAATTCTTCTTTGGATTCCAAAACTGTTGTTCGCCGCCGTAGATGCCTTCTTGTGTCATGATGTGAGGGTAGGTTCGGCGAAGGCCTGAAGGTCGTGTGCAACCATGGATATTGACGAGCATGTGGTATTTCGCAGCCAACTTGTAGAGGTTCTCTATTCGCGTCATAGTCTCCTTCGAGTCGTCTTCCCAGAAATCGACTTTGATGCCCTTGATGCCCCAACTTTGCCACCTCTTCAGGGTTGCTTCCATCTTGTCGTTCGAGAAGTCCTGACTGTAGACGAGTCTTGAGTCTCCCCAAAGCAGACATTCCACGCCTTTTTCGTTGGCATCGTTGACGAAGGTTGGGAACCAAGACGAGCTCCAACCGGCATCAATTAGATAGTATGGCCAACCCATTTCGGCAGACAGTTCGCAATGTGCCCACTCGCCTTGACGAAGTCCGCCATAAGCATCTCTTACCTCGCCTTTTCCACCATCTGAACCACCCCAGTACCAGGCTGCCACTCCAGGCTTTATCCAACTCAGGTCGGTCATTTCGGTTGGTGGACAGAGGTTCTCGGTCATTGTTGTTTCGAAGATGGTCTTCGGCGAGCCGCAGACTACCATACGCCATGGAGTATAGAATGGCATTGTGCAGGAGATGCGATAGGTTTTCTCTGTGGCATAGTCCTTCGTTGCGCCTGTCCAACTATAGGAGAACTCGCCAACTTGTTCCTCAGCTTTCGTTAGCGAAGTGCAGAAGAAACTGCGGCAGTCTGCTTCGGAGATGAGCAGATAGTCGGTTCCGTTATAGACAAGGGTGGGGGAGTTGTAGCGTGCATCACCAGTTTCGCGGAGGGTTTGCCAATTGGTGAATTGCGTGTAAAGTCCTTCGTATGGGTAATTGGGGTCGTTGCCGCCAGTATTGCCGATGAACTGACAGGCGGCACATCGTCTCCAGTTCGCCACACGGATTCGGCTCATTTCCTCAGTAAGGAAGCCTGTTGAATGTCCGTGCTTCGGCACAATGTATCGGAAAGCGAAGCCGTCATCGTAGACTCGGAACACGACCGTCAGCCACCACGTTCCTTTTTTTGTTGTGATGGAGAGCACATTGCAATGGTCGCGATAGTGGCTGCGTTTGCCTACAGGAAGTGTGTAGCTGTCATCGACGGAGCTGCTGTCCACTTCCACCAGTTCGATGCCTTCCGAGAAGTCGGCAGACGAGATTTTCAGTCCGAGGGGCGACTCGTTGACGAGTGTTCTGCTGTCGCGAGCAACGTTGTAGGAGAGTTTCCCGTCCGTGAGCGAGACAGTCGCTTTCAGGGTTTTGTCGGGAGACGTCACCACATAGATAGAGTCTTCTGCCAGGACAGTCGGCTGTAAGCAGAATGCCGTCAGCAGAAGGACAAGAATACGGTTTCTCATAATATTTGATAGTTTTGGTGGGACAAAGTTACGAAAAAAAATGAAGAAAGAAAGGTGGAGAGAAAAATTATTCGTAACTTTGCACTCGCAGGACAATACATTAATGAAGAAATACGATGAAACGGACACTTTTACTGTTGGCACTTCTGCTGACGTTACCTTTGATGGGACAAAACGAGCGAAAGACTATTCGTAGCGGAGAACTCTGGCCCGACAACACAGGCGTTCACATCAATGCTCATGGTGGAGGCATCCTGAAGTACGGCGATACCTTCTATTGGTTTGGCGAACACAAATCCGACCACACTTCCAACGCGCTTGTGGGTGTTACTTGCTATGCCTCTACAGACCTCGTCAATTGGCGCAATTGCGGGGTGGCTTTGAGTGTGAGCGACGAGAAAGGCTCGGACATCGAGCGGGGTTGCATCTTGGAACGTCCGAAGGTTATCTATAGCCCTGTAACAAAGAAGTTCTGCATGTGGTTCCACTTGGAACTGAAGGGGCGCGGCTACAATGCTGCCCGCTATGGAGTGGCCGTCAGCGACCGTCCTGAAGGGCCATATCGTTTCCTTTATTCACAAAGAGCCAATGCCGGCACTTGGCCCGTAGATTTCAGGGAAGAGGAACTCGCCACGGTTGATACCTTGAATGCCGCCAACTTCAGGGAACAATGGACACCTGCATGGCGCAAGGCTGTGGAGGAGGGCTTGTATGTGAAACGCGACTTCTCGACCGGTCAGATGTCGCGCGACATGACGCTCTATGTTGACGACGACGGCAAGGCTTATCACATCTTCAGTTCCGAGGAGAACCTGACGCTTCATATTGCCGAGCTGACTGGCGACTACCTTCACCATACTGGCCGCTATACGCGAGTGGCTCCGGCGGGGCACAACGAAGCGCCTGCCATCTTCAAGCACGAGGGCACTTATTGGATGATTACTTCCGGTTGTACGGGTTGGGCACCCAACGAAGCCCGCATGTTCTCCGCCCCCAGCATTTGGGGACCTTGGACGCAACACCCCAATCCTTGTCGTGGTCCGAAAGCCGAACTTACCTTCGGAGGCCAAAGTACTTTCATCCTGACGCTCGGCTCTCAGTACATCTTCATGGCCGACATCTGGCGCCCTAATCACCCCAGCGACGCCCGTTACATCTGGTTGCCGATTGAGTTCGAAGGCGGCAAGCCAGTCGTTCGTTGGCGCGACGAATGGAAGCCCTTTTCTGCAAAAAACACATAATAAATAAGAAAAAAGGTGGGAAAATGCTTGGTGGAATGAAAAAATGTCGTACCTTTGCAGCCGGTTTGGAAAAAGTCGTCTATTGGAATAGACTAAAAAGAGAAGATTAGAAATGTCTAAGATTTGTCAAATTACCGGTAAGA
>CACZBC010000043.1 GCA_902779315.1 uncultured Bacteroidales bacterium | reverse complement strand
GGTACATATATGTTAGGGGAGAGAAAAAGGGGGCAGCTATTGAATTATAGATACGAAAACTCTGTTCCTGGCAAACCCGCTCGAGACATTTACATCAAAGACGACAAAAGTTCTGATAAAGTAGAAACTTCTATAAACGAAATAAAGGCGGCAGTTTCCTGCCGCCTTATTTTGTCTTACAAATCTTACAAATCTTACTTGTAAGATAGAGAGAGATGTATATACCCTACCCTTTTACTGCGTGATGCGTTCCTTGCGCTTCTCGCCCGTCTTGAGGTCTGTGCCGAAGATTTCGACGTACTCGCACTTCGCGTTGATGGGGGGCTTCATCTGGGCGAACATCTTCTGCAGCACGATCTCGTGGCCGTTCAGATTGACGATGCCCACCCACTTGCCTTCACGCTTGCAGACGCGGATGCGGAGCGCCTTGTAGGCTGTGAGGTGCACGACGGCCTCGCTCTCCTTCGTGCTGACCACCTTGACGCCGAACGCCACTTTGCGCTCCAGGAAGGTCAGGTTCTCTATTCTCGTCTCTCCGCCCAGCACCCAATAGGCCTTGAGCGGCTCTTTCTGGCTGAGCTGCCCCTTCTCGAGGTTGACGTCGTAGCAGACGTAGTTGCTGTTGGTGCTCCGCTCGAAGATGAAGACGTGGTCGCGAGGGATGGTGACGCCCTTTGCCGCGAGGCAGAACAACGAACACAACAGGGTGCAGAGGATGGTTTGCTTCATAAGGCTGGGGATTTAGAAGGAGAAGGTCAGGTTGAAGCGGACGCCGTTCTTCTTGACGCCGGGATGGTCGAAGTAGTTGAGACGGCGCACATAGTCCACACCGAACACCTTCAGGATGTTGCGGATGCCGACTGCAACCTCCATGTAGGGCTTGCTGCCATCGATGGCGTAGGAGCCTTCGGGGAACTGGTAGAGCATGTCGTCGCCCGTATTGAGCAAGGGGTTGTTCTTGTCCGTCAGTGTACCCCAGACGCCTCGGAATGCGAGGTATTCGCGCAGCTTGAGCTTCTTGAAGAGCGGGATGCGGTTGAATATCTTGCCGTTCATGTTCCACGAAACAGACCAGAATACGCGACGGTCCATGAAGAACTCCATGTTGCGAAGCATGTTGAGCGTGCCTTCCTGCTCTACGTAGGAGATACAGGTGGGCGGTGTGATGAGAAGCGGGAACGGCACTTTATTCCATTGCATGGCACCCGAAGCATAGAGGTCGATACGGCCCCAACTGCCCAACCATTGGCGCTTGAAGATGCCCACCTCAGTCTGGTTCGCGGCGAACTGGCCGCCCAGAATGCCCTTGAAGTCGATGGCATGGCGAATGGTGAACTCGGGACGGTCCTTGTTGATGGGCCAACGGTCCTGCTTCGTGTTGATGTAGGTCTGACCGGGGCAGAACGTTACGGCTGCGTTCCATTCCGTGGTACGCATCCTGTAGTCCTCCGTGCCGTCGTTAACGTGAACGAGGTGGAGGTCGCCGACCGGCCGGTTGCTCTCGGCCACGATGTTGGTGGTGAAGTTCAGTCCGTAGTCGGTCTCCCAGACGAAGCCCAACCGCTGCATGTTCTGCTTGTAGAGCATGTTCACCGTCTCGGTCTTGAAGTTGACGAAGAGGTTGTCCTTGCTGTTCTTCAGGAACTTGTCGGAGACGGAGGTGACATCGTAGGAGCTCTCGAAGACTATCATTCGCTGCGGGAACTCGAAGTAGGAGTTCTTCTTCTTGTTGAAGCAATAGGTGACCTGTCCGCCATAGTAGTTGCCACCCGACTTGAAGCCGTGCGTATAGTGGCCCTCGAGGAAGAGGTGCTTGTTGAAGGCGGCCGTTGTCTGACCGCCGGCACGCAGACGGAATCCGTCGTAGAAGTTGCTCGAGAAGGTACTGATGACGGGGCCGATGTCGAACTTGCTGGGCTTGCCGGCTCGGGAGGTCTCGATGTAGTTCTCGAAGAGCGTCTTGACCACCAGCAAGGGGATGCGCATGTTCTTCGACTTCGACATGGCGGTCATGAAGTCACCCAGTCCGCCCTCTTTCTGCGAGAGCTCCACAGCCCTGTACTTGTCCCAGAATTCCTCGTCCTGGTTGCGCGAGTCGGCCATGCGCTTCACCTTCGCCTGCCCCTTGAAAAGGTTCTTGTGCAAGGGGTCGAAGCTGTAGTCGGAAAGGCGTGTGTTGCGGACCACCAGCACGCTCTTGCCCAGCAAAGTCATCTCGGCCCACATATCGTCGTTCGTCAGCGCCCATTCCTCGTTGGGAAGCTGGCTGTATATCTGGTCGATATGAAGCGAGCTGACAAAGTTGACGTCGCTCTTCTTGGGAATGGAGAGGTGGCACTTCTTGACGTGAAGGGTGGAGTCCTTCAGGATGTAGATGTCGCCGTTGAAGCCGATATCCTGAGGGTTGTTGGGCGTGAACGTCAGATGATAGCACGAATCGCGGTCCACGAGCACGGTATCGGTGATGTAGTACCTGTAGAAAGACGTCGCTCCGGCTCCGATGGGGCTCAGGAAGGGGAACTTCAGGAGCTTGATGTAGTTGTCATAGATGTCGACATCCTGGAAGACCTCTTTCAGGGTGGTGTTGATCATCTCGCCAGTAGCGAAGAGCTGGTTCAGACCGGAACTCTGCTCGCCCGTTATGATGTCCTTCTCCGTCTTCGGGTCTTTGCGGTAGATGTGCTGGGTGACGGTCTCGTCGAGCGAGATGGGCACAACCATCTTCTTGTTGTATGGGCTGAGCTCAGCCTGTTGCGTCCACTTCACCTTGCCCACGTCCGTACTGTCGAGCTCCTTCACCTTGTAGTCGTTCAGGGCCATCGAGAGCTTCTGGTACTTGTTGTACATGTAGTAGTCGTGGTTCTCGAGCTTGGTGCTCTTCTTCATCTCGATGACACGCTTCATGAGCTCGATAGCGGGATTGTCCTTACGGACATAGCGCGTCCTCTTCGCTTCGACAACCACCTCGCCCAGTTGCTTCGTGTCGGGCTTGAGCTTGATGGTCAATCGGCTGGGCGTTGCCTTGGTGATGTTCACAGTCTCGTCCTTGTAACCCATACAGGAGAAGGTGAGCGTGGCACCATTGATACGCGCAATGGAGAATATGCCGTCCAAGTCGGCTATGGTGGAAACCTTGCGCTCCTTGTATGTCACGCCTGCAAGAGAAAGACTGTCACCGGTAGAAGCATCGAGGATGACACCAGTTATCTTCTGTCCCAGAACATTCATGCAGAATGCCATGAGCAAAGCAAGGGTTGCAAAGAATTTTCTTGTCATATATCGTTGTTTGTCTCGTTGTCTTGTTTAATCTTTCTGCAAGTCTCGAAAGCCGTCATTGTGACACCCTCGATTCCAGGCAGGATGATGCTCTGGCCCGTGAGCAGAAGGTTGGGCAACGGTGTACTCACAGAATGGAAGCTGAGCATCGAGCATCGGCAGTCTTTCCGCATTCCAAAGGCTCCGCCTTCCGGACTTCCAAGATAGTCGCGATAGGTGAGAGGGGTGCTTGTATAGCATTGCTCCACCATCTCGCTCAAACCGGGAATGTATTGCTCAGCCAACCTGATGCATTCTTTTGTTTTCTGCTGGCAGAACGCTTTGTAGTCTTCGCCTCGACGACCTACTTTGGTCTCAGCCCAGGCTTGGCATTCGTGCCAGGGCATGGGTGTGAGGAGGTCTATCTGCCGGAGATTGTCCGAGCCGTCCTCAGGAACCCTTGCACTTATCATCACACCCTTTACGGGGTCGTTCTCTTCTGTCATCGTCCAGACATTCGGTTTGTCATAGACAAAGACATTGTGGGCAAAATAGCGCAAAGACTCAGGCTTGATGCTGAGCTGCGCTGTAAACATGCCGCAAGTGTTCTCGCCAAAGGTCATCCTTCTGCGGAAAGCTTTGCGGACTGATGGACACCCCTCGAGCAAATCACAAAGGACTGCAGGATGAATGTCCGAGATGAAGTACTCCGCTTCGTAGGTCAGCCCGTCAGCACAAATGGCGCTCGAAATGCGACCGTCTGTCTCTGTCAGGCGAACCACCTTGCTGTTTGTCCGCACTTCTCCGCCAACCTCTTCAATCGTGCCGATGAGTTTCCTCACCAACAGATTGCCGTCTCCCTTAAGCCGCCAACTGCTTTCAATGAAACTGGAGCAGGTATGGGCGAAATTGAAGAGGGGAAGCGATTCTTTGCGAAGCTCAGTCTTCATGGCGGCAGCACTCACCACATTCAAAAGCAATTCGTCGGAAAAAGTCTCTTGCAAGTATTCGTAGGCACAGACATCCATGTCTTCAGCCGTGATGTTCTGCAAACGTTGGACATAGCTTTGGAGCGCTTCCCTTTGATGGGGAAAGTCCTTTGCCAGTCCTTCGACGAATGCTTCGTAGCCCTGATGGAAAGCGAAATGTCGGCCACCTATTATGACGTGGTCGAAGTCCTCGTCCATCCTTTGCCAAGGCAGGTCAAGAAGCCCGAGTTCAGCAAATGCTTTGTGCATCGCCCCACCCTGAGCCAGACCGCCCACATAATGTAGTCCCGTATCGTAATGCAGTCCGCCTCTGCGGAAACTTTGCATGCAGCCTCCAGGTTGATTGGAACCTTCCAGCACGAGTACCTTGAACCCACGCTTGGCGAGTAGTGCTCCGCACTCCAATCCGCCCAGTCCGCTGCCGATAATCAGGACATCGTGCATTTACTTCTGGTGCTGCTCGATGTAGTCGTAGAGCTGAGCGAAAGTCTTGATTGTGGGGAGCTCTGCCTTAGAGATGAGCACACCATACTTGGTCTGTACGATACCGATGAGGTCCACGAGACTCAGGCTGTCGAGCTCAAGTGTCTGGTAGATGGGAGCATCGGGGGTGATTGTAGCCTCGTCGATTTCAAACTCTTCTGCCAATTCGGCATTGATCTCAGCAATGATTTCTTCTCTTGTCATTTTCTTTTGATTTGGTTATTGTTTATAGATAATGTTCCTTATACATTCTTCACGATGATGGTGGAGTTGGTGCCGCCAAAGCCGAAACTGTTGGAGAGGAACATGTCGAAGTGCGTCTCCTTTGTCTCGGGCAGGACATTGATGCAGGCTGTCTCCTCGTCGGGCTTCTCGAAGTTGATGTTGCCGGCGATGAATCCGTTCTTCATCATCAGGGTAGAATAGATGATTTCGCTGGCTCCGGCCATCCACATCTCGTGTCCTGTCTGGCTCTTCGTCGAGGTAACGGGAACTGTGCGTTCGCCGAAGAGCTGAGCGATGGCTTGTGCTTCGCGACGGTCACCAATGACAGTACTTGTGGCATGAGCGTTGATGTAACCCACTTGCTTGGGGTCGATGCCGCCATTACGAAGGCAGAGCTCGAGCGAACGGGCTGGGCCTGCCACATTGGGCGTAGAGATATGGTCGCCATTGCCCGAGAAGCCCCAGCCCACAATCTCTGCGATGATGTTGGCTCCACGCTTTACAGCATGCTCATAGCTCTCCAGGACAACTGTTGCGCCGCCACCGCTTGGAACAAGGCCATCGCGGCTGGCATCGAAGGGACGACTCGCTTTCTCGGGTTCGTTCTCGCGAATGGAGAATGCCTGAATGCCGTCGAAGGATGCGATGCCGTACATGTTGTTCTCTTCTGCACCACCGCAGACTACGCAATCCTGCAAGCCCTGAGAGATGAGGAGTGCAGCCAGACCGATACTCTGCGAACCTGAAGCGCAGGCTGCTGAGGCGGTAAGGTTGATGCCGCGAAGTTTGAAGAGGCAAGCCAGATTCATGGTGATATTGGAGTTCATGCTCTGGAAGATGGCACCACTGCCGCAAGCCACTGTGCTGTTTGCCTGACGGAACTTGTCGAGGCTCTGCATTGTGGCTTCTGCTACGGAGTCGTTGCCATAGATGATGCCCACTTCGTGAGTGTTGAGATAGTCTTCGTCGATGCCGGCATTTTCGAGTGCCTGCTTGGTTGCGATGTAGCCGTACTGTGCTTCTTCGGGCATGAAGTTGCGGAGATTGCGGGGTACGTATGGTTTGAGGTCGACTTTGGGGACGTTGCCCACCAATGCCGAACGGAAGCCGGCGTCCTTGCGTTCCTGGCTGAAAATGATGCCACTTTTTCCCTGATAGAGTGCATCGCGCACTTCGTCGAGACTTGTTCCGATGCAGGACCAAATGCCCATGCCTGTTATAACTACTCTATTTGCCATTCTTTTATTATGTTGTTTACGTTTTTCTGTTATTGTATTTCCTTGCTGAAGCAACGGCGACGCTTATAGATTGTCGGGTTGAGCGCCTTCCATTGTGTCAGCACTTTCAGGTTGTCCTCCAGCATTGGCCCTGTCTCTGCGCTGCGGAATCCCTTCTCGTTGAAGACGGGAATGAGGTCGGCAAAGATGAGCGCGTTGATGCCCAACGCTTGCCATTCGGGATGGACGGCTATGAGGAGCAGCTCTACTTCATCTTCGTGCTTGAACTTGAGGGCGCGAAGCAAGTGGTACCAGCCTAGTGGGAACATTCTTCCCTTTGACTTCTGGAGCGCTCTCGACAGGTTTGGCATCGTGATGCTGCAAGCGATCAGGTCGCCCTTCTCGTCCTCCACCATCGGCAACATCTTGAGGTCGAGCATCTTGATGTACTGCGAGACGAAGGCATCGGCTTCCTCATCGGAATGAGGTGTGTAGCCGAAGAGCTGGCTGTAGGCTTCGTTGAGGAGTCGGAAGATCTTGCGTCCGTAGCCTTCCTTGAAGACTTCTTTGGGCGTGAGTTTCTTCACTTTCAGTCCGTACATTTCCTCCACGAGTTTCTGTACGCGGGCAAAGCGGGCCGGCACCTCTTTCGGAATCTCGATTTTCACCTGAATCCAATCCACTTCCTTATCGAAGCCGTGCTGAACCATATGCTGCGGATAGTAGGGAGGATTGTAGATGGTGATGGCGGAACCCATTTTGTCGAAGTCCTCGATGAGCATTCCTTCCTTGTCGAAGTCCGAGATGCCGAGAGGTCCTTGAATGGAGTCCATCCCCTTCGAGCGTCCCCAGTCCTCCACCGCTTTCAGCAGGGCTGCAGAGACATCTGTGTCGTCCACGAACTCGATCCAGCCGAAGCGGACACACGAGCCGTTCCAAATCTCGTTGGCCTTGCGGTTGATGATGCCTACGATGCGGCCCACCACTTCTCCCCTCTCGTCGTAAGCCACGAAGGGAGCCACTTCGCTGTGCTGCAAGCCCGGATTGTGTTTGGGGTCGAACCAGCCTCGAACGTCGCTTTCCATATCGGGAACATAGCACGAATTGCCCTTGTAAATCTTCCGGGGAAGCTTCACAAAGTCATCCATCTGACGTTTTGTCTGAACGGCCTTAACGGTGCATTTCATACTAATATTCCTTATAAATACGTGCGCGCATAGTGCGCACTAATCGGCTGCAAAGGTACAAATTTTTACACGAAATTGCACTATTTAGGACAATAAAAATGCGACTTTGTTCTCTTTTTCGCAAGAGAATAAGTGTTTTTGGTCGCAAAAAGTTGAAATAAGGGACACAAAAAAGCAAACTACCTGCTCAGGGAAATGATTCCAAAGCAGGCGTTTGCATAAATTTGATTGGTGGCGGAAGGAAACGTCACGTGGGAAGATTCCAAACGTAAAACGTGATAATCGCAAACATCACACTAGTAAATCGCAAACGTCGCACTAGTTAAATGCAAACGTCACACTAGTAAATCGCAATCGTCACACGTGATAATAGCCAACGACACTGGGGTCGTTTCTAATCCTCCTTCATTTCATCGTCGACGGCCCTGATCTTCTGAGCCAAGAGGTTGAGTTCGTCGCGAAGTTTCTCCACTTTCTTGTTCATCGCCTCGACGAGGGAGTTGCCCTTCTTGCTGCCAGCATTGAGGAAGCCGATGTTGTTCTCGTAGGTCTTGATTTCAGCCAGCATCCGCTCGTAAGCGCGCTGCATCTTCTGACGTTCGTTTTCGAGCGAACCTCCTGCATTTTCCACCTTCTCGGCAAGGTTCTTGCGGAAGTTGTTCAGACGGCGTTTTGCCTGGCTTACACCATAAGCGTCGTAGATCTTGTCGCAAAGGCCGCGATACTCCTTGTAGAGCGTCTCTTTGTCGCGGAAAGGAACATGGCCCACTTCGCTCCACTTCTGTTGCAACTCCTTGACCTGAGCGATAACGTTTTCGCCCTGAGTCTCAGCAAGTTCTTTGAGCTGTTCGATGATGCCGAGCTTCTGTTCCTTGTTGGCCTTTTCTTCGTTGCGAACGTCTGCAGTCGCTACCTGACGGGCTTCGAAGAAATGGTCGCAAGCGGCTGTGAAGCGCTTCCAGAGGTCTTCGCTATACTTGCGAGGAACGGTTCCTATCTCTTTCCATTGTTTCTGCAGGTTGATGAGGATGTCGCCTGTGGAACGCCATTCCGTGCTTTCCATCAGCGATTCGGCCTTCTCCACGAGTTCCTTCTTCTTGGCAAGATTGCTGTTAAGTTCGTCCTTGAGGTCTTTGAAGAAGGCATTCTTCTTCTCGAAGAAAGCGTCGCAACCTTGGCGGAAACGCTCGAAGATGGCTGTGTTCATCTTTTGCGGAGCAAAGCCAATCGTCTTCCATTCAGCCTGCAACTCCTTAATCTTCTGCGTGATGGCATCCCAATCGGCGAAGGTCTTGAGCCCTTCTGTCGAGAAGGCTTCAAGCTGTTCGCAGAGTGCAGTCTTCTTCGTCAGGTTCTCTTCCTCGCGAGCCTTAAGGGCGTCGAAGTAAGCCTGATGTTTCTTATTGATGACCGTAGAGGCCTCCTTGAACTTTGCCCAGACGTCTTCGCGGATTTCCTTGGCAACAGGACCAGTCTCCTTCCATTCCTGATGGAGGGCTTGCAACTGATTGAAAGCCTGCAGTATATCGGGATTCTCGGCAAGAGCCTCAGCCTGCTGGATGAGTCGCATCTTGGTCTCGAGGTTCTTCTTGAAGTCGTAGTCGCGGAGTTCGTGTCCCAGCTTCAGCAAGTCATAGTACTGTTCTATGTAGAGCTGGTAGTTCTTCCAAAGCTCCGTAGCCTTTTCTGCGGGAACGGCCTTGATTTCCTTCCACTCGGTTTGGAGAGCCTTGAACTCGTCGAAGTTCTTGTTGGCTTCCTCGGGTGTAGAGGCAAGTTGCTGGATGCGCTCCAGGATCTCGAGCTTGCGCTTCAGGTTGTCCTGCTTCTGCTTCTCCAATGTTTCCTGGATGGCAGCGCGACGGTCGCGAATGGTCTGCATTGCTTCGCGGAAAACAGGCTCGGCGGGATCAATCTCGGGCATGAACTTCTCTGCTTCTCCGCCTGCCTCGACGAAAGCCTTGAAGGCTTCCTGCACTTCGGCATTATGGAACTTGTAGAAGAGTTGCTTCAGGAGGTTGAGCTCTGTACGGTCGCCGGCTTCGCCGCTTTGCGCTATTTCCTGAACTCGGGCCACCACCTCGTCCTTCGTCTTGAAGGTCTGCTCGGCGACGTGCTGCTCTGCTTCGGTTGCTTCGGGCTCGGGCTCAAGTGCTTCTGCTTCAAGCTCTTGTTGGGGAGCTTCTGCTTCGGGTTCGGCCTGCTCTGCGGCTTCTACTTGTTCTACTGCTTCAACTGTAGGTTCTACCTGTTGTTCGTTCTTAATCTCAGAAGACTGCTCAAGGGCAGTGGTTTCGTTAGTCTCTAAAGAGTCCATCATTGTGTTTGTTTAATAAAAATAGGTATAGTGGACGCAAAGTAAATAAAAAAAGCCCTAACCTGCAAGGAAAGGGCCCGATTTTTATCGCGTTTTTTGAAATTTCAACTCTTAATTATGAACTATGAACTATGAACTATGACTTAAATCCACGTTTTCCTCTTGAAATACCACATAAAGAGAACGGTCACGCCAATCGAGAGGACGAGCGCAAGCGGGAAGCCCCACGAAACCGTCTCCATACCGTTCACCAAGTTCATGCCAAAGAGGCTGGCAATGAGCGTCGGGAACATCAGGATAATGCTGATGCTCGTAAGCATCTTCATGACCGAGTTCATGTTGTTGTTGATCAGGTTGGCGTAAGTGTCCATCGTGGAGTCGAGGATGTTCGCGTAGATGTTTGTGGTCTCGCGAGCCTGACTCATCTCGATGCTCACGTCCTCTATCATATCCGCGTCGAGCTCATCGATGGGGAGTTTGAACTTCAGCTTCGAAAGCAAGTTCTCGTTGCCACGAATGGATGTGACGAAGTAGGTCAGGCTGTCCTGCAAACGGCTCAGAGCAATAAGGTCGGCATTACTGATCTTGTGGTCGAGGTTCTGTTTGGCCTTATCGATGCGGGTACTTATCTGCTTGAGTCGTTTCAGATACCAGACGGCACAACAGAGGAACAGACGGAATATCATATCCACGGAATCGACAAAGCCGAGACCGCGTTTCTGTTGATAGGAGACGAAGTCGATCATCATGTTTGTCTCGAAGTTGCAGACCGTGATGAGGACATCGCCCTTCATGATGATACCCAGGGGAATCGTGGTGTAGGGAGTGCGGCTCTTGTTTTCCTTGACATAGGGGATACGCAGGATGATGAGCACCCAGCCTTCGTCGATGTCGTAACGGGCACGTTCGTCCGTATCGGCAATGTCGCTTACGTAATAATCGGGGATTTTGAGGGTTTCTTCCAGGAAGTTCTTGTCTTCCTCGGTTGGGCAGGTAACTTGCACCCAGCAGCCAGGCTGCCATTCCTTAATGGTACGCAGACCATTCGTAGTGTTCCAGTAAGTTCGCATCGTCTTTTTCCTCCGTTTTTGTTTGGGGTACTTGCACAGAAATCCTTGGCTCCTTCGTGGAGCGTGCAATGCGATGCAGACTCCAGAGCACTAAGAACTGTAATTATCCGCGTGATAGTCGTCCATTGTTGTTATGAAATGCTTTGTTTCTCCGTTTTTATGTTTGAAAAAGGCCGCACTTCCTCAGATCTGCAGTGTTACCATTACACCATAGCCCAATTGCGCTGCAAAGGTATGGCTTTTTTGTAAACTGACCAAATAATTTGCCAAAAAAAACTAATTTATTTTGCATTTTGCATGCTTCTTCGTATCTTTGACCTCTGCTCGAAGACACTTTCGTTCGGAAATAAAAAAGAAAACTTACGTTTCCTTTTGTTTTTCGCTCACTTATTCGTATCTTTGCAGCCAATTAGGTATAATACATATTATAATATATTGCGAATGAAGAAAAAGAAGAACGAGTTGGTAGAAGCCATAGTAGAAGGATTGCAGGATAAGAAGGGACGGGACATCGTGGTGGCCGACCTGACGGAAATCCCCGATGCCGTTTGCCGCTACTTTGTCATCTGTACGGGCGGTTCGCCTTTGCAGGTTGCCGCCCTGGCGCATTCCGTGGGAGACACTTGCCGCGAAAAGGCGGCTGCCAAACCCATTGCCGTCAGCGGATTGCACAATGCCGTTTGGGTGGCGATGGACTATGCCGAGGTCATCGTGCACATCTTCGTGCCCGAACTACGCTCGTTCTACGACATCGAACACCTATGGGCCGATGCCGACTTGCAAAGCATTCCTAACCTGGATTGAATATGAACGAAAACAACAAGAATAGCAAAAACAACAAGAACAAGAAACCCGGTTCGCAAATCAGTCTTACCTGGATCTATCTGATTATTGCCTTCGTGCTGGGTTGGATGTTCCTGAGTGGCGACAGTTCCCTCCTTTCCGGAGGCTCTTCGCGAAACGCCACTTATAGCGAGTTCAAGAGCTATGTGCAACAGGGTTTTGCCTCGCGCATCGTTGTCAACAAGAAGGAGGGCGCCCTGCAGATGTATGTCGAGCCCAGCCATATCCGCGATGTCTTCAAGGAGCA
Organism: uncultured Bacteroidales bacterium; assembly: GCA_902779315.1. Taxonomy (GTDB): domain Bacteria; phylum Bacteroidota; class Bacteroidia; order Bacteroidales; family Bacteroidaceae; genus Physcousia. The sequence goes on along the minus strand of CACZBC010000043.1, from coordinate 23,521 downwards.
GAAGGTCAACCAGGGCACGCGCCCCTATGTCGTGGTGCAAGTCCCCTCGGCCGACAAGCTGGAGGACTTCATCAGCGAGCAGCAGGCCCTCGAGAACTTCAAGGGCGAGATTGAGTACCGCCAGGGAGAAGACGACTTCATGCACTTCTTCTGGAGTTTCGGTCCGCTCATCCTCATCGTTTTCTTCTGGATTTTCCTGATGCGACGAATGAGTGGCGGAGGCGAAGGCGGAGGCGGGCCGATGGGCATCTTCAATGTCGGCAAGAGCCGCGCCAAACTCTTCGAGAAGGACGACAACAACAAGGTGACCTTTGCCGATGTGGCCGGTCAGGAAGGCGCAAAACTCGAGGTGCAGGAAATCGTGGAGTTCCTCAAGAACCCCCAACGCTACACCGAACTGGGCGGCAAGATTCCCAAAGGCGCTCTGCTCGTAGGCCCTCCGGGAACGGGTAAGACCCTGCTGGCAAAGGCCGTTGCCGGCGAAGCCGATGTGCCTTTCTTCAGCATGTCGGGCAGCGATTTTGTCGAGATGTTTGTGGGCGTCGGAGCCAGTCGTGTTCGCGACCTTTTCCGTCAGGCTAAAGAGAAAGCCCCCTGCATCATCTTCATCGACGAGATTGATGCTGTGGGCCGTGCCCGTAGCCGCAGCATGCAAGTGGGAGGCAACGACGAACGCGAGAGCACGCTCAACCAGCTCCTCACCGAGATGGACGGTTTCGGAACCAATAGCGGTGTCATCATCATGGCCGCCACCAATCGCGCCGACATCCTGGACAAGGCCCTGCTGCGTGCAGGTCGCTTCGACCGCCAGATACATGTCGAGCTGCCCGATGTGAACGAGCGCAAGGAAATTTTCCAGGTGCACCTGAAACCCATCAAGACCAACAGTACGCTCGATATCGACTTCCTGGCCCGTCAGACACCCGGTTTCAGCGGTGCGGATATCGCAAATGTCTGCAACGAAGCGGCTCTCATCGCGGCTCGAAACGGCAAGAAGGCGGTCGACAAGGACGACTTCCTGGCCGCTGTGGACCGTATAATCGGCGGACTGGAGAAGAAGACCAAAGTGATGACGGCCGAGGAGAAGCGCACCATCGCCCTCCACGAAGCGGGTCACGCCACAATCAGTTGGCTCCTGCAATATGCCAATCCGCTCGTCAAGGTCACCATCGTGCCGCGAGGCCGTGCCCTTGGTGCTGCCTGGTACTTGCCCGAAGAGCGACAGATCACGACACGCGAACAGATGCTCGACGAGATGTGCGCTACCCTTGGAGGCCGTGCTGCCGAGGAACTCTTCTGCGGTCACATCAGCAGCGGCGCCATGAACGACCTGGAGCGCGTCACCAAGCAGGCCTACAGCATGATAACCTATATGGGCATGAGCGACAAACTGCCCAACCTCTGCTACTACGACAACCAGGAATACGGCTTCCAGCGCCCCTATTCCGAAGCGACGGCACAGCTCATCGACGAGGAGACAAAGGCCATGATAGCCGAGCAATACGCCCGTGCGAAGGACATCCTGCAGAAGAATGCCGAAGGTCATGCCGCCCTTGCCCAACTGCTCGTCGAGCGCGAAGTCATCTTCGCAGAAGATGTGGAGCGCATCTTCGGCCCACGTCCCTGGGCAAGCCGCACGGAAGAGTTGCTCGACTCGAAGCCCGCTTCTGAAGAAGAGACCAACCAAGAAGAAACGAATACTAACCAATAACCCCACTCTCTCCTCCCCCTCGGGGAGGTCGGGAAGGGGTCGCATTTTATGAAGAATCTCATCATCCGCACCCTGACCGGTGCAGTTTATGTCCTGCTGCTTGTGGGCTGCACAGTCTATAGTCCCGTCAGTGCCTTCTTCTTCTTTGCCCTCGTTGCAGCGGCTACGTTGTGGGAGTTCGGCACGCTGATGAACACACATCTTGGAGCCAGGATGCCTCGTCCCATCAACGCGATGACGGGTGTCGTGCTTGTGGCAGCCGTTTGGCTCAGCGCCATCGCCAGTCCGCAAACGGCACAGATGTTCGCGCTATATGGTTTACTCATGCTCTACATCATCATTAGCGGACTCTACAGGCACAGCCAGAAACCCCTCCAGGACTGGGCGCTCTGCTTCGCCTCGCAACTCTATATCGCCCTACCCTTTGCCCTGCTGCCCCTGCTCTGCATCGTTTACGACGCAGGTTCCGGGACCTTGGCCTACAACTGGATCTATCCGCTTGCCCTGTTCATCTTCCTTTGGGTGAACGACACCTTCGCCTACCTCTGCGGATGCACGCTTCAGAAGTACATCCCCTATAAACTCTTCCCCCGCATCTCGCCCAAGAAATCGTGGGTGGGAAGCATCGGCGGCGGACTCTTCACCCTGTTGGCAGCCTTCATCATTTGGCGGTGGCAGCCCGAGACGATGCCCCTTTGGCGCTGGATTGGTTTTGCCCTTACAGTCGTGGTTTTCGGCACTTGGGGCGACCTGGTGGAGAGCCTCATCAAGCGTCAGCTCGGCATCAAGGACAGCGGGCACGTCCTGCCCGGTCACGGTGGCATGCTCGACCGCTTCGACAGCGCGCTGCTCACCATCCCCGCCTCCGTCATCTACTTCATGCTGACGTGCTGATATTGCAGATTAAAGATTAGAGATTAGTGAATAAAGAATAATTTTTCACTTTTCACTTTTCACTTTTCACTTTTTTTCTTAATCCGCAAGGCTGCCCAGATGGTGGAATTGGTAGACACGAGGGACTTAAAATCCCTTGGCCAGTGATGGCCGTACGGGTTCGATTCCCGTTCCGGGCACAAGCAAAGAGAAGCCCCTTGACTATGCAGTCAGGGGGCTTTCTTAGTTTAGAGTGTAGTGTTTAGAGTTAATAGTCAGTTGAGAGTTTTCATTATCAGTTTGCGGCGTTCCATCCTTGGCGGTCTTGAGGGCAAAGTTTCAGGGCTTTTTTCGGAGGGGTAAAATTCAAAGAATTTTAATTTCTCTTTTTAAGACACCGTAGAGCGCAAGTTTTTGCCTCGGTGGCTATATGTACATCCGAGGTGTTTGAAGCGATTTTAGGGGCATTTCTGAGCAAATCAGAGGGGTTCTGGATTCCGTCCTGGGACAGGCAATTCTATTTGGCATGAAAACGAGGTGGAAATCGCGGCTTCAGTGGGGGCAAAAATGGAGATTGCGGGAAGTTTGTGACAAAATGACAAAAATGACAGTGTCATTTGAGAGAAAAGGCGATGCTATATATATTATTATAAATAAGTAATTATTTCCTTGAATATATAATATAATAGAACCCGCACCTCTCTTTTTGTGACTGTCACAAGTGTCATTTTTGTCACAACCACAATTAATCTCTTTTTGCGGAAGGAAAACGGACAGATGCGGACAAAAGCGGACAACGCTCTTTGAATAGGTCGTACCTTTGCAATGTGAAAGCTGACACAAGCCGCGACGATGCCGAACGTCACACGTGACAAACGCAAACGTCAAACGCGACAAATGCAAACGTCAAACGTGACGATTCCCTTCGCGGAACACCATATATGAATGGGGACACGCAGCGGCGAATCCCTATCCCAAAAAGAAAAAATTGACTTACTGATAAAACGCACCCCAAGGTCAGACGATTTTGACACACTACGAAGGAAGCCCCCCGACTGTGCTGTCAAGGGGCTTCTCTCTTTGCTCGTCTATGGTTTTGCTTACTTAACCAGAATTTTTTTGACGGTGCCGTCAGTCATGCGGATGATGTTGATGCCTTTCTCGGCACTGGGGAGTTTGCGGCCATCGAGGGAGTAGATGGCTGCGGGCACTTCGCTCTGCGACGATACGGCGCCGATGCCCGTCGCATCTTCTGCTATGGATGTTTGTGCGGCATTGAGGATGATGCCGTTCGTGCGGTCGATGAGCAGAGCAATGGCTTTCAGCCTCGTCTTGTCCTGGATGAGAGACAGCGAGGTGCTGGGAATGGTGCCTGTGTAGGTATACTCCTGTTCTTCGGTCGCATCGATTGTCGCGCTGACGGAGTTGGTGCCGCCGGTCCTCAGGTTCCACCCTGCCACGGCCACGTGGTTGTACTCGACGCCCGTCACGGAAGAGCCTTGCCCGCACCACCAAGCCATGTCCGTACCGGCCTGAGAAGTGCTCATACCACTATAGTAGTTCGTTTGGGCCCAACTGGAGGTTGTTCCCGTCAGTCCGTCTTCCGTCAGGACGAAGGCTATTCCGAACTTGGTGTTGTCTTCGCTGTAGCCGAATTTGGTCTTCGTGTTGAAGATGACGGCTTTCTGCTCGGCTGTTTTCCACTCGGCAGACAATTCGATGGAAGCTGGCACAGTCTCCTTGAAGACGACAGACATGACATTCTTCAGGGAGGAGAACGACGGATCGGCTATCCAATGGCGGTTTGTGACGGAAGTGGGGTAACCGTCCACGTAGTCTCTGATGACATCACTATAGGCGCTGATTGTCATAGGATCGCTCTTGCTGCCATTGCCATTGTGCACAGCAATCTGCACCACTTGGTCGCCATACAGCTCGTGTATCTTCTCCATTCCGACTGCACCTCGGGGACAGTATCCGCACCAGGTGCCCGTGAATTCCTCGATGACGGGCTTCTGGGTGAATCTCTGTGTCAGGGAGATGACTTCGCCCTCTGCGCTCTTGTCCTGAGCCGTATTCTCCTCTCCGTTGACCTTTGTGATGGTGAATGTGTACTTGTGCCTTCTGGCTTCCTCGTTTGCCGTGAAGGGCACGTTGATGACGCTGGAGTTGTTGAAGGCCAGATTCCCTACAGCAAGCGTTCTCTCGGGGGTGACGCCACCGCCTTCGGTGGCTATCGTGTAGGAAATGGAGGTGATGGCCTGCTTGCCCAGGTTGGTGAGGGTGATGGGGACTGTGGATTCCTCTCCTTGGACTACATAGCTCGGTCCGAAGTCCTCGGCCGTTGCACAGCAATCGTTGAAGACGGCTCCATCGACAAGAATCTGGAAAGCGAGCTTGCCAAAGCCATTGCCGTAGAGGTCCTGCCAACTCATGTTCGAGGTGGGATTACCTACCCAGAAGGAATTGCGCGCATCCGTGCCGCCACATCTGAGGAAATAGCCCGTGGAACTGTTCACATAGTATCCGATGTAGAATCCCTCGCTGCCTATCTCGTAGGGAGTCGTCAGGCTGAAGTCGTTGGCGTCCGCAGTTATCGTGCCCAAGTCGCTCTGAACGTAGTCCGCATCGTCCACTTTGTTGGGGAGTTTTTTGGAAATCCATATCTTCATGTCGCTGAGGTTCGATACAACAGTCCCCTTGACGTACACTCGGACAGCCTTGATGGTCGCTCCCTTCAGGCTCTGGTGGTTTTCAGGAATGTAAATGCCCGCCATCAGAGCCATTGCCGACCCCGTGCCGATGATACTCTCGCGTGTACTGAAGTCACCTTCGTTGAAGTAACCCCACCATGTCTGGCCTTCGCCAGCTTCGATGATTCGTGCCTGCGCACTGACCGCCATCAAGAGGGCGGCCGTCATTGTAAGTAGATGTTTCATCATAATGTTATTGTTGTTTAGTTTATATGGAAATGTCATTTTATTGCAACTTTACGGACGCGCTCGCCTTCTGTCACGATATACATACCGGCAGGCAGACGCCCCTGCACCCGTCTGCCACGAAGGTCATAGACGGCTCTCGCTCCGTCTCTCCTTTGCGAAAGCGGCTTGATGCCGTCCACATCGCCATTGACAAACAAGATGTTGACCTGGTGCGACTCGATGCCGACCGTTGCCCGCAGCGTTGCCTTGAGGTAGCCCTCGCTCTGGATGCCGATGGCGTCGAACTGCACTAGCTCGCTGAAACCCATCGCAAAATGCTTGGTGAGCGAAGTCTCGAACACCTGGCAATTGCCTCCCATACACCATTGCAGGGCCGTTGCGTTCAGGCTGTTGGAGGTTACTTCCAAGGTCGCAGTCACAGAGGCCGTAGTGCCCCTCAACAGCGTCAATACCAGACTGCTGGTTTCGCACGACAAGTCTCCGAACAGGTCCTCCTGGGCCGTGATGACGACGGTCTCCCCATCGGTCAGGTCCTCCCCTTGGAACTGGAACACGAAGCCCTGTGCCTGCAAGGAAAGAACTGCCACGAGTGCGACGATCAGTGTAGTTATTTTTCTCATATACATCTCGATTCCTTAGTTTATTCTGACGGCTTGCTGCACGCCATTATCGTTATAGACGAAGACGACGACGCTCAACTTGTCCTTGTTCCAAGCGGGTTCTAGAACCTGGGAGAATGTCCGCTCCACCGTCTCTCCTTCCCCTATGCTGAAGTCCTCGCCCCAAATGCCGTTGACTGCCGTACGGAACACATGGTTGTGGACATATTCCTGATTGGCTGTACCGTCCGGCATGAGCTGGAGCGTCTGGATGCTATCCTCGAGAAGCCATACCTGCAGCTTGCCAGTCACGGTACCGTCAGTACCTTCGGCTGTGAGCCGTATGGATATGGAATTGCCTTCCGTGAAAGTAGTGCCGTTCAGATGCAAAGGCGCAGGTTTTGCCAACTCCTCTTTCACCGCGGCAGCCCATTCGGGATAATTGACCGGTCCGTGCCTGTTGACCAGTCCGACCGGCTGGTATTCGAGGTTCCAATGGTTGTAGTATTCGTTGCCCGTATCTGTGGCAAGCCCTTCGATTCTGGCATTGCCTGCAAAGCCAAGAGGGCCTCCATGAATGCCGACAGCCACCAACGCGCTGCCATACGTCTCTTGCAATTGCCCGATGACCTCCGTCGCTTTGGGACAGTTCGTGCATCTCTGCCCCGTAAAGTCCTCCAGGAGCACGACACGCCGGGCTGGTTCAGGCTTCTCGTAAACCAGTCGGTCGGGCTCTGAAATACGGTCGCATCCAAACAGCATCAAGCAGAGGCAACCAATTAAGTATGATGTGTATCGTCCTGGCATCTCTTGTCTCGAATCAGAAATTATAGTTGTACGAAAGTGTCCATCCCGTAGAGGCTGGGACATAGCGGCAAACGCCTCCAGAGCAGTTATAGCCTGCCCTGGTCCGCCCATAACCGCCTTGTATGCGATGCTGACCGATGTTGTAGGTCACGAGCCCCTGATAGTAGTGCAGGTCCGTCTCGCCACAATTCCACATATCGCTCACAGTAAACATCCAATGCGGAGCCAACGAGAGTTCGAGCAAACCGAATGCCCAGTCGCCTTGGTCTTGCTTGGTCGTCAAGTACTGCAACTCGCCTCGAAGCGTCACCTTTGGAGAGAACTGGTACTTTCCGTCTGCAATATAGATGTTAGTATGGACTATGCCTCCGTGTCCCTCGACAACGGTCTTGTTGTACTGTTGGTTGACATACATCAGGCTGAGTTTGAACGCCTTGGACAACTTGCGAGTCAATGCGATGTCGAAGCTTCTGTAATAGGTTTCGTCTCCCCAATTGAAGAACTTCGACGTGTAGCCGTTCGTCTTCTGCACAAGGTCGTCCGTATCGTAGAACTGCCTGTCGATAGCTCGGACATACGAGAGGTTGGCCTTCACATTCATTCCATATTTCCCTCCCAGCAAAGTCTTCTTCCTAAAGTTATAGCCCACCTCGGCCTGATAGGCCCATTCCCCCTCTGCAAGCTGCGTGGCGTATGGATAAAGGGCTGCCAGGGCGTAGGTCTGGTCTTGCGTGAAGGCGGGCAAATGATTGATGGCAGAGGAGATGCCGATGGCTTTCGCAACTTCACTCGTGCTCTTGAACGACATGTTCTCCGACCTTTTTGCCTGCAATAGGACACTCAGTCCCTTCTCGGAATAAGAGCCCGAAAGCATGACTGCCGAGCCTTTCCTGTAGATGTATTGATTCGCGAAAGAAGGGTCTGCACTCTTCTGCGCATACTCGGCCAGCACGTTCCAGGCACCTTTGTTAAAGCCCATCCTGGCATCCCAGGCATTCACGAACTTCGGAAAACGGTAGCGATAAACAGGAGAAGCGTAAATCTTCTCGTCGCTCTTCTCGTACTTGTTCACCCACGAACCGCCAAGCACGATGCCTACATCATGCTTCTTCAACGAGGGGATGAACTCTTCCAGACCGATTTCGGCATCTGTGCCACTAATGAGCGACTTGTTCCAACTCCAATAACGACGCTGGACACCCGTAAGCGCTTTTAATGTAAGGCCAGTAAAAGGCTTCACCACAACCCGACCTCCCAGCAGGGAGTTGTCGATGCCAAGGGAACGCTCCTCGTAGGTCCTGAGGATAAAACCCGAGCCGAACTGCTCGTAGAAAGTGCCCGCAGTCAGTTCCACCTTGCCGAACTTGCCCTTCATCCAAAAGTGAGGCACACCCCAACCCTCGAAATCTTTCTCAAAGCCGGGCAAAGGATACTCTAGGAACTCCAGACGGACTCCCGCATCGAGATAGTTGCTTTGCAAAAGCAGGTCGGCATATGTGTTGTTGAGGAAACTGCCAGTCTTCTCGGCACCCGTTCCGCTATCGTGTCGAGGGACAAGCATATCGCTCTGTATGCTGCCAGAAAGCGAAACGCCCTTACGCTCCCAAGCACTTGCAGAAAGGAAGCACAGGCACAACGAAAGATATGCCAGAAACCTTCTCATCACTTCAGCAACTCACGCACTTTCTCTATCAGTTCCGTTTCGGCTCCATCGGTATAACCGCTATGCTTATACACGACTTTGCCCTTCCCATCGACAATGAGCGTGTAGGGAATCATCTGCCCTCCAACAGCACGGAGAAAGTCGCTGTTTGGGTCGAGCAAGACCTCGTACTCCCAACCGTGATTGCCCACCAAAGGTTTCACCTTATTGATGTTTTGCGCCTGGTCGATACTCACGGCAAAAATCTTCACGCCAGTTTCTTCCTGCCATTCCTCATAGACCTCGCTGATAGCGTCCAACTCGCGATTGCAAGGCTTGCACCAAGTAGCGAAGAAATCCACGATGAAGGGTTTCCCACCGTTCGAAAGGGTGTCTGTCCGCACTTCTACACCGTTCATCGTCTTCAAGGTGATGGTCGGCAACTGAGCCTGAACATAATGTATGGAAAGGCAAAAAGCCGCGACCAGAAAGAGTATCAGTCTTTTCATTTATCCTGCTATTATCGTTTTTCGGATGCAAAGGTACGAATAAGCAAGTACAGTACAAAATAAATCTGTCTGTTTTTATTGTCTGGCGAAAAGATTTCGTGTTACGATTGCAAACGACACACTAGTTAAATGCAAACGTCACACTAGTAAAATGCAAACGTCACACTAGTTAATCGCCAACGTCACACTATACGTTTGCGATTTAACTGTGCCTAGTTTCCCTTCGCACAATAAGCCTCGATGTTGTTGATGCAGAGAGGACCTCGGCTTTCGTTTATCCCAACTCGAATGGCTTTCGCCTCAACAGTGGGAAAACGCAAGATGCGTTTGTAGCCGATGTTTCCGAAGGGCTCGCCTGGATCTATCTGATTCCATTCGCCATCCACCAGAACTTCCACAACGAAGGACTTTACTCGCTGTCCCAAAGGAATGTATTCTTGCAAAAGAAGCCTGTTCACTTTGGTCGGCTTGCTGAAGGTAAAGGTGACCGAACCTATATCAATACCGTCTGGAGTCGCCCAGTAAGTGTCCCACTTGCCGTCGTTCAACTTCTTGGCACTAAAGCTTTTACCTCTTTCGCTGCTGGCTGCAACCTTAGCCTTTCGCAGGAGGTTCGTCTTCAAGTCCTCGTCGATAATCTGACGGAAGCGAACCGCATTTGCACTGTCGATAGCATTCACCCTACCCTCTCGGTCGACAGGGAAGTTGAGCAAGAATGTCGCATTCCTTCCCACAGACTTATAATAGAGGTCGGCAAGTTGCTCAGGCGTCTTCACCTTGCCGTCCTCTTCAGGATGGTAGAACCAGCCCGGACGAATGGACACATCGCATTCTGCAGCCACCCAAATGTCGCCGTCAGGGAAACCGCTACCCAGCACTTCGTTGTTCGGCATTCCTGGATAGACCTTATCCTTCTTGAGGAACGACCAGTTAGGGATTCCCGCAATACCGTTCTCATTGCCAACCCAACGACAACCAGGTCCTCCGTCGCTGAAAATGATGGCTTGAGGTTGGTTCTTCTCAATGATAGAATGAATCTTGGGGAAGTTGTAGTAGTTGCGATGGTCTATCTTGCGCGTCTCTCGAGCCCCACCATAGTAGCCGTCGCCACCATTCGCGCCATCCAGCCAAACCTCGAAGAGCGGCCCGTATTCTGTCGTCAGTTGCTCGAGTTGCTTGTGGTAGTAATCCACATAGGCCTGACGTCCATACTCAGCATGATTCCTATCCCAAGGCGAGAGATACACTCCCATCTTCAGTCCATACTTGTCGCATGCCTTTCGCACCTCAGCAAGGACATCAACTTTTCCATCCTTGTTCTTCGGCCCATCGTAAGAGGACTTCGTGATATTATAGTCAGTCAAGGGCGAGGGCCACATCGCAAATCCGTCGTGATGCTTGGCCACGATGATGACACCCTTCATGCCAGCCTGCTTGAACGTCCTCACCCATTGTTCCACGTCCATTCGCGAAGGGTTGAACGTCTTGGGGTCGGCATCGCCATAACCCCATTCCTTGTCGGTAAAGGTGTTCAGTCCGTAGTGGACAAAGGCATAGGTTTCCATCTTCTGCCACTCGACCTGCTTTGGCAAAGGCAGCGGACCAATCGGCTCTGGCGCATTCTTCTGAGCCAAGAGAGTGAAGAACGAAGCGTGAAGAATGAAGAATAAAAAGACTTGTTTCATGGTTTATTTAGTTTTTCTTGATTTGAACATTGATTCCATCGGGTGAGTTCTCGAACTTGAGCCAGAACAATCGTCCTGCAAGGGTGTTGGTGGGAGCCGTTATGACCCTCATTTCGTGGTTGACCGTATTGCCTTCCGCATCAGTCAGGGTGAATTTGCCCGATTTGTAGTCTTTGGGCAAGTAAAGGCAAACGATGTTTGTGGTATTGAGTGGCGACTTGCAGGTGAAGCTGAAGCCTTCGCCGGTAATCTTCTCGTCATACTGACGCGAGGCTGCTGCAATAACTTGCGGACGTTTCTTGTCAATCTTTCTCAAATCGAAGAAGAAACCTTGCTGACCTGGCAAAATGCTTGTCTCGGAATAATAAGTAAGTTCTGGCGAGAAAAGATCGATGAAATCGCCCTTTATTGTATAAGGATTGTTGTTCACGACACCTTCGTCGAGTACAGCGACAAGGGTATATGGGCCGCGCTCCAGATAGAAGGAGTTCTTCTGCTCCAACTTGCCGTAAGCCTTCTCGACAACCTCCACGAACTTCTTGTCACCACCCTTCTTGAGGACATATTCCTTTGGGTCGTGCCTCAGCACAAATACCTTGCCTTTACCATATTTATATTCGCCCTCCTCGGCTCTCTCTGGAATACCCATCAAGGAGAAGAGGTGCTGAGAAGGTGCAGCATAGTGCATCTCGTCCTGATTCCACCACTCTTGCACACCTTGATAGGGGTCGTTGTCTCTGCCAGAATATACGATGAAACCGCCCTTTTTCACCCATTCTGCCAAACAAGTATGTGCTTCGGGCGAGAGGGGCTTCATGTTGCTGTAAGACATCAAAAGCACTTTCACATCTTTCCACGTTTCGGCATAACCTACGTTCTCGATGTGCGTGATGCTGACAGGTACGCCTCGCTTCAACAAAGGCAATGCCTCGCCGTAGAAATTGGAGAGTTGTGGGTCGTCATAACCCTCCACAGGTCTTGGTGAACGTTGGAACATCAGGGAGTTCGCCATCAGTACGGAAATGCCTTGCGACCCGCTGACTCGGTTTTCGGAGAGTGGCATGAAGTTGAGTGTGTTGACCATCACTTGCATCTGTGTGGAATAGAAACGCGGAATATGTGCCTTCTCGTTGCTATTCGCACTCACCTTGTACAGGCCTTCATAGATGCGGTCTGGCCAAGGCATCACCTCGTAATCGGCTATCTGAGGATAGAGCAATTGAGCCGTGAAGGTGGCTTGATAGTTACGCTTGTAGTCCTCCCAATCCTTTGCCCTGTCCTCGATGGGGTCTGTCAAGAAGAACATCTTGCGGCCGGTTGGTCGCGTCATGGACTCCATACAACCATACTCCAGGAAAGCCGTCTCGAAGACACGCTCCTTAGCTTTGCCGTTGAAATAGTTCGGTTCGCGGGAAGTACCCGTCCATACCTGAGCAATGTAGCCGTCGCAACTCTCCATCGAGGCGAGTGAGGCTTCGGGCGAAACAATCTGCCATTGCGAATAGTTGAGGAGCGAATGTGTCGGAACATAACAGCGGACATTCATCCCTTTCTCGCGACCATATTGCTTGGCATACGTAAAAGCCTCATCCAGAGCACGATAATAGAGGTGGTACTTCAGTTTGTTGGAGAGATAAGTGTTCTCCGCACTTTCGTGTTGAGGACGCCAAGGAAAACCATAATAGTCTTGCCACTCGCGCTTGAAAGCCTCGCTGTATCCGGCTCTTGCCCAAAACTCAGGCTCCTCGAGGAAAATGGCGTCGATGCCGGCATCAATGACTGGTTTTATATGACGTTCCTTGAAATAAGCGAGGTAGTTCTTTGTGGGAATAATATAAGGAATGAGGCGGCCGTGCCAGATTGTGTCGCCCTGCATCGTCTTCTGCCCTTCGTCGAAGTGCCATCTTCCATCCCATTTGCCTGTGAAATAGTCCTGATAGTCGCCCCAGGCAATACCGGTCATAAAGTGGGCGGTATAACCTCTCTGTCGCCATGACTCCACTCTCTCGCGGAAAGTCATTCGCCGGTTATCGTTGGCTCCATAGACCATCACGAGGTCGGAGCGAATGTCTGTGACTGGCTTCCAAGGCCCTAAAGTCTGAAAGGTAGTCTTTTCCTGTGCCTGAGCCGAAACAGTCAGAGCAAAGAAGAAAAAGAAAAAAGATGCAGATAATTTCATACGTTTCTCGCGATTATATCATCCTTCGAGAGACAAAAGTACAAAATTATCTGCAAACAAAAAAGAGAATGACCGCTTTTCTTTATTCTTCGAGCAAAGCCGTTGAGAGATAGCGTTCGCCTGTATCGGGCAAAAGAACGACGATATTCTTGCCTGCAAACTCAGGACGTTGAGCTACTACACTTGCTGCAAAAGCTGCTGCACCAGAGGAGATGCCAACGAAAATACCCTCTTCCTTGGCAACGGCTCTTGAGGTGGCAAAGGCATCTTCGTTGCTGACAGGCAAAATCTCATCAATGAGAGGGCGGTCGAAGTTCTTTGGCTCGAAACCTGCACCAATGCCTTGAATCTTGTGAGCGCCAGAAGGTTGGCCAGAAAGAACTGCACTCGAGGCTGGCTCAACAGCAACAACATAGACATTGGGATTGTGAGCCTTCAGCGCCTTGGCAACACCAGAAACAGTTCCACCAGTTCCTACTCCAGCTACGAAGACATCGACCTTGCCTTCTGTGTCTTTCCAAATCTCCTCGCCCGTCGTCTTAACATGAATAGCGGGATTGGCGGGATTCTCGAACTGCTGCAGAATGACGGCTCCAGGAATGCTGTCGCGCAACTCTTCTGCCTTTCGGATAGCACCCTTCATGCCCTCGCTGCCAGGTGTGAGAACGATTTCTGTACCATAAGCCTGAGCCAGTTTGCGACGTTCTATGCTCATCGTCTCTGGCATCGTCAGGATGACTTTATAGCCACGAACTGCACCCACAAGCGAGAGTCCGACACCCGTATTGCCACTAGTAGGTTCGATAATGGTGCCACCTTGCTTGAGGATGCCTTTCTTCTCTGCATCGAGTACCATGCTGAGAGCAATACGATCCTTGACGCTTCCACCAGGGTTGAAGAACTCCACTTTAGCTATGACGTTTGCTTTCAGGTCGCGATTTTGTGCAAATGTGCTGAGTTGAACCAACGGCGTCTTGCCTATAAGTTCAGTAATTGAATTGTAGATTGCCATAATATTTCCTTTTTTCTATTAATATTAACGTATTGAGTGCCTATTTTATTGCATTGAAAGCCTGTTCTAGGTCTGCTATGATGTCGTCGATATGCTCAACACCGATGCTCAGACGGACTGTGCTCGGGGTGATGTGCTGCTCGGCAAGTTCCTCTTCGGATAGTTGCGAATGAGTCGTTGTGGCAGGATGAATGACGAGACTCTTCACGTCAGCCACGTTCGCAAGCAAAGTGAAAATCTTCAACGCATCGATGAATTTCCATGCTGCTTCCTGTCCGCCTTTAATCTCAAAGGTAAAGATGCTGGCTCCTCCTTTTGGAAAATACTTCTCATAAAGAGCATGATCTGGATGAGAAGCAAGTGCCGGATGATTCACTTTCGCTACCAAAGGATGCTTCGAAAGGTAATCAACAACCTTCAAGGCATTTTCTGTATGACGCTCGATTCGCAAAGGCAACGACTCGACTCCCTGCAAGAGAATCCATGCATTAAATGGCGAAATAGCTGCTCCAGTATCGCGAAGGATGACGGCACGAATGCGAGTCACGAAAGCAGCTGGTCCTGCAACATCGGCAAAGACTGCACCGTGATAGCTGGCATCGGGCTTTGCTATCGAAGGATAACGGTCTGCATTAGCTTTCCAGTCGAACTTACCGCCATCAACAATCACGCCGCCAAGGGTAGTTCCATGTCCGCCAATAAACTTCGTGGCTGAATGTACGACGATATCTGCGCCATGTTCCAAGGGACGAATCAACAACGGAGCGAAGGTGTTATCGACGATAAAGACGATTCCATGCCTATGTGCCACCTCAGCCACACCTTCTATGTTCAGCACGTCGCTGTTCGGATTGCCCAAAGTCTCCGCGTAGATGACTTTTGTGTTGGGTTGAATGGCGGCTTCCAAAGCTTCAAGATCATTGATTTTTACGATGGAATGGGCGATTTTTGAAGCAGCGAGGGTGTGGGTGATAAGGTTATAAGAGCCTCCATAAAGGTTGTCTGCTGCCACGATATGATCGCCTGCTTGAGCAATATTTTGCAGGGCGTAAGTGATGGCAGCAGCACCAGAAGCGACTGCGAGGGCTGCCACACCACCTTCCAGAGCTGCAATACGTTCTTCCAAAACGCCTTGAGTGGAGTTCGTCAAACGTCCGTAAATGTTTCCCGCATCACGGAGTCCGAAACGATCTGCTGCGTGTTGGGCATTGTGAAATACATAACTTGCAGTCTGATAGATAGGCACTGCACATGAATCTGTTGTTGGGTCTGCCACTTGTCCTGCATGCAAGGCAATGGTCTCGAGGTGTTGTTTCTGCGTACTCATAATATTAAATAATGTATTGTTACGTTTTTTTTCGTGCGTTTTTATGTCCTTTCGACGGTGCAAAGTTACGGCAACATGAAATTTCTTCCAAGAAGAATGAAATATTTAGAAATAATTACTAACTTTGCATCGCATAACAGATAAAAACACCTGACAAAGGATAAGAAATGCCCCTTCTGCAGGTAAAAGATTCTTTAACTCAAATGACGAACATTCTTGACGAAACAGATCTGCGAATTCTAAGCCTTTTGCAGGACGATTCCAGATTGACTAACAAGGAGTTAGCAGCGAAGATTCACCTCTCTCCCACTCCCACATTCGAACGCGTGAAACGCCTCGAACGCGAAGGTTACATCAAAAAATACATGGCTGTGCTAGATGCGGAGAAGATTAACCGAGGCTTCATCGCCTTTTGCAACCTGCGGATGAAGCAACATTCCCACGAGAACGCGCACCGTATCATGGAGGCAGTGCAGCAAATTCCTGAGATTGTGGAGTGCTACAACATCAGCGGAGACTACGACTTCATGCTTAAAATCTACGTCTCAGACATGAAGGCTTACCAGGAATTCGTGCTCAGAATTCTTGGCGACCTCGACTGCATCGGCTCACTCAACTCGTTCTTCGTCCTCGGCGAGGTCAAGAACTCGCACCAGCTTCCGTTGAGCTAATAAAAACGACTGCAGTGTCGTTGCCAAACTTCACGTGTGTAATTTGCAAACTTCACGTGTGAAGTTGACCAACTTAACGTGTTACGTTTGCATTTTAACTGAGGGTCGTTTGGAATCAAATCGTAGGTAGTTTTTGCTTTTTTTGCTTTTACTCATCACTCATCATATTCTTATCCTAAAGTCTTGATAACCAAACAAGTAATACCCTGACGAGTGCATGACGACTCATCATGCACTCGTCATGTTCTATGTTGTTGAGATTCTTTGTGTTAACCCCCAAACCTGACGAGTGATGAGTGTTTTTGATTTCTTTCACAATTTTCCTATGTAGATTTCCCTCATTCGTTTTTCTTTGTGTCCAAATGGTATGCGAAGCTGATGCCAATGTAGTGATGGCGGAAGTCATTCCAAGTCGTTGTCTGCTTATCAGCAGACTGTTGGCTCCTGCATCCGTCCTCGTTGTTCAAGATGTCATCAAACTCGAGGCCATCTTTAGCGGACAACATTATAAGAGCGGTAACATTCAGACGTACGCTTATGCTTTGCAGGACGAGCTCAATAGATAAGTTTGAAGTCCTGCTGCATACCGTAATCGAGCAGGTCGTAGTCGGCTCCGGGACGCTCCTTCTCCACACCATTCCACATCCAAGGCGACATGATGCCACGGCTGTTCACGTAATGCGGGCCATAGAGGTTCTTCAGCGACCCAATGATGCGGACTGCAATCTCGTTGCTGCCTTTGTGCAGATGGGCTGTAATGTCGGGAGTCTGTCTGGTCAGGATGATGGCCGCCTTCGTGCCGTTCACCCATACCTCTGCCACCGTGCCGCTCCACGCGCCCAGCTCTACGCGATAGTGGCGCGAGAGGTCGCTTATCTCGAAGCGATGACGATAGTCCACGCCCCATGCGTACATCTGCCGACCTTGCTTCTTCCAACTGCCCAGTTCCAGCTGCCGTTCAGGCGACAGGCTGAAGCTGTAGAGGGCATCGGACAGGCAGAAGTTGCCCGTGAGGATGACAGGTGCCACCTCGGCCATTATCCGCATCGTGTCGAGGTGCAAGGTGATGTCGTTTGCCCCTTCGTGCACATATTCGTCGAGGCAGAAGACCCCCATCCGCACATCCAGCAGGCTGTCCGGGCGATAGGTCGTGACAGACTTCCCATTGACAAGGACATGGAACACATCGGGGCGCTCGATGATGGCATTCATGCCCTTCAAACTCGTGCCTTTCCCGATGAAGAAGGGGTAGATGATGTCTATCGGTTCGGCATGGAATGTGTCGCGCTCCAGCATCTCGCGCTTGAACTGCACAGCTGTTTCCCACGGGTCAGCCATCCCGAAGTGCCGCCACAAAGTGCCGTTGGCCTTTTGTGTGTACATCGTGCCCAAAGACTTTCCTCCAATGGTCAGGCGGCAGAAGTCCAGGTTCATGGCATTGGGGTGCGTGGGGACGATGCGAAGTGCGTCGGCAGGCATCAGTGTGCCGGTGGGCTTGCTGGCTGCCTCGGCTTTTGCTGCTTGCGGGAAGATGGCACGCGCCGAAGCCACATAGATGCAGCTGCCGGCAGGGGCGATGCAGGTCTCTGTTGAGAGCTGCCCCGGAGCCTCCTTCACAAGTCTGATATCGCCGGTAAAGGCATCCATCTCGTACAGATATCTGCCGGGCAACGTCACCTCGACGGCAGCATCGTCCGTCAGCGAACAGTTGGCAAGGAAGAGCAGTTCTGCGTCCTTGTACTTGCGGCGATGATGATAGAGGTCGCGGGAGCCGCTGCACTTGATGCTCAGGAGTGCTTCGCTGCCCGAGAGGCTGATGACGTCGGCTATATCCCTTGGCATGAGCACGTGAGAGCCACTGCGCAGCATCTCGCTCACGGTACTGTCATCCGTGCCGTCCACTTTCGTCGGACATGACATCGCAATCACCCTTCCGCCACCAGCCACGAACCGGCTCAGGAGCGCTTTGGTAGAACCTTCCAGATTGACCATCTCTGGCGGGAGCACAACGGTAGAGTAGCTGCGCTGACCGATGCAGAAGCGGTTCTTCTCCACGCGCCCATGCCGCTTGATGATGTCCTCGCATCCCAGATCGTATTCCACCTGGGCTTTCTCCAGATGTGTCACGAATTGCTGGAAGGCATTTGCGATGCGCCAGAGCGGTTCGCCTCCGGCCACCTGCGAATAGTGCAGCCACAGGCTTGTCGTGGGCTCCAGTATCAGCCAGTCATTAAGTTGCTGCCCTTGGCTGAGCAGCAGCGAGAGGCGGGCAAAATAGTCGTTCAGTATCCCATAGTCCTTCCACCAGGGAGAGACGGAGGTAAAGACAGGAGGGTAGTCGTACTTGCGGGCTCCGGTGATGGTCATGTGGCAGAGGTGCTGGTTCATGAAGTTGACGCCAAGGGCGCACTCCCAGTCGCCCAGCCGCTTGAAGTCAGCGAACGTCTCGTCCCATCCGCCGCCGCCATAGGTCTCGCTTAGTGTCCGCACGTAGCCCATTTGGTTGGCCACGCTGGCGAGCTCTTTCACGCTCCTCACGTTGCCGAATTGAGCCTGGCACGCCTCGTCGTTGTACTGATTGAAGAGCATATCGATGCCCGGCATCTGGTGCCATGCGTACATAGCCATATTGTCGGGGCCCTGCGAGAGGTCGGGCCAGTTGTGTTCCCAGTAGTGTCCCGTCCAGAGCATGTTCTTACGCTCGGTATAATCGTGCCAAGGCTTGCACCATCGCTCGATGAAGAGATGCAGGAGCGTAGCATTGTAGTCGTGCCTCACCTTCTGCCAAGGACCTGCCTCCTCGCCCAGCAAGGGCCAGCAGGGGCGCAGGTCGTAGCCCCAAAGCTGCTGGAAGGTGTCGAACAGGTCGGGAGTCCAGCGGCAGTGTCTTCCGTCGGGCGAGGCAATGTTAGGCTCGTCGCTGAAGACCAGCCTGACACTCCTGCCCAGCTCGCTCCCCAGCGCTCGCTCGTAGGCTCCCATGGTAACGTCGATGAACTTCTCTGTCACACCCTTGGCCATCAGGTCAACATACGGGAAGCCTGCCGTCCAGCTGCTGCTGCCGTAGAATCCCAAGCGGTAAACGTAGTAGGTGCCCTGCTTTCCTTGATAATCGGCAAGGCGGTCGGTGATATCCACGAACTCGTCGCCTGTTCGGAGGACACACAGATAGCAATCGCCCGCCTGAGGAGCCACATGGCATAGTTCGCCCAGCAGACACTGCCCTTGGTTGTACGACTCGGGCATCTCATTGGGGACATGACCTCCGGCAAAGCCGCTGGGATAGGAATTCTCGTCGTAGATGTTGATGAGCAACCCCTGTTCCTTGCCTTTTTGCAAAGCGTAACGCCACAGGCTGAACCACTCGGGCGACAGGTATTCCGTCACGAGTCCGGGGCGGGGATGTACCAATGCGCCGCCAAAGCCCTGCTCCTTCAGTTCCAGAAGCATGCGGTCAATGTCGGTCGTGGTGACATCGGTGTTCCACACCCAAAGGGGTGCCGTGCGGAACTCTGCCGATGGATTTTGGAACTGCCCTTGCAGCCGGGAAAGATGCATCTCGAACTTCTGCTTTTCTCCAAACATTTGCAGACAGCAAGCCAGCAGAACAGCCACGTAATATACTTTCTTCATTCTTTCATTATTTTATTATTTCATTATTTCTCAGCATACCCTTATGACAGGAATACCGAGCAAGGCAGCCACCTTCTCGATGCGCGAAGCCACGTGCCCCACGCCAATGGCACAATGATGGCTGGGACCGCCTTTGCTCCAGCGCTCGATGAATTCCTTGACATGCAGCGGGAAGCGGTAGCGGCTATTGGTGTTGCCAATGTGCAGCGTCTCGCCCTCCACGCTCTCGCCCTCGGCCACGAGCAGATGGACACCATCCTTGCCTTCGCAGACGGAAAGCAATGTGGCTGGTCCTTGGCGGACACTCATTTGTATGCCGATGCCCCGTCCAGGCTTGCCGTGGAATACGGACAGAGGCACCAGCCGCACCCCATCCTGCGCCATCTTCCAATGCCCTGGGCCGTCGTGTCCCCACAGCACTACATCGTCGTTGAAGTCCATAGCATAAGGCTCTGAGAAGCTTCCGCCTGCACCCAGCAACGACATTATCTTCATGGCATGCGCGTTCTTCACCTCACACTCGCCGGCCATGGGAATGCCTCGAGCTGTGAGCAACGTGCCAGCAGGAATCAACGTGGTAATAATGTTCTCGTAGTCGCTTGCGGGAGTGCCTTCGTAGTAATAGGCCACGCTGCCCAGCCGGTACTGCTCCACCATACGATCCAGGGCTACGGCAGTGACGGCAGCATGCCTCAGCTCGTCCTTCGGGCAGAGCGGATCGATGGAGAATGCCTGTCGGAACTCTTCGAGCTTCTTCTCCACATCCTGGGCTGTCACTTGGTCTCGCAAGACCTTCAGCTTGCACATCTCCACTATTTCGAAGTGTGTGCCAAAGGTGGCAGACAGTCGGGTAAGGTCGGAATAGACATCGAGCATGCCGCAATAGTAATGCCCAAGCAGTCCCATACGGTTCTGCCTCAAGCCATCTACCACCGCAGCCGCCCTGGTCCACTCCTCCAGTTCCCTCCACATCTGCTCATCGTGCAAATGGCCCGTCAGAATATCGTACTGTATGCCTGCCCTTGCAAGGACAGAAGCCAGCTCTGGGACGGTACATGCTTGACAGTTAGCCAGCCATTCGGCTGTCATCAACGCTCTGTCGCCCATCGCATTGATGCGCCCGTAGTCGATGGCGGAAGTGGGTTGCACGTTGAGCAGCAGCACAGGGCAATGCGCTGCCTGTGCCACTGGCAGCACCGTGGAGGAAAGGGCGTAGGTGGAGACATACACACAGAGCAATCCTATCCGTTCATGATTGAACTCTTCGACCGCTTGCATCGCCCGTTCCGGACAATCCACGAAACCGACGTTGACCACGTCTCCACCCATCGCCACCATCCGGCTATGTATCTTGTCGGAGTAAGCGCAAAGCCTAGGGAATAGGCCCTCGTACTGTGTCCAATACGTTTTCAGGCCTATTCCCATCAGTCCTATTTTCATATTTCTGGTTCTTTCGTTTAGAGACTTCCCTTATCGGATAAATACCTTTCGGCCATCGATGATGTAAAGGCCCCTCTTCAGGTTCTGAGGCTCATCCAGAACCTTCATACCTGTTATGGTGTATATACCCTTAATGCCCGCCCAGGTCTGTTCAACTGTTTCGATAGCATCTTCATTATCATTAGTGTAGGAGCCTTTATCCAGGTAAACAATCTTATGGTCTTCGCGAAGCACAGGATAGCCGTCTTCGTTCAGAGTCTGACGCCAGACAGGAGCCTCGGTATCACCATTGTTAAGTTTGTAGCAGAGTTCGCCGGTCGGAGCCATTTCCCTTGCCTCGTCGCCGGAATAGCAGTTGGTGTGTGCGCCCAGATTGCTCAGTCTCAGGTCGCTCAGAGCATAGCAATTCTCTATCTTACCCTGAGCCGCCTCGCCTGCAAAACTGCAAAGCTGCACATTGGTTGTCTGCAGGGTGATGTCGCCTACGATATAAACATTGCTGATGGTGGCTCCGTTCAGCTCGCCACAGACAGCTCCCAAGCGGCAGCCCCTGGCGTGGGTATTGATAACCGTGGGATTGACCATGCCGAAGTTCTTTATCTGCGCACTTCCGGCAGCACGACCGAAGAGGCCGCCTTCCTGACGGTCCTCGATGACGATGTTGAGGTTTCTGATTTCATGTCCCTGTCCGTCGAAGCTGCCATAGAACGTGCGGTTGGTTCCGTCGAATTCGTGGTCATCGGAGTAGCGTCCGATGGGTTGCATCACGACGTCGGTCATGTCGACATCAACGTCCAGGACAGCCATAGCCTGCGTCTTACCGCTGTTAACAAGGTTCGAGAACCATCTGAGACCATAATTGCAGGTAAGGTGATAGACACCCTTTTCGTCGGCAAAGCTCTCTCCCTTGTCCGCGCCGCAATTCGCACAATAGCCATCCTCGTCGTACTCATGAGGCTGACGACGAGATTCCGAAGCATCATTAGTGTACGAGATGTCGCCGAGTGGAGTGCCGTCGCATGCCTGTTCGCCCACCAGGTAGACCATGCTATGTGTGTTGTCGAGCACGGGGAATGCATCCTCTCCGAGAGTCTGATAATAGACAGGTGTTAACGAGCCTGCGTTCAGGTTGTAGCAGAGTTCGCCACTGACAGCATCCAACCCATCGGCAGCAGAGAAGGAGTTCTCCAGGCTACCCTGATTGGTCAGCAGCTGGTGAGTAGTGTAGCAGTTAATGACGCTCGAGCTGGCCGTTTCACCGGCAAAGCCAGTGCACTGTTCGTTGCTGGTGTCCACATTCAGTTCGCCTGCAGTAAAGCAGTTTCTGACAGTAGACAGATGCAGTTCGCCGCCCAAGACACCAGCGCGTGCTCCGCCTTCGTTAATGATATTGGCATTGACGATACCTACGTTCTTGATGGTGCTGTTGATGGCACGGCTGAAGAAGCCCGTTTCGGTGGCATCCCCCACGGCGATGTTCAGATTGCGGATAACATGACAGCGGCCATCGAACTGTCCGTTGAACGTGTTCTGCTTGCCACCATCAATGTATGTTCCGATAGGGCTGAAGTTGACTATCTCGCTCATGTCAATGTCATTAGCCAGTGCGAAGTGGAGGCCTCTGTTCCTGCCGCTGTTCACCTGATCCGAAATCCATACCAAATGGTAGGGAGTAGAGCACACATACTCGCCTTCCACCAGTTCCGGTTCCTCGCCATAGGTCTGAAGATAGTAACTGCTTTGGAGCAACTCGTCAGTTATCTTGTTTGCCTCGTCTGCAGAGAAGGTTCCTTCCAGGAATGCATCATTGACTAGTGTATAATATGCGTCCTCAAAGTTTACTATATCCTCATAAGTTCCAATATTGCAAACGGCATCGTAAACAAGTTCGACTGCAGCCATCATCTTTATGTAAGCATCCTTTGTCTTGTAGATGTCCATGAATGTCTGGCTCATGCGGCATATTAAGTCATAGGTCTGCTGGCCTGCTGTCACCTGGGCAGCCTGAGTCACTTCTTCATTGAGTTCAGCCCTGAGAGTTTCGGAGAAGTTGGGAGCAGCATAATAGTCGCTATTGTCGGGGAAATAATCTGTAAGAATGTGAGATGCTATCTCTACCATATTCTCAAGTTGGGAGGAAAGAATATCGCCAGCCTGGTCGATGCTGCCATGATAGAAAAGGCGCGTATTGCTCAGGAACGTATCGTTGTTTTTGTTGTAGGTACCCAGGTTCATCACTCCCAGCTTCAGTTCGCCTTCCGTCACATTCACCAGAATGCGATTCTCGAAGTGTCCCATGCCAAAAGCATAGCAGAGCGAGGTCCAGCTGTTGGGGCCCCAGCCCATCAAGTTGCCATCTGCGTCATAGCGCTCGCCATAGTAGCTGGGGTTCGTGTCCTTCTCCTCCTCCGTCAGCAAGTCGGTATATGGTGTGTGGTAGTAGTTGTAGTTGCCATTGGCATAGATGAAGGCACCATAGTTGTAGGCGCAT
>CACZBC010000042.1 GCA_902779315.1 uncultured Bacteroidales bacterium | reverse complement strand
TCCGCTTTTCCGCCTTACTGCCCCATAGAAAAAAACTTTCATTTTCGTGTGAAAATAATTGCCAATTTACTTGCATAATTCGCGATTATTTCGTAAATTCGCAGTGTGAAAGATGAGGGAACTACTACAGGGTAAACTCGGATTTTCACACGCGATGTTTGCAAACTTCAAACGTGACAAATGCAATCGTCACACGTTAAAGTGCGCAATTTGACACGTTAAGTTCGGCAACTTGGCACGCTGCATCGGGTTGCGAACCTGTATTATCGCTTCAGCAAGACCTTCTGCCCGTTGGTGACGACGATGCCACGATAATCAGGGCTGACTCTTTGCCCGCTTAGGTTGTAGAGCCGTTCAGGCATGAGCGAGGCGGAACGAGGGTCAATTACCCCATCGGCATCATCGATATCCTCGAGGAGAAACTCGCCCGGGACAGTCTTGTCGGCATAGATATAGCTGCCAACATTCCTCGAGTCGAAGCCCACTACCCTGCTGTTCTGCCAGCCACAACGCAGATAGGCATTCCCTTCCTCCAATCGCTCCACCTGAATCCAGCCGTTCTTGTCTGTGGGCCGTGTCGTAGTCGATATGATTCGCCATCCTGCGCCGCTGTCGTACGACATGTAACGCCCGTTTGCCTTCAGCCTGAAGAACGCCGTGAAACCCGGAACCTGCTCGAAGGAGAAGGTGTATGTCGGGTCGTTCGCGTTGAACTCTCCAAGGCAGAAATGGCCTTCATTGTTATGCGTCTGATAGTGCAGGCAAAGCTTGGATTGCTTCTCGCGTATGCGATAGCGATGAGCCGTGTTGACGGGCGGAATCAGCCATATAATCTGCGGCACCACAGCCTCAGCCTCAACGTACAATTCGGCTGCAGAGGCATAGGCTCTGTCGTCCACTACGGAGCGCACCAGGAACTTCATGTAGCGCGCTTCGGGCTTGCTGGGGATGTTGACTGTCTGCTTGTCCGACGTATTGCTGAAAGTGCCGCTTGCTGCCGGCTCTCCCCACAGACGCGGGTTGTTGCTGAAATAGACTTCGTAGCGCTGCACTCGTCCGTTGGAGCCGTCCTTGCGCCCCTTATAGGCGAAGGCTGTGATGCGATAGGTTTTCTTCATGTCGACCACCAATTCGTGGGGACAGTCGGGAGTGGACGGATTGTACTGCGTGTGCCAAATAGTGTTCTCGTTGTCGTCTATTGCATTGGCTGCCAACTCGTTGCCACCTTGCTGACTGTCATAGCTATAGATAGTCCAGGAACTTTTATCCACGAAGAAGCCATACTTCTTCTCCGTGACAATGCTCGACGCCAAACCTTCGGCCACAGCATAAGCCCGCAGAAGTCCTCCTCCACGCATGTCGAGGGGCTCCGTGTAGGGCTGGAACTCACTGCCGTCAATGCTATAATAGATAACGGTACCAGCAGGATTGTCGGAGCTCAGGACAGCATATCCGTGCCCGTCATCGGAGAAACGAACGGGCTGGCAGACAGGCAAACCGAGGCTTCCACGCTGCGTCAGAACGGTGTCGGAACTGGCCTCCAGAATAGGCATAATCATGAAACAGAAGGGCGTTTGCGTGAGTTTCCGCTCGTATTTGTCAAGCACATCAGGTCCGCAACTGGCATTGCCGAGCGCGCGATTCCAAGCATCGAGCGAGACGACGGTAGCCCGAGGGAACGTAACCTCATAGGGATGCCCCAGACGATTGCTGGGGGACGTGTAGATTTCCTCTGCCCGCCAATGTCCCACGGTAGTCGACATACCGTTTGGCGAAGCATAGAGAAGGCCCTTCCCTGCTTTCGTGGTGACTGCCAACCAACGCACATCCTCCTTGTTTCCAGTCTCTTGCGGACGAATGAAGTCAGTCCATTGCTCGGTGACGGTACTGTGCCAGATTCCAAAATGAGCGGCATAGTTGCGGTCCAGGTAGCTGTCGAACGGACCTCTGCCGAGCCACGTAATGTTCTCCGCCGTGCTGGGCATCTCAAGACGGAAGCCCAACTTCGGTAACACAGCACCCTCGATGTTCGGAGTCGTTACTGTGCTGACACTAATCGCACCGTCCGGATAAACCCGGAACTGCTTGTTGACTGTGAAGATGAGGGCCGACGTACTGGTCTTGTAAGTGTCTGTGATTGAGAGTTGTACCCAACGGTTCGCCTCATCCTGCTCAACCTCCCAAGTGCCTGCAGACATAGTCAGCGAACGCACTCCCAGGCTTTCCCAATTGCCTTCCTGCGTCTTATCGTTCTCCGTGGGAACGCGGAAAGTATTGAGCTTGATGGGTTGATTGATGAGCGTAGTGCCGTCCAGGACATAACGCGAGAGTGTGCCGCCCGAGAATGAAACGCTGAAATTAGCGCCCTTCACAGTCCTGCTGGTTCCCGTTCCACTGACGGCAAGCGTATCCGAGCCTTCGTAAGCATAAACTTGAGGCATTGCGGCCTCGCGAATGACTGCTTCCGAAGCCGCCACTTCGTAGCCTGCTTCTGCCCAAGGCGTAGCCTCGCGAAGGGTTGTGGAGAAGCGAATCGTATAGCGCGAAGAGGGCTTGAATGTGACATCTTCATAGGGAACTGTAATTGTCGTACTGTCCCAAGGCGCGAGGTCCAAATCGGAAAGCGAACCACGGGCAACTGCAATTCCATCTTCGCTTATAACATATTGAACATCATATCCGTTAAAGCGAATTTGTTGAAGTTTATTCTTAACTCGGAAAACACCCTGCTCCACATCGAGAGGCAGGACATCGAGGGGCTGATAAACGCCCTTCATATTGAAGCTCTTTGCCGTCGGAGTACAATCCGGCAGCACAACTCCGTTGCAGCAGAATGCCCCGTCGTTAGGTCTGTCACCAAAGTCGCCGCCATAAGCCCAGTAATATTGGTTAGTCTTGCCGGGAACGGGCATCGTCAGCCCCTGGTCTTTCCAGTCCCACACAAACTCACCCACCATCGCAGGATACGGCTCGTAGATGTCCCTATAGTAGTCAATCTCGTTACCCATCGAGTTGCCCATGGAATGGGTGTTCTCGCATTGGATGTGCGGACGCTGGTTCGTGCCGCCTTTATAGCCGCGTTGTCTGTCCTTGGCGGTGGAGAGCATGTTCGAATAGCTGCCGTACATCGTGCTCGATACGTCGCTCCACTGGCTGTTTCCCTCGTAGTGGGTGATGCGCGAGGTGTCGAGTGCCTTGATGGCTTGCATGACGCTCTGGAAGTTGTTGCCGCCTCCGCTCTCGTTGCCGGCACTCCATCCGAAGATGCAGGCGTGATTGCGAAGGGTGCGGACGTGCCTCTCGTTGCGTTCCACCATTGGCTTGCGGAAGAGTTCCACGCTGCTGAGTCCCATGTTTCCATGGCATTCCACATCCGCTTCGGCAAGGACATAAAGTCCGTATCGGTCGCAAAGTTCGTAGAAATAGGGATTGTTGGGATAGTGGCTCGTGCGTACTGCGTTCACATTCAGGCGTTTCATCGTCAGGACGTCCTTCAGCATCTCCTCCCGGCTCACAGTTCTGCCCGTCTCAGTACTGAAGTCGTGCCTGTTAACTCCATGAACCACAAGGCGTTTCCCATTGATGAGCAGAGCTCCGTCACCGCGGATGCTGACTGTTCGGAAGCCTATCTTGCAGGCTCGCATATCGATCATATTCCCCTCGGAATCCAGCAGGCGAAGGGTCAAATCATAGAGCTTCGGATGTTCTGCACTCCATGCTTCGATGCCCGAGAGGCTGAGATTCTGGCTCACGTTGGGAGATGTGGAGAGTGTTTTCGTGTATTCCTTCAGCACGCTTGTCCCGTCGCTGACTGTCATTTGCAAAGTCATTCCCCTTGCAGAACTGCCCTCCAAGGTGACTTGCAGCTTCCCTTGTCCGGAAGTGCCTGAGGATGAGAGGGATGTCGTCTGGAAGAAGAAGTCGCCGATTCGCGTTTCCGGAGCCGACCAGAGATAGACGTCGCGAGTGATGCCCGTCAGTCGCCAATAGTCCTGACACTCGAGGAATGAGCCGCTCGTGAATCGGTAAATCTGCACAGAGACATTGTTCTCGCCCTCGCGAACGAAGTTGCTGATGTCGAAATCGCTCGGCAGATAAGAGTCCTCGGCATATCCCACGAACTGTCCATTCACCCAGACATAGTAGCCGTGACCTGCTCCGTTGAAGCGAAGGAAAGTCTTCCTAGCCAGCCACCCCACGGGAAGTGTGAAGGTGCGGCGATAGCATCCGACCGGGTTCTTCATTTGCTCGTTGTAAGTATAATCGCCTGGACGCGAGGCCATTACAGAGTAGTCGCTCGTATAGGTGAAGGGATAGCGCGTGTTTACGTAGAGAGGTTTGTCCCAGCTCTTGTTCTTGCGGACTCCGTACATTTGCCAAGGCATCGGCACCGTAATGTCGTCCCAACTGCTCACATCGTAGTTGTCGGCATAGAAGCCTGCAGGCACCTTGCTTGGCAAAGCGCTCCAGCGGAACTTCCAGGTGCCGTTCAAATCGAGATAGTAAGGCGATCTGGACAAATCCAACGAGTGGGCATCCTCCACTTCATCAAAGGGAATGCTGAGGTCGTGACTCTGAATGCGGTTCACACTCGTGACGCTCACATCGTCCCACTCCGTCATCGTCTGTGAAAAGGCTAATGTCGAAAACAAGCAGAGGCACAGGAAAGAGGAAAAGCGATTCTTCATCGTATTGAGTTCTAAATGTGATTATTGACTGCGCAAAGTTACGAAATAAAAAGCAAACTGCAAAACAAAAACGAACTTGGCGTGCCTAAATTGCAAACGTGGCACGTGACGATTGCAATTTACTAACGTGAAGTTGGCGATTTACTAGTGTGACGTTTGCAATTTACTAACGTGACGTTTCGGATTTACTAGTGTGACATTTCGGAGAAGCACCTGACAAAAGAAAAGAGGCTCCCCGTTTGCCGGAAAACCTCTCTTGCCCATCGTGGAGAATATCGGGCTCGAACCGATGACCTCTTGCATGCCATGCAAGCGCTCTAGCCAGCTGAGCTAATCCCCCTGATTGCGCTGCAAAGGTACAACAAATAAGTGAAAAGTGAAAAGTGAAAAGTGAAAAATTATTTGCTAAGGCGTTTTTTTTGCCCTTTATACATTATTTATAAGCAGTTTTTTCGTACTTTTGCCCACGAATTGTATATGCAGACGATATGAAACGACTCTTTCTTTGTCTACTCTTGGGCGCCTTTACACTTTGGCTGGCGGCCGTCCCTGCTTTGAGACTTCGCCGTACAGTAACGCTCGACAACGGGCAAAGAATTACCGTCACCACCTTTGGCGACGAGGATTTCGACTGCCTCCTGACCGACGAGGGCAAAGTGGTGTTGGAACAGAACGGCACATATCACCTCACAGACCTCACGCCAGCAGAGTATCTGGCCACACTCCCGCCGATGCCTCGCTCTGCCCGAAAGAGCGTGGGCAGCCTGTCTTCGGCTCTCGTAAAGCCTTATGGCGTGAAGAAGATTCCCGTCATCCTCACCGCTTTCAAAGACAAAAAGTTCACCACAGCCTCAACCGATGCCCGAGTGAAAGCCTTCTACAACGAATACTTCAACGGCGAAAACATCGAGCCCACTACGGGCAACTATGGTAGCGTCAGGCAATACTTCATCGACCAGAGCCAAGGACAATTCACCCCGGAATTCACCGTCATAGGCCCCGTGGAACTCGATAGCGTCTATGGCTACTACGGAGGAGACAAAGGGGGAAGCAAGGACACGCTCTACTCGAAGTTCGTCAGCGAATCCTTCAAAAAGGCAGTCGCTATGGAAGAGAACTGGGCGCAGTTCGACAACGACGGCAACGGCAAGGTGGACATGTGCGTCATCATCTTTGCAGGACTTGGGCAGAACTACACGAACTCGTATGGCGACAAGAGCACAATCTGGCCTAAAGAGTTGCCCACATCCTATACAATCGATGGTGTCACACTCTCGGGCTGCTCCTCCAGCTGCGAGATGCACCCCATTGCCGCAAACGACAGTGTCATCACAGACTGGCAAACAGACGGAATCGGAGTGGTGGTCCACGAGATAAGCCACGCCATCGGATTGCCCGACCTCTACGACACGAACAATGTAGCCTTCGGCATGGACTACTGGAGCATCATGGACTACGGCATGTACACAAGGCGCTCGAAGTATCCCGTCGGCTATACCGCATACGAACGCGATTTCATGAAATGGCAGCAAGTTGAAGTCATCGACTCTGCCTGCACGCTCCATCTCTATCCGTTCAGCCGAAACGGCAAAGGGTACAAACTCGTCAACGACGCCAATTCCAACGAATACTACATTCTGGACAATCGTCAGGCAGAAGGTTGGGACTGGGGCGCTTGCAGCAATCGCGGGCATGGAATGCTCGTCATGCACGTCGACTACACTTCCGGCTCGTGGACTTCCAACAAAGTCAACACCACCGCCAACCACCAGAGGTTTACCATCATACCCGCCAACAACAGCCTCATCGGCAGCAACAACTGCCATGGGAACGTCGACATCTGGCGGACAAGCCTGCAAGGGAACCCCTATCCAGGCATCACAGAAAACCATGAACTGACCGACGAATCAACCCCTGCCAGCCTTGTTTACGCAGGGGGATACATGGGTAAGCCGCTTGTCGACATCGAAGAGACTGCCGGCGGAATCATCACAGTCAAGGTGATGCCTCTGGGCACACTGGAGCCTCCTACTGAATTGGCTTACCAATACCTGAAACCTGACAGTACAACTGTCATTTGGCAGCCTGCTGAAAATGCCGAGCTCTATAACCTGCAACTCTGGAGCGAAGGCGAACTGGTCTTCCACAAGGACAGTATCGCAGGCAATTCCTACGAGTTCGCAGACCTGCGTCAAGGCGTTGACTATGTCTTTTCCGTCCAAGCCATCAGCGATGCCTACCGCAATAGCGAATGGGCTGTGAGCGAATCCTTCCACGCCAATCCCGATGCCATTTCCGACATCTCTGAAAGCAGGGAACTGGTTCGCATCTATGACACGAACGGACGCTTTGCCTGCGAATGTTTTGCCGACGAGCTGCATCGCTTCTCACTCAGGCGTGGCATCTACATTATCCGATATCGCAACGGCAGGATAAAGAAGATGATCATATGAAACCCCTGCTTCTTCTCCTCGCCCTTTATGCCCTGACGGCTTCAGCCGTTCCTGCAAAAAGGGAGCGATACACGTTGAAGCTCCACGACGGAAGCACTATAGAAGCGACTTTGACGGGCAACGAGGCCTTGCATTACTACCTGACAGATGACGGCAAATACCTGCAATGCGACAACAAAGGCATTGCCCATTTCGTTGAACCTGACATTCTGGAACAACGTTGGCAAGCAAAGATTGAGCACAGGAAAGCAGTCAGAAAGAGATTTGCCAACAAGCGTCGTAGTGCCTCCAGAGTGCCCATGACTGGCAGCAAACGCGGCCTCGTCATATTGGTTCAGTTCCCCCAAACGGCCTTCCACTACACCTATTCGGACTTCCAAAGCCTCTTCAACGAGGAAGGCTACACAGATGACATCAACATTGGCTCTGTCCACGACTATTTCCTCGAGCAAAGCTATGGGATGTTCGACTTTTCCTTCGACATCGTTGGCCCCGTCACGATGAGCCGTCCTTTGTCCTATTACGGCAGCAACAACGATTTGGGCGATGACATCTACCCCGCCACAATGGTCACAGAAGCCCTACAGATGATAGATGACGAAGTGGACTTCAGCCAATATGACTGGGATGAGGACGGCCAGGTGGAGCAGATCTTCTTCATTCACTCGGGCTACGATGAGGCACAAAGCGGCAGGGCGACGGACATCTGGTCGCATGCCTGGACACTCACAGAAGCCCTGGAAGAAGGCGATGGCAACGGGCCTGTCGTGATGGATGGTGTCCTCATCGACAGCTACGCCACAAGTGCCGAGCTCAGAGACAAGACCGGGCTGGGCTTTACAGGCATCGGAACAGCTTGCCACGAGTTCAGCCATTGCTTCGGGCTGCCTGATGTTTACGACACTGTGGGCAGAAACTTCGGCATGAACACTTGGAGCCTCATGGACTACGGGTGCTATAATGGAGACGGAGGAACACCATGCGGCTTCACCAGCTACGAGCGTTTCTTCTGTGGATGGCTTGAACCCATAGAGCTCGACAATCCCATGATAATAGAGGACATGCCTGCCTTGACCTCCGAGCCAATTGCCTACATTTTCAGGAACAGTGGCAAAAGCGATGAGTATTTCCTCTTCGAGAACCGACAGAAAGAGAGGTGGGATAAATATCTGGGCGGGCATGGGATGCTCATCCTGCACGTAGATTATGACGAGACCGCATGGAAGGAAAATACTGTCAACGTTGTTCGCGCGCACAAACGCCTGACTATCATTCCCGCTGACAACATCCCCACAGCCGGCACAACTGCTGGCGACACCTGGCCCGGAACGACTGGGAAGACGGAATTCTCCGACACATCCAATCCTGCGGCCACTTTCTACAATACAAACGCCGAGGGAGACAAGCTGATACACCACTTCATCTACTACATAAGTGAGTCGGAGGAGGGGCTTGTCAGCTTTATCTTTGATGATGAGGAAATGGGCATAAACAGCCTCGAGCCCTCGAGGAAGAAAGAAGAGATTATTTGCAACCTGGCCGGACAAATTGTCCTGCCAAACTACAGAGGCATAATCATCACAAGAAATTCCGACGGAAAGACACGACTCAAAACCACAAAACGATGAAGAAACTACTATTCCTTTTGTTCATAAGCCTTTGCCCGAACATTTCGGCGGCCACAGTGTCGCGCTATACTGACACTCGTATCTTCTGGGATTCGCGTTCGCCTGTCACCATCTTCAACGGTGGCGGCTATTCACGACTCATTGAACTGAGCGACGGACGGCTGCTTGCCTGTTGCGAAAGCGGAGGCATAAAGATCAGTTTCTCCTCGAACAAAGGCCAGACATGGACCTCTCCCACCCTCATCGCGCCCAATAGCAACAACACCCCCAACTGCGTGCCCGACCTGATCCAACTCTCCGACGGAACCATAATCGTGGGCTACAACCCTCGTCCCTCTAAGCCATATACGGAGGACCGGCGCTTTGGCATCCGAGTGCGCAGGAGCACAGATGGCGGCAAGACCTGGTCGGAGGAAATCTTTGTCTACGATGCCGACTACACTTTCGAGAACGGGTGCTGGGAGCCTTCCTTCCTGGAACTGCCCAGTGGGGAGCTTCAGTTGTACTTCGCAGACGAGAGTCCCTACACGAGCAGCGGTGAGCAACAGATTTCGCTCTGTCGCAGCCACGATGGCGGACTGACCTGGACCAAGCCCCAACGCATCTCCTACCGCAGCGGATTCCGCGACGGAATGCCTGTTCCCGTATTGCTCAGCGACAACAAGAACATCGTGGTGGCCATCGAGGACAATGGCTGGAGCGGGATTGGCGACTTCCTGCCCACCACGGTTCGCACCACGCTCTCCAACAACTGGAGGGGCAATACCTATGTGAGCGGGACCAGCAGTCAGCGGAATCGTAGCATCAACTACGACTACTGCCCCATCGCAAAGGGCGGAGCACCATACCTCCGAGTGCTGCCCAACGGCGAGACAGTACTCTCGCATCAGTCCACATACGGCGAAGGCGACAACATGAAGATGTACACCTATGTCGGAAACAAGCTGGCAAAGGACTTCAAGGCCATGTCCCGACCCTTCTGGCAAGGCACCACAAAGGGCTGCTGGTGGAACTCGCTGGCAGTCATCGACACGGGCATCGTGGTGGCTGTGGGCGGACTGGACGGCAAAATCTGCATGGTGAAAGGCTATCCGATGAAGCAGTTTCAAGTGCCCTTCGCGTCGCCCAATGTGGATGGCCGGTTCAGTTCATCGGATGGCTATTACCACTCGACCGCCAAGCAAGTTCCCATGGGGAGCGAGACAGGCACCTTCTCCTATGCCGACTTTGCCTACGACGCCGACAATCTCTACCTGAGCTGCCTCGTCTATCGCGGCAATGCACGCTCCATGGAGCCCTACCCCGACGGCATTTCCTTCTACGTCGAGAGCAAAGGAGCCAGCACAAATGTCCCAACGAGCACGTCCTACAGGTTCAACCTCTTGCCCAACGGCACCTGCTCTGTCAGCAGAGGCAACGGGACCGGTTGGGAAGAGACCGGCATCGAGGTGCAGACTGCCAGCCAGGCCAATTCGACATACTATCGGCTCGAAATGGCCATTCCGTGGGCTCGCATCGGGCTCACAACGGTTCCTCTGGGGCAGAAACTGAGTGTCAACCTGGAAGTCATCACAGGCGACGGCACCAGTCAAGTCGTGGAGCGCATCCCGGACACATCCCCCACAAAGCCTGCAACGTGGGTTCTGCTGAACCTCATCGAACCGGAAGACCCGTCTGGAATAGGCAAAATCGGGAAGACCAGACCCAGAAAAGGCAAGAGCTACAACCTGCTCGGGATGCAGGTACCGGCCAATTTCCGCGGCATCGTGGTCGAAGACGGCAGGAAAATCATCTCGCATCGGTAACTAAAGAAAGCGACAGCCCCACACAAAGCAGCCCCTTGGGGTAGTAGCGTTACCTTCTGACATCACTTATATTTACAAGACCCGAGTATTTAACATTCATTAATATCATTTAACATTAGAAAACTACATAATTGGCTACCTACATATCTAAAAAAAATGTAGCCAATACTGGAAAGAAAATTCTATTATTATATATATAATAATAGACTTCAGAAGTCCAAGTTAACTACACATTTTAAAACTACGTAGTTTTGGGCAGATATGTAGTTTTCATCCCTTATGCAACCTCGGCGTAGTCGATGCCATATTCGCGGCAAATCCACTCCACGGCTCGGGGAGGCAGAAGCTTGTCTGTAGTTTTCACGCCGAGATTCAGCAATTCGCGACGGTGGGCGCTCAGCCAGCGGCGAAACGTCCTGTCGCTGACCCCCGCTGCTGCTGCAAGTTCATATTTGTAGGCACTTTTCATGGTCTCTGTATTTTCTGCAAAGTTACGAAAATTTTTCGACATTTGCAAGGAAAATCCGGACTTATCCGGAAGAAAAAGGACGCAAGCGGACACAAGCGGACAACGCTCTCAGAAAAGGGTGTAATTTTGTATCGTAATTCAAAACATCACACGTGAAAGTGGCCTTCCGCACCTTAGAAGTGCGCCTTGGTGCTAGAGCATCCAAGAATTTCACACGTGAAGTTTGCAAATTACAAACGTGACGATGCGAAAGGTAACACTATACGAAGGCCAACGTAACACTATACAATCGCAAACGCAACACTATGAACTATGAACTATGAAGCTTTAGCTCGACGTAAGTCAACTATGAACTAAACATTGACCGCCAACCACTTTGCACAGACTCCGTCTGTTCTGAACAAAATTTCTTCCGTGTTTCTTTGCAGGTAAGAGAGATTTTCGTATATTTGCACCAGGAAACCAACCGGATTATTAACTAAACAAAGAACAAGCATGAAAAAGATTCTATTCTCCCTAATGTTGCTTTGCTGCGCCATTGCGGGCAAAAGTCAGAGCGATGTGTACACTGCGACTCTACAGCACGGCGACGAAGTGAAGGTCTTCCATGGCACAAGTGCGCTCAGCCAGGCCGTTGAGGCGGCAGAGGATGGTGATGCCATCAACCTGTCGGCTGGCAATTTCAGTGGAGCGAATATAACCAAGGCAGTGAGTGTGTATGGTGCCGGTTTCGAGAAAGACGAAGCGACGGGCACGTATGTCACACTAGTGACTGGCGCACTGTCGATCAACAGTTCCAACGTACGTCTGGAAGGACTGCGTGTGAATGGTGGCATAAACTTTGGGGCGGTAAGTGACATTCTCATTACGAAATGCTACTGGGGCGGTTCCTCTTTTTACAATCCGGCATCTGTGATAGAGATTTCCAAGTGTGTAATCATCGGCGCTTTCGATTGTAGAAGCCAAAAC
The DNA here is from genome assembly GCA_902779315.1 of uncultured Bacteroidales bacterium. GTDB lineage: Bacteria > Bacteroidota > Bacteroidia > Bacteroidales > Bacteroidaceae > Physcousia. The sequence goes on along the minus strand of CACZBC010000042.1, from coordinate 9,173 downwards.
ATTCAAGGCTTGCGGGTACTCAACAGCGTGATAGGTGCAGTAAGAAACGTGACCATTAACAGCCGTGTGCAGGTTGACCACTGCATGGTCTACGAAGACTACGGCGGAGCTTTGCTCTATACGAACTCCTTGCTGGTAAACGGCTATGTGTCCAGTTCTGCAATTGCTGAGAACAGTACTGTCCTCAATTGTGTCATCATAAGCAATATCCCCGCCAACCGTGTTGTGGAAAACTGCTATGTAGTGCCCTTGGCGGAAATATTTGCCGATGGAGAGAACTACAACTACACTCCAGAACGCACCTACGAGCTGAAACAGCCAGAAGTGTGGATTGGTACTGACGGTACACAATGCGGACTCCATGGCGGCGAAGGCTGGAGCAAAGTCCCCGCAACTCCAGTCCTCAAGAACATGACAGTGGAGGTGGATGGCTCGACTCTGAAGGTTAACTATGAGGCTCAGACGAGATAGGGAAATCTAACAACCAGACGCGATATGATTGTAAGAATCAGATATTTGTCCGTTGCAGCCACGCTGGCGATTTGCTCGTCTGCGCTTGCACAGAAAACCGTTGAACGCCAGGAATACTGGATAGACGGCGATGTGGCAGGCAGCACAACGATTGCTGCGGGAGCACAGATTGACCTGACGGGGCAGAATGTCGGGCCGCATACCCTGACCGTTCGCATCTGCGACAGCGAGGGAGTGTGGAGCAGTCCTGTGACGCGTTACTTCGTGAAGGCTTCGGTTCCAAGCACTTCTGCCACAGCCATAACTCAATGCGAGTATTGGATAGACGGCAAGGCCGACGAGCATCAGAGCATATCCGACGGAGCAATAATCCCCATGGATGACCTGCCTGTAGGTCCGCACACCATAACGGTCCGCACAAAGGACGACCTCAATGTGTGGAGCGCTCCCGTCACGCGCTACTTCGTGAAAGCATCCATCTCAGGCCCTTCAGCCACATCCATCGCTCAGTGTGAATACTGGTTGGACGGAAAGGCCGATGAGCGTCAGACCATCTCCGACGGTGCCTTCATCCCCATGGACGGCCTGCTTGTTGGTCCCCACACCATTACGGTTCGCGCGAAGGACGACCTCGATGTGTGGAGCGCTCCCGTCACCCGCTACTTCGTGAAAGGCTCTACCCCCTCAGCACCTGCCACATCCATCGCTCAGTGTGAGTACTGGTTCGACGGTAACACGGCCGAACGCAAGAAAGTGGAAGACTGCGGCGAGCTGGTGCTCGAGAATCTCGATCCAGGCATACACACTATCACCGTACGCTCGAAGGACAACCTCAATGTGTGGAGCAGCCCCGTTACGCGATACTTTGTCATTACGGCACAGAAGGCTCCGGCAGAGATAACCCAATGCCTCTACTGGTTCGACAACGATGCAGAACACACATACACCGCGCCTCTGAGCGGCAGTGAAGGCATGGCCGAGATATCCGTCTTCGGCATGTTGGCGGTAGGCGAGCACACCATCACATGGGCCGTTGTCGACTCGGAAGGACGCATGAGCAACACCATGACAGAGACATTCTACATCATTGTTGATGGAATCGAGACCATCGGCAACGGACAATTGAGAATTGACGACGAGTCGTGGTACACACTTTCAGGTGTGAAGCTGAACGCCAAACCCACCGGGACAGGCATTTACATCTGGAGGGGTAAGAAAGTGATACTCAAGTAAGAAAACAAGAGGCGTTACCGGTTGGCAGCGCCTCTTTGCATTACTCTACAATCTGGCCGTCCTTCATGGAGATTTTCCGGTCGGCAAGGTCGGCCAGTTGCTCGTCGTGGGTGACAATGACAAAGGTCTGCCCCATCTGGTCGCGAAGGTCAAAGAAGAGGCGATGCAACTCCTGCTTGTTCTGCGTGTCGAGCGAACCACTCGGCTCGTCGGCAAACACCACATCGGGCTTGTTGACAAGGGCCCTGGCAACTGCGACCCTCTGTTTCTCGCCTCCAGAAAGCTCGTTGGGCTTGTGCGAAGCACGGTCTGAGAGTCCCATGAATGCAAGGAGTTCCTCGGCACGACGCTTTGCCTCCCTCCTGGATGTGCCCCCGATGAGGGCTGGCATCATGACATTCTCGAGCGCAGTGAACTCGGGGAGGAGCTGATGGAACTGGAAAACGAAGCCCATGTGCTTGTTGCGGAAGGCGGAACGCTTGGCATCACCAAGTTTGCTGACATCTATTCCGTCGATGATGACGCTGCCGCTATCAGCCTTATCGAGTGTGCCCATTATCTGCAGGAGGGTGGTCTTGCCTGCTCCACTCGGTCCGACGATGCTGACGATTTTGCCTTTCTCGATGTCCAGATCAATGCCCTTCAGTACTTCCAGACTGCCAAAACTCTTCTTTATGTTGCGGATTTCTATCATTTTATTGTCTGTAAAGGATTTTTCTGCGATTACCATTTGTGTCAACTACAATGTAGATGCCCCCTGAAGGATGCTCCACGATTCGTCCCTGAAGGTCGTAGATGCACTCTTTCCCTTTGGATTGGGCAGACGGGGAACTGATTCCGTCGTAATGCGACATGAGGTACTTAAGCCCAGCCTCCGCATCTATTTCACCGTAGCCATAGTCGTTATTGGGATATTTGAGCAACGGGTCGTGGCGATGACATGTGGCGTCGAAGGCCTCGATGACTTGCTCGCGTGTCAAGGTGGGGATTGCCTCGAGCCATTGCGCTATGATGCCAGCCACGATGGGGCACGCCATGCTGGTCCCTCTCTGCGAGGACCATCTGTACTCACGCTCTTTGAAGGTGGACTTGGCGACATCGAAATCAGTCATATAGTCACCCGGATTCGCCTCGGAATAGTAACTGTTGAAGGCCGCGACAATGTTTGTGCCCGGAGCAAGGACATCGGGCTTGGTGAGACCTGCCAGCGTAGGTCCTCTGCTACTATAGGTCGCTACCTCGCCATCGCTGCCCCTGTTGTAGCTCATATAAGTGCCTTTCAGGTTGTAGAAGCCTGTCCTGTAGGAGGTGGCGCCAACGCAAATGACATTGGGATCCGTGGCAGGATAGAGGATATTGTGCGACTTCTGGGCATCCTGATAGTCGGGATATGAAGGCTGACTCATGAGCCAACCTATCTCCTGGAACGCCTCCACCTCCCCCTCTGCACCGCTGATGCACATTCCCATCTGCACAGAACTGAGCACACCGCCGCCTATCTTCTTGATCACGACATCTGTGACGACTTGGGTTGAGTCGTAACAAGAGGGATAACTGCCAAAGCGGAGTTCGAATGTCAAGCTCCCCGCTTTGATGGTATCCACGAGGAGGCTGTCCTCTGTGGCAAGGATTTCATCCAGAGGGACTTCCCTGCTGGAGAGCTTCTCTGTGGGAGAGCCCATGAAATCTATGCGGACCGCAAAGTCTCCACGACTCCTCAACATCATGTATGTAGTGGCTCCCGTGGGCAGAATGAGTGCCGCAACCTTTTCCTTGCCCACAGGTTTGTGCAGATATGTCCCGTAATTGCTCTGATTGCCTGCAGCCGTGCAGATGAGACGCCCAGGCCGAACCAGACTGTCGAGCACAGTGCTGTAAAGTTGCGCCTCGCCCCACAAGTCCTCGTGCGAGCCTTCGCTGAAACTGATGACACAAGGCTTGTTCACCTTGTCCGCATAACGGAAGATGTATTCAAAGCCAAGCAGATCGAGGGCGGAACCATAGAAATCCCAAAGCGTATCGGGGATAAGTTCCTTGTCATCCGTTACTGCATTGGAGACGAGACACAAATCCGCGTCTGGAGCCATACCCATATAGGGCGAATCATAGCCGCTACCTGCAGCTGTGCTGGCAGTATGAGTGCCATGAAACTGCAGCCGACTGTCCGTGGAACAGGCTTTCTGCAGAATGCTTTTGCTTGAAGTATAAGCCGCTCCAATAGGGAGTTCTTCCTCCCACTCATCGCCCTGTCCCTCATAATCAAGCATGTCCCAGAAGGAACGGATGCGATATGTGCTGAGGTCTCGGCTATAGAAAGAAGGATTGGTCAAGTCGAAACCAATATCCATCACACCCACCACAACACCTTTTCCAGTATAGGCGGAGCGATTGGGTGTGGCTGTGCGAAGCAAATCGGAGCGTGTGATGATGGCAGAGGTGTCGGTCTGAGCCTCGCAAACCCTGCCGTTCTCGATGCGCAAGACTTCCTTCCGAAGCGAAAGAGGAGCCAGTTCCGACTTAGGAATGCTGACTGCATAGATGTTCCCCCAATGCGAGAAGATGCGGCAATCGTGCCTGCCGAGCACTTCTTCGTCATTGGTCTGGACAAGAGTAAGCATCCGACGAGGGTTCTTCTCCTTGACCTTTGTCCTTTGAGTCGCATTCCCCGCCTCCTGTTGCAAGACTTCATACCTGACCATGGGCGACATCTTGTCGAACCTGGGGCGCTGTGCCTCGGCCAAGAAAGGCAGAAGAACTGCCAACAGGACAACTGTCGAGCGACGGGCCGTAAAGAACAACCTTCGAATCAAAGCACCGATGGAGCGAGGCTGGCGTTGTACTGCAGTGCCATTAGGAGTGAAGACCGAGATGCTTTCTTGCGGCTCTCCCCATTGGTCGGGGAACAGCAACATGACACTCGTATGACTGAAATAGCGATGAATGAGCAAGGGAAGTTCCTCGAATCTGTCTTGATACGAGATGAAGCCAGGCCTTGCCGTGACTGCGACAAGCATGCAGCCCAGTCCCATGTCGTGCCTCAAATTGAGGAACTGCATCCATCGGTTCATCTCGAAATAATGGGAGCGGACATGACTGTGCTTCTGCTCCATATAACCTTTTATATAAGGTAAGGTGTCGGCATGAGCGTGATATTCCAAATGGCAGTCAAGCTCTTCGCCTATCCTGCATATATGCTCCAGCCATTTATAGAAGCCTACTTCGTACTCGGCCTTCTGCGGGACGGCTATGACAACTCGCCTGATGGTCCCTGGAGGCACAATGCTGCGAACCGCCATCACTTCTCTGTGACTGCCGCTCACCACATTATCTATGACAGTTCCCAGCGAAGACTTGGCCATACCTGTGGTTCTGTCGTTCAGGCATACGATGACCTCGCCACAATCATACTCGCTCATTGTGTGCAAGATGCCTCCTGCGATATTTGTGCTCATACGGTTCAGGATGGCCATAGGAACATCTGCCGCAGCCGCAATCATTTGGGCTTTCTCGAGCAGATGACGCCCTTTCAGGTGACTATTGTCGCTGGTCTGCTGCCCATTATCATAGGCAACGCAAAGTCCCATCAGGCTGTCGGGTATGAATGGGTTGCGAATGAGGATGGCGAGCTGAGTCATCACATCCACATTGTCCTCCTGGCTGTAGGTTATCAGGCATTTGCCATGATAAGAACCTCTGTTGTCTTCGAGCGGCATATCGCTCAGAGCGAGTTGTTTAGCCCCTCTGTTTGTGGCAAAACCACTGACAATGCAACTGATGAGGATGAGCATAACGGTGCTTCCCAGCACTTCATCGTTCATGAGTTGGACATTCGGAGCCGTTCCTATGGTTACTATTGCGAGGGCTCCAGCTGCATGAGCATTGGTCAGGCCGAACATCAGCCACATACTGTTCCTGCCCTCTCCCATCGTCCAAGCCATGATGGCTGAGGCGATGAACTTGGAGAGCATTCCCGTCAGGACCATTACCGTGACCAGCCAAAGCATTTCGGGCCGCCTCACCAGAATGCCCGGGTCGATTATCATGCCCACTCCTATCAGGAAATATGGGATGAAGAGGGCATTTCCGACAAACTCGAGGCGAGACATCAAGGGACTTGTCTCGGGGATGAGACGGTTGACTATCAAGCCTGCCAGGAACGCTCCGAGCAATCCCTCGAGCCCCACCATCTTCGCCAACGAAGCGCTCAGGAAGACGAGAGCCAAGATGAAGATGAACTGCATCACACCGTCCTCGTACCTTCGCAGGAACCAGCGTCCCACTCTGGGAAAGACGAGAATGGCGAATGTGACATAGAGTGCGCACCTCAGGCCAAAGAGAAGCCAGGTGACCCAACTTGTGTCAGGATTTTGTCCGCCTACCACAAAGGCCAAAACGAGCAGGGCTACAAAGAGCGCGATGGCAGTTGCAACCACACTCACCACGACCGCCCTGTGCCGATTCAAACCATAACGCCCTATAATCGGGTAAGTTACGAGAGTATGGCTGGCATAGATACAGGCCAGAAGAAGACTGGTGGAAAGGCTGAACCCTAACAGCCAGACACTTGTCATAATGCCCAACACGAAGGGAATCGAGAAGGTGAGAATGCCGAAACGAAGTCCGCTCCGACCATACAACTCCACGCTCCCCATCTCCAGCTCCAAGCCAGCCAGGAACATTATATAATATATGCCGACTTGTCCGAAGAGTTCGAACGAGCTGTCATGATCGAGAAGATTGAACCCATACTGCCCCACCAGAATGCCTGCAATGATGAGGCCCACAACTGGTGGCACCCTAAGCCTTCTGAACAACAAGGGCGCAAACAAAATGATGGCCAGCACCACCGAGAAAATCCAAGTGGGATCGGTGATGAGCGCAGTCGCAGGAACCGCTTGAAGGGTACTGAATAGCATCATTTTGGGCACTTTTGGGTATAATTCGGGACAAAGTTACGAAGAAAAGTTGAAAAATGAAAATTGAGAGTTGAAAATTTGCAATTGAAGGCAACTCCATATACTATTATGCGACCACAAAAGCTGGGCCTCAGCCCGACACAAGGGAACTTCCCAAACGAGGGCAGTGAAGTTGGCAAACATCTAGTGTGAAGTTTGCAAATTACTAGTGTGAAGTTTGCAAATTACTAGTGTGAAGTTTGCGATTTACTAGTGTGAAGTTTGCGATTTAATAGTGTTACGTTTTGCACCCCACCATTTGACATTAGTCAAAAACACTCGCGAAAGGCAAAAACTTTGAACTCTATGCTTTAAACTTTGAACTTTTTATTGTACCTTTGCAGCCAGTTTCAATTTTGAATTTCGAATTTATAAATTTTGAACTAGACCATGCGAGTAGCAATTGTTGGCGCAAGTGGCGCCGTAGGGCAGGAGTTCCTGCGAGTTCTTGACGAGAGACAGTTCCCAATCGACGAACTGCTGCTTTTCGGCAGTCAGCGTAGTGCGGGCCGAAAGTATACATTCCGAGGCAAGGAGATTGAAGTGAAGCTCCTGCAGCATAACGACGATTTCAAAGGCGTCGACATAGCCTTCACAAGTGCCGGAGCCAGCACAAGCAAAGAGTTTGCAGAAACCATCACGAAGCACGGAGCTGTGATGATTGACAACTCCAGCGCTTTCCGTATGGACGAGAACGTGCCCTTGGTAGTGCCAGAATGTAATGCCGAAGACGCGCTCAACCGCCCTCGAGGCATCATTGCAAACCCCAACTGCACCACCATCATGATGGTTGTTGCCCTCCAGGCCCTCGAGAACCTGTCCCACATCAAACGCATCCATGTTGCCAGCTATCAGGCTGCCAGCGGAGCAGGGGCAGCTGCGATGGCCGAGCTCTACGAGCAATATCGCCAAGTACTGGCGGGAGAGAAGCCGACAGTAGAGAAGTTCGCCTATCAGTTGGCATTCAATGTCATTCCTCAGATTGATGTCTTCTGCGAAAACGGCTACACCAAAGAGGAGATGAAGATGTACCACGAGACCAAGAAAATCATGCATACCGACTGCGAAGTCAGCGCCATGTGTGTTCGCGTCCCCAGCCTCCGTTGCCACAGCGAAAGCGTTTGGGCAGAGACAGAGCGTCCCGTCAGCGTAGAAGAGTTTCAGCAAGCCGTCAGAGAAGGACAAGGTCTGCAACTCGAGGACGAGCCTGCAAGCAAGAAGTACCCGATGCCCCTCTTCCACGAGAACTGCGATGATGTCTTCGTAGGCCGTGTCAGGAAGGACCTCGCTAACCCCAACGGCATCACATTCTGGCTCGTAAGTGACCAGATCAAAAAGGGTGCGGCACTCAATGCAGTACAGATTGCAGAGTACCTCATCAAGGTAGGAAATATCAAATAAAGTCAAGCGAGAGTACTCTTCGCCATAATTACAACCCCTTTACGCATTCTTCGTGATGCCGTAAAGGGGCTTTTTGTTTTCAGCACGGAACGATTTTTCAAAGAAAGTGAAAATAATTGTGGATTTTCTTGACACATATTAAAATAATGTATAACTTTGGTGCAAAATATGTATAATTAACCCAAATTATTAACTAAACTTTAACAAGTATGAAGAAACATTTATTAATTCTCGCTTCGCTTGTGTTAGGTTTTGGTCAGCTGTTTGCCGACGAAGTCACTTTCTCAGTAAGTGACCTGAAGGCATCACTGCCAAGCAGCAACACAAACATTGCCATTCCTTATGCATGGAAGACTGCACCCTATCATGTGACAGCCACCATTGCAAAGCAAGACGGATCAGAAGCTTCCCTCGGTGTCAGCACTGTGATTGCGCTCAACAACACCTACAAAATCACAGTATCTGTTGCTGGAGCAGGAACACTGAACAGCATCAAGTTCACCACCAATCCCGCTGGCAACACAGCTAACATTACAGCCAGCACCGGATCTTATGCTAGCAGCAAATGGACACCCGAAGAAGGAACATCTGTTTCTTCCGTAACATTCACCTGTACGGGTACATTCCGCTTGACACAAATCTTTGTAGATTACACTCCCGACAGCGGTTACACACCTGATGTACCAGACGAGGGTCCGACAGAAGCTTTCGAGGCAACAAAGGTCGACAATCTCGAATCCTACACAGGCAACGACCCCTATGTCTTTGACAACAACACCCAGAAGTTCTACGCCCTCAACACCAATGGCGAATACGAAGAGTATGGTGTCGTTACGGAAGTCAACACATTGAAGGTGGCTGGTGATGCAATTACTGAGATTGAATACATCAAGAGCACCAACAATGCCTACATCAACCTGAACTACATCCCCAAGGCTAACTCAAAGGCTATCTGCACAATAAATGCAGAGACAGGTGATGATTGGAAGGCCATCTACGGCTGCGGCTACAACCAAAATGGATGGAAGGACCGCTTCTGCTTCTTCACAACCAATGCTACCATCAACCTCGGTGGTGAGACTGGTAACAGAGAGGCAATGGCATACGGACGTA
>CACZBC010000041.1 GCA_902779315.1 uncultured Bacteroidales bacterium | reverse complement strand
GGGTGCCGGCATGATGATGGCTGGCTGTGGCATCGCCTACGTCATGCGTTTCCTCCGTGCAATGACAGAAGGAGGCGTCGAGATGGGCTTCTATCCCGACGAAGCAAAGCAGATTGCCATGCAGACTATGCAAGGCGCAGTCACTCTCCTTCGCGAGACAGGTCTGCATCCGGAAGCAGCCATCGACAAGGTGACAACACCTGGCGGCATTACAATAAAAGGGTTAAACGAGTTGGATCACGCCGCCTTCAACTCGGCAGTAATACGTTGTCTCAAGGCAGGACTGCAATGAAGAAACGAATCGTAGTGAAAGTGGGCAGCAATGTCCTCACGACAGACAGGGGCAAGCTCGACATCACGCGAGTCTCTGCGCTTGTCGATCAGATTGCTTGGTTGCGGGAGCAGAACTATGATGTGGTGCTCGTCACAAGTGGCGCAGTTGCGTGTGGAAGGGGCGAACTGCAGGTTGACCATTCGCTCGACTCTGTAGAACAACGTCAACTCTTTTCGGCAATGGGACAGGTGAAGCTCATCAACCTCTACTACGACCTGTTTCGAGAATACAACATACACGTGGGACAAGTGCTTACGACAAAAGAGAACTTCCAAAGTGAACGCAGTTATCAGAACCAACGTGCCTGCATGGAAGTGATGCTGGAGAATGGCGTGTTGCCTATTGTCAATGAGAATGATACCGTAAGCATCGAGGAACTGATGTTCACGGACAACGACGAGCTGTCCGGCCTCATTGCCAAGATGGTGGGAGCCGAAATGCTTATCCTGCTCACAGGAGTGGATGGCTTGTATAACGGCAATCCTCAAGAGTCTGGAAGCGAAGTGATTCGTCAGGTAAGGCTGGGTGATGACGTGAGTCGCTACATTCTTCCCGCCAAGAGCAAAGCCGGCAGAGGTGGCATGACATCGAAGTTTAACACAGCCCTTTTAGTAGCCCAAGCAGGCATCCGCGTCATTATTGCCAACGGAAACAGGGAAGGCATCTTGCCATCCCTCATTAATGAATCGGCTCAAACAATCCATACAGAATTCCTGCCATCATGAAGCAACTGTTCCATAAGGCCAAGGAAGCGAGCCGAACGCTCATGCTTCTAACGGACGAGCAACGCAATGAGGTGCTCCGAAAGATTGCAGATCGTGCTGAGGTTGAGGCAGATAAGTTGCTTGCGGCAAATACTCTCGACTTGCAGAAACTTGAGCCAAGCGACCCTCTTTACGACCGCTTGTTGCTCACAAAGGAACGTATCCAGGGCATTGCTGGCGACCTTCGTAATGTGGCCAAATTGCCTTCGCCTCTTGGTATAATAAGTAAGGAGAGGACACTTGCCAATGGTCTTTACTTGCGTCGCATCAGTGTTCCATTCGGCGTGATAGGCGTCATCTTCGAAGCAAGGCCGAATGTTTGCTTCGATGTCTTCTCTCTGTGCTTCAAGAGTGGCAATGCTTGTCTGTTGAAAGGCAGCCATAGTGCCGAGGAAAGCAATCGCGCGATAGTCAATCTCATACATGAAGTGCTGCAAGATGCAGGCATTTGTGTGGATGCGCTGACTTTGTTGCCGCCCACTCATGAAGCCACCGCCGAACTGCTTGGTGCAGTTGGTTATGTGGATCTCTGCATCCCTCGAGGCGGAAGGAAACTCATTGACTTCGTGCGCGATAATGCTCGTGTGCCGGTTATCGAGACGGGGGCTGGCGTCGTGCATGCTTATTTCGATAAAGATGGCGATCTAGAGAAGGGAAAATGCATCATCGCGAATGCCAAGATGCGACGTGTCAGCGTCTGCAACGCCCTTGATTGTCTGCTCGTTCACCATGACAGGACCGACGACATTCCTGCTTTGCTTGCCCCGATGGATGGGCGAGTTGAGATCGTTACCGACGAGGCGACAATGGGCACGGAGTGGATGGACTATAAACTCTCCCTTAAGGTCGTCGATAGTCTCGACGAGGCATTGGCTCACATCGCTCGTTATGGCTCAGGACACAGCGAGTGTATCATTACGGAGGACAAAGCGACAGCGACTCGTTTCCAACAGATGGTTGATGCGGCCTGCGTGTATGTCAATGCTCCAACCAGCTTTACCGATGGCGCCCAGTTTGGCTTGGGTGCAGAGATAGGCATTTCAACTCAGAAGCTCGGACCGCGTGGTCCGATGGCTCTCGAAGAGATGACGACATATAAATGGCTAATAAATGGCAACGGACAAGTAAGAGAATAAATTTAACAGAAACAGATATGAACGACTTAAAACAAATATCGCAGCGTCTGAAAGGCTTGCGCGAAATATTCGACATCCCCATTGAGAAGATGGCAGAGGTGTGTGAAACGACTGTCGAGCACTATCGTCGTATAGAAAGTGGCGAGGCTGACCCTGGTGTTTATCTCCTCTCGCGCATCTCCAAGCAGTATGGCATCGCCCTTGATGTCCTGCTTTATGGCGAAGAACCACGCATGAATGGCTATTTCGTGACACGTCGAGGCAAAGGTCTTGAAGTGGATCGCCATAACGATTACAAGTACAAATCCCTTGCCAGTGGCTTTAAGGGAAGAGTTATGGAGCCCTTCTTTACCGAGATAGAACCTCTGCCGGAAGGTAAGAACCATGCAAAGAATGTTCATGATGGCCAGGAGTTCATCATCGTCTTTGATGGCGTTCTTGAGATAACGATTGAAGACAAGATTATTGTACTCAAGCCAGGTGACAGTATTTACTTCGATACAACGCGTCCTCATTGTATGCGTGCACTCGAGAATAAGACGGTGAAGTTCCTGACTGTAATCATCTAGACTTATGACAGACAATCCTATACTAGGTCGCTTCCTGAAGCAAACATCCTTTGTTTCAGAGGAAGACTATCGGAAGAACCTGGAGTTCATCATCCCCAACAATTTCAATTTCGCTTATGATGTAGTGGATGCTTGGGCCGAAGTCGCGCCTGACAAGATTGCTTTGCTTTGGACCAACGACGAAGGTGCCGAGCGAAGATTGTCCTTCGCCGACCTTAAACGAATGAGCGACCAAGCCGCTTCCTATCTCGGCAGCCTTGGTATCAATCGTGGTGATATGGTGATGCTTATTGAGAAGCGTCGTCTGGAATGGTGGATATCTATGCTTGCTCTCCACAAACTGGGAGCAGTTCCCATTCCTGCAACACATATGCTTACTAGTCACGACATTGTGTATCGCAATAATGCAGCTTCTGTGAAGGCAATCATATGCGTTGGCGAACCTTATGTTCTCGGCGAAGTGCAGAAGGCGATGCCCGAAAGTCCTACTGTCGACATACTCGTTTCCATCGGCCCTAATGTGCCTGAAGGATTCCACGACTGGCACGCAGAGATTGACAAAGCACCTGCTTTCCGTCGTCCTCGCTTTGTGAATGCCAACGGAGACACAATGATTCTGTACTTCACTTCAGGCACTTCCGGCGAACCTAAGATGGTGTCCCATGACTTCCTCTACGCTCTTGGACACCTTACGACAGGCGTCTTCTGGCATAATCTCACGCCTGATAGCATCCACCTTACTGTTGCGGACACAGGTTGGGGCAAGGCCGTTTGGGGGAAATTCTACGGGCAATGGTTTGCAGGGGCTTGCGTCTTCGTCTTCGACCATGAGAAGTTTACGGCAGAAAAGATTCTTCGACAGATGGAGAAGTACAAGATAACGAGTTTCTGTGCACCCCCAACTGTCTATCGTTTCTTGGTTCGTGAGGATTTCAGCCACTACGATTTGTCTGCTTTACGCTATTGTACGACTGCAGGCGAAGCGTTGAATGCTGCCGTTTACAACAAGTTCTTTGAGTTGACGGGCATTCGTCTGATGGAAGGCTTTGGGCAAACCGAAACGACTATGACGCTTGGAACGTTCCCATGGATGGAGCCAAAGCCTGGAAGTATGGGCAAACCTAATGCACAATACGAGATAGCTTTGTTGAGGTCCGACCTTACACCTTGCGAAGACGGCGAGAAAGGCGAGATTGCTGTCCGCCTGAATGAGGGTCGAAAGGCAATCGGCTTGTTCAAGGAATACTACCGAGACAGTAATATAACCTACGAGGCTTGCCACGATGGATACTACTTTACAGGCGATATGGCGTGGCGCGACAAGGATGGCTACTATTGGTTCGAGGGAAGAGCCGATGATGTCATCAAGAGCAGCGGATATCGTATTGGCCCCTTTGAAGTGGAGAGTGCCTTGATGACGCATCCTGCAGTAGTGGAATGTGCCATAACTGGTGTCCCTGACGAAACGCGAGGCATGGTGGTGAAGGCAACTGTGGTGCTTGGCAAGGAGTGGAAAGACAAGGCTGGTGACGCTCTTGTCGAGGAGCTTCAGGCTCATGTGAAGCATGTGACGGCTCCCTACAAGTACCCTCGCATCATTGAGTTTGTGGATGAATTACCTAAGACAATCAGCGGCAAAATACGCCGTGTGGAAATAAGAGAAAAGGATAAAAGATGAAAAGCTTTCTTAATGTAGAAGACTTGGGCGACCTCAAGGAGGCGCTCAAGGAAGCAACTGAAATAAAGTCTGACAGGTTTAAGTACGATACGTTGGGCAAGAACAAGACACTCCTGATGGTGTTCTTCAACAATAGCTTGCGTACACGACTCAGCACACAAAAGGCTGGCATGAATCTTGGCATGAATGTAATCGTGCTTGATGTCAATGCTGGAGCTTGGAAACTCGAGACCGAGAGAGGAGTCATCATGGATGGCGACAAGAGTGAACACTTGCTTGAGGCCATCCCGGTTATGGGCAGTTTCTGCGATGTGATTGGCATCCGCTCCTTTGCAGGCCTTTCTGATCGCGACTATGACTATGCCGAAACGGTTTATCATCAGTTCGAAAAGTATAGTGGGAAGCCAGTCTTTGCGATGGAAACTGCAACTGTGCATCCTCTTCAGGCCTTTGCCGACCTCTTCACAATCGCGGAATATGCGCCCCAACGCAACAAACGTCCGAAGGTTGTGCTTAGTTGGGCTCCCCATCCAAAAGCCCTTCCTCAGGCCGTTCCCAACAGTTTCGCACAATGGATGATTGCTGCCGATAAGCAGTCTCTCCCTCTTGGTGGGGTGGGGGAACTTGCAGGAATGGACTTTGTCATTACCCATCCTGAAGGTTATGAACTTGATCCTGCCTTCACGAAGGGTGCGACGATTGAGTACGACCAACGCAAAGCCTTTGAAGGAGCCGATTTCATCTATGCCAAGAACTGGAGTTGTCCAGGCGTGACGAAGCGTGAGGATTATGGCAAGATACTTTCGAAAGACATGAGTTGGTGTGTCGACACAGAACACATGAGTTGGACCAACAATGCCCACTTCATGCATTGTTTGCCAGTTCGACGTAATATGATTGTCACAGACGAAGTCATCGAGGCTCCCACATCCCTTGTAATCCCAGAAGCGGCCAATCGCGAGATTTCTGCAACGGTTGTCTTGAAGCGCATCCTTCAAAGCCTGTGATTGAAAAAACTTGCAGTTTCTCTTGGCATTTTGACAGATTAATCGTAAATTTGCAACAGAGTTTACAAATAATTTCGACTATGAAAAGACTAGTTCTTTCCTTGCTGACCTTGTTCGCAGCGGCAACTTCTTGGGCTGATTCGGCTCTGTTTGTCCACCAGAAGAACGGAGGAGTTGTGGAGTTCGCATTCAGCGAGAGGCCTGTCGTGACCTATAGCGAGGGGAATCTTATCATTTCGGCAGCCAATGCTTCAGTGACTTATCCCCTCGAAAACATGCAGAAATTCACTTTCGGAGAAGTGGATGATGATGTGACTCGCATCGCTGCCCCAGTTAATGAGAAGCCCCAACCTACCTATATTTATAGTGTGGACGGCAAACTCATGCGTACCTTGAAGCCTGGCGAAGGCGGCAAAACCTCTGCTTCCGTCGAGGGTCTTCCTGCAGGAACTTATGTCGTCAAGAACGGCAAGACAAGTTACAAGATTCAGAAGAAATAGCTGTGAGTGAGAAGTTGATAGATATTATCCGTCGTCGCTACAGTTGTCGTGGTTATCAGGACAAGCCTGTAGAGGAAGAGAAGATTGCGTACATCAAGGAATGTATGCAGTTAGCTCCTTCTGCGGTGAACAGGCAACCTTGGAAGTTCCGCATCGTTCGCAGTCAGGAAGGCAAGGAGAAGCTACAGTCGTGCTATTCTCGCCCTTGGTTCAACGAAGCCCCTCTTTATATTCTTGCCTCGTTGCTTCATGAAGAGGAATGGGTGAGGGCAGACGGAAAGGCACATGGAAACATCGATGTGGCCATTGCTGTGGAGCATCTTTGCTTGGCCGCAACAGAGCAAGGACTTGGCTCTTGTTGGGTTTGCAACTTTGATGCGGAGCGTTGTCATCAGCTCTTCCAAATGCCTGAAACAGAGGAACCAGTCGTCATTATCCCTATAGGATATGCCTCCTCGAATGAGATTCCGCCTAAGAAACGCAAGGAACTCTCGGAACTTTTCCTCGAGGAATAACAAAGGAGAAAAGGAATGAAAAACGGAGGCGTGTTCTTTCTGAAACGAAGGGGCACGCTTCTTTTGTAAACTTGGCGTAGTTAAAATCGAAACGTCACGTTAGTCGTTTGCCATCGTCACGTTAGATGTTTGCGATTGTCACGTTAGATGTTTGGCATCTTCACTGGCGATGTTTCCCGAGACACTATGCCTCGTTGATAATCAAAGAGTTCCGTGTGGCTCGAACTGACTCGGCATCAGTATGGCCATTCCTGCGAAGAGAACCGTGAATCTCGTGGGCTCCAGTCTCGGAAAGAATGCGACGGGCATTCTCTTGGTTAACCCCAGCTCCAGGCATGATGATGAGCCTTCCTGCAGATTGCTCGACAAGTTTCTTGATCAAGGGAATGCCTTGCTCTGCCGAAGAAGCCTGACCTGATGTGAGCAAGCGGTTGCAACCCAAGGAAATGATTTGCTCGAGGGCTTCCAAAGGCTGCGAACAGGCATCGAAAGCGCGATGGAAAGTGATGCTCAGACCTTTTGCCTCTTCAACAAGACGGCGGACAATCCCTTCGTCAATGCTTCCGTCAGACTTCAAGGCACCAATCACAACTCCGTTCGCACCAAGTCGCTTTGCCAAACGGATGTCGCGAATCATGCTCTCCACCTCATCCTCGTTGTAGACGAAGTCACCTTCTCGAGGGCGAATCAGTACTTGAACAGGCGTCCCCAAGCTAATGGCAGACTCCATCATCTCTGCAGACGGCGTCAGACCATCCACCTCAAGAGCCTCGCAAAGTTCAATGCGATCAGCTCCTCCCTCTATGGCTGCACGGACACTCAGCATGTCGCCGCAGCAAACTTCCAATTTCAGTCCATCTTTCATATCTTTTCCTTCAAACTTTCATAACGAAAAAAGGAGAGTGGCTTCACAGCTTCTCTCCTTCCAATTGGTATTAGCTTTGTTTAAGGTAAAAAGATTGTTTTCAGGATAACGGTTGCAAAGTTAGGGAATTTTTATGCACGATGCAACACTTTACCTTATGTTTTTTAACATGTTTCGGTGCAAAAGGGGAATTTTGTTCAAGTGTCAAAACTTTTTGCAATGATATTGTACGATTGCTTCGATAGGACGTCGCAAGATTCGACCTATTTGCATGTTTTCTATGGCTGCGGCTTCCGCAAGTTCTTTTTCGAACTGATATGTGATGCCTCCAACGCAGTTTATGGGCAGTTCTTTATGCCCGTAAATGGCAATGTTGCGCTCGAAGAAAAGGCGGAAAGCCTCAACCAACATGTCGTGAATGCAAGGCTCAGCATGGTGTTCGGCAATGAACGGAACCAGCGAAGCCAGGAAAGCATTGGCGGCGGGCTTGCGGTAAACACGCTCGATAATGTCGGGCAAAGTCAAATTAAACCTGCTGCAAAACTCCTCTTTGAGCGCTTCGGGAAGCGTTCCCTTGAAGAGTCCGTTCAGCAATGTCTTGCCAAGAAAGGAACCGCTTCCTTCGTCACCAAGAATGTAGCCGAGTGGCGGCGTGTGCTTCACAATGTCTTTCCCATCATAGAGACAACTGTTCGAGCCCGTCCCCAGAATGCAAGCGATACCAGGTTCATGTCCGCAAACTGCTCTGGCAGCACCCAGTAAGTCGCTCTCCACCTCAGCGCGACAACCGGGGAATAGTTCTTCGAGGACACTTTTCACATTCCGACTGAACGGCTCTATGCAGCCTGCTCCATAAAAATGAACGGCTTGCAGCCCCTCCGATTGCGGCAATTGAGTCAGCAAATCGTGGTACAACACATTATATATATTATCGCGCGTATCGCGCGCGGGATTGATGCCGTCTGTGTGCAACTCGGTTTGCGAGCCGTCGGAACTGATGAAGATCCAATCCGTCTTAGTCGAACCGCTGTCTGCTATAAGTAGTACTTTGTTCATGTGAAAGGTAACCCCCGCCTCCCTTTCCGGGAAAGCGGGGGCTTTTGTGGTTTTGCTAAAAGGCGTCAATTACTGAGCGGGAGCTTCTGCAGGAGTCTCTGCGGGAGCTTCAGTTGCTGCGGGCTGCTCCATAGCAGGAACATTGCCGGGATTCGTGGCTGCCTGCTCAATTGCCTGCTGCTGCATAACAGAATCGTTATGACCTGTGCCAGGCAAGAAAGCGACACTGATGACGCTGAGGAAAATCATTGCACCAGCAAGGAACCAAGTTGCCTTCTCGATGAAGTTGGTTGTCTTGGGCGCACCAAGAATCTGGTTGTTGTTGGAGTAGTCAGCAGCCAAACCGCCGCCTTTGGATTCCTGAATCAGTACGATGAGGCACATAAGAATGGAGGCCAGCACAATCAGGATTACGATAGATGTGTACATATTATTTGTGTTTGTTATTTATGATTAGTTTCTCTAAGAATCGAATTTGGTCTGCAAAGTAACGATTTTTTTTTGGATATTTCAAGGAAAGTTGCCTGATAATTTTCACTGCGTTCTCATATTTGCCTTGTTTTATGTAAATTCCAGCCATTATTTCAGTCAGAATTTCATTATTTTCGTCATTTTGTGACTTTTGGCTTTCTTCTGCGGACTCCTCTTCTTGTTCGTTTTCCAGGTTATCGGTAAGAACAATTCTGCCAGTTCCATTCTCCAAGAAATCCTCGACGACTCCACCGCCATTCATGGGCAAAGCTTCTTGCCTTTCAGCACCTTGTTGGCTTTCGCGCTGAAGTAGATAGCCAATATAATCCTGTGCCGCATCTATCGGATGAGTGACAGGAGTGATGGGAGTCTGTGTGCCGAGAAAACTGTCGATGAGGTTTACAGTGCGAGACTCTGATGTGTCAGTCGTCTCTTCATAGCGTTTGTGTTCCTCTGCTTGTGTATAATGAGGTTCTTCTGTCAGGTGGAAGATAGCTTCACGACTTGGCACAAGGATGGCTGTACGACGTAAAGTCTCGTCGTAAGCAGGGTCGTGCTTTTTGTAGAGGGCTTGCAGAAGCAGGATGCGGGCGACGTGGAAATAGGGATATTCCTGTGCGAGTGCCTGCAATTGGGCTATTGCATCGTCATCAATGGTGTCGGGTCGTCGGATATAATCTATGATATGTTGTTGCATAATGTTTGTCAAAGTTTACCAGTTGGCAACTGTCGCGTTGAAGATTTGGTCGGTGATGTCCTTCACCATTTGTGTGACGAGTTCTTCCTGAACGGCATTGAGTTGCTGCGAAGCATCGTATTCCGCTGTTGCGGTGAACTGTCTCTCGAAGTCGTCGGTATGCTTCTTGTTGTTGACAAAGCGGACATTTACCGTCATCTTGAGTTGTACCTGACTACTATATCCACTGCTTGAGATGCCTTTATTGAACTGGTCGAAGGCAACAATCTCGCCTGCAAGTTGGAGGTCGCCGTTCTTCTTAACCTGTTTCAACTTTGTTTGATTGGCATAAATCTCCGTGATTCTGTTCTGGAAGATGCTCTGCATAGGTGCCCATACATAAGCACTTCGAATGGGAAAGTTGTCTATCTGAATGGTTTTCGTTGTCGTATAGTCGATACTGGCACCATTGAAACTATAGCTGATAGAGCAGGCAGAGACAAGTACGGCAAGCAAAAGCAATAGGACGAAGTGCCTTCTATTCATCGATTCCATAGGCTTTTATCTTTCTGTAAAGTGTTCGTTCGCTGATGCCAAGTTCTTCGGCAGCAAGTTTACGCTTGTAATGATTGCGTTGAAGCGCAAGCAAGATGTTGCGCTTCTCCATGTCTCCGATGTTGAGCGTATCGTCATCAACAATCTCTTCAGCGGTCGGAATGTCCAACTCTTCTGGTTGTGTGTTCGGAGTCTTCTTTTGTGTGGAGACAGGAATGGGCAATGTGGTGCCGGCAGGAGCATCATGCCAATTATGTCCTTGCAGTTTCTCTTTGAGTTCTTGCACTTCAGAACGAAGTTCGAAGACTGCGTGAGCAAGAATTTTTATCTCTTGCTCGTAGTCATGCTGGGAGTCCGAACTGCTTCCTCCGATTGTGGCAATTCCTGTATCTGCATCGGAATTTGGCGTGATACCATGCTTCGCAAGCATTTCCGACGTGATGCTTCTACTTTCGGAAAGAATGCTGAGTTGCTCCGTAATGTTACGAAGTTGACGGATATTACCGGGCCATTTATAGGAATTAACCACCTCTTCTGCTTCTGGCGTGAGTCTGATAGGTTCAGGGATATTGTAGCGTTGTGCCGTATCGAGCGCAAACTTTTTGAAGAGAAGAACAGCATCACCTTGACGTTCGCGCAAGGGTGGTATCTTGATATTGATGGTGCAAAGACGGTAGTAGAGGTCTTCGCGGAAACGTCCTTGTTTGATGGCATTGGGAATGTCCACATTTGTGGCGGCGACGATGCGAACGTCAGTCTTTCTTGGCGTACTGCTACCGACCCTAAGATACTCACCTGTTTCCAACACTCGAAGCAGTCTTGCCTGAGTGCTTAAAGGCAGTTCGCCCACTTCGTCGAGGAAAAGTGTACCTCCATTAGCTGCGCCAAAGTAACCTTCATGCTCACCGATAGCGCTGGTAAAAGCACCCTTTTCGTGTCCAAAGAGTTCACTATCGATAGTTCCCTCTGGAATAGAGCCGCAATTGATGGCGATGTATGTCTTTCCCTTGCGCTTGCTATGGTCGTGAATGATGCGCGGAATGATTTCCTTACCTACACCACTCTCTCCTTGAATAAGCACAGAGAGGTCTGTAGGTGCAACCAGAACAGCTGTGGCAAGAGCTTCGCGAAGTGCTTCATTGCGCCCCACAATACCGTAGCGGTTCATCAGTGACTGCATATCTGAACTAGTGCTCATGATGCTTCTTCGGAGTTGTCGTTGTTAGTGTTTATTTGAGAGAGTTCATCTTTCTTCCTGTCTTCTCGCTTGTCGCGGAAGAGCTTGGGCAGGACATCTTGCCGTGCTTCATCGTAGAAAGCACGGTTGCGAATGATGTCAATAGCCGTGAAGAAGGGATGGGTCAACCATGAAACATCAGCCACGCCCTCGTCTTCATTCGTTTGAACAGGCTGATAGATGGCAGTCGCGACTGCTTCTCTGCCAGCAAAATAGCGGACAGGAGCTTTTGCCAAAAGATCTGTGACAATGCGTTGTGCTAAAACCTTGTCTGTCGTGATGATGCCGTCAAAGTGCCAAGCCGTGTCCTCTGCTGTAATTTGCTCTACTGTATAAGGACCATAGGTATTGATGCCTTGCTCTGTCGTTACTTGAGTTGCGAGATCAGGGTTCTGCATAATGCTTTCTTGTACGATGGCAATGCGAGGTATTTGCAGGTCAAAGTCTCGTTCAAGGATGTTGCGAAGTCTGATGATATCTCCTGCCGTTGGTTCTTTGTCGAGCACAGCGATGTTTGTCTTGTCTGTCACGATAATCTCAAAGGCACCTGAAGGACATTTCGCTTCAGATGCAAGTACTAGCGCGTCAACTTTTGCTTTGTCGAGTTCGCGATAGGCAGTCTCCTCGTCTAGTTCGACTGGCGTACAGAGTTCAAGCATTGCTGGGTCGCAACAGACCTGGCGAATGAGGTTGTTGTTTATGTCGTCAGTACCAATTTGGGTAATGGCTATTTTGAGTTTTTCCATTTAGTTCTTTTCTTCTTTATTGGTCTTGGTAGAGGCTTCTTCCTCCAGCCCTGTGTCGATGAGCGAGTATTGTTCTTGGGGAAGTTGCAGAGTGTAGAGCGAACCTTCGAGCCTGCGAATGAGGCCGCGCTTCATCTTCTCGGGAGCATAAACGAAGCCTTCGACTACTACTACGCGATTTGTTTCGATGTCAACGCGAGAGTGACTCACAAAGGGACCTCCCATGCAATCATTCTCCATATACCATAGGCCTCGCATTTCCATTGCGTAACTGTTGTGTACATTAATAGGCTTGACGATTGTGCAGAGCGAGTCTGTCTTCATGAACATGCCTTTCTTCTCGCCTGGAAGGTTCACTTTCATCACTGAGTCGCGCTTGGCAGTCATGTATTCCTTGTTGAATGTCTCAGGACCTTCGTACGGATAGCTATACATACAAATGTTTTCCAATCCGCTTGCCGTGTTGTTGCTTGTCCAGAAGAAGTGGTCGCCTTTCTTGTAGCTGGTCAGTTCCTTTGGAGCATGGAATCGACAGGCAAAGATTTGCCAAGCAAGGTCGTAGGTCACTTTCGAATATTTCTTTTCCAGTTCCTTGATGAGTCGATTCATTTCTGTGCGAGTCAGAAAGTCTATGACTTCCTGTTTGTGGTCGATGCAGAATTGTTTGAAGTCTTCCTCGCTAGGGCTGTTAATGGTGAGCACAATCTGGTCCATCGCATACTTGTTACGCATGAAACGCATGCCAGTACGGGAGTACTGCGTCTTGTCGATGTTCACCTGAATGATATTGCGGAAGATACTGAAATTCGCACTAAGGTCTTTTGGTTCAATCTGTGTGATGTGGAAAGAGCGCTCACTCTGCGGCAAGCAAGGTACGTCAGTGTCGAGAATGTCGAACAGGGCGCGTCCAGCAGGAGCCTCCCAAGTCTTGTTGTCGAGCACGACGAGCACCTCGTACGGACGTCCGCTAGCCTGAGGAAAGAATTGTTCCTTCTGGCAACTAACTAAGAGAAGCAGGCAACAAAGTGCTGACAGAGAAAAAATGTAGTGTCTCATAGTTCTATATAGTTATCATTGTTTCATTATTTCGGTTTTGCTTTTTGCATGTAACAGCCCACAAGCTGCAAAGATGTCTTGCCCACGACTGGCGCGAATGGTGGTCGTTACGCCATGTTTTGTCAGATAGTCGCGCAACCAAATCATCTTTTCTTCCGAAGCGCCTTTATAGGGAGTGTCTGGTATCTCGTGGAAGCGAATCAGGTTAACTCTGCATTCTATTGGCGAGAGCAAACGAACCAATTCCTTTGCATGCCTTTCAGAATCGTTGAGGCCTCCAAAGACGATGTACTCGAAACTGAGTCTGCGCTGGTGACTCCAGTCTTGCTTGCTGAGTAGTTCGAGAAGTTCGCGTGTGTCGTTTGCCTTCTCTGCAGGCATCATTGCCAAACGTTCCTCGTGAAAAGGATTGTGGAGGCTTATAGCGAGGTGGCAATCACTCTCATTCAGGAAGCGTTCCACACCTTTCCTGATGCCGACCGTCGAAACCGTGATGCGCTTCGGACTCCAAGCCCAGCCGTTAGCATCTGTGAGCAGTTGAGTGGCTTTGAGCACAGCATCGAGATTGTCAAGAGGCTCTCCTTGTCCCATGAAAACGATGTTTGTGAGCAGTTCGCTTCCAGGCACAGAATAGACTTGATTCAGGATATCTGTGACTGAAAGATTGCCTCCGAAGCCTTGCCTGCCTGTCATGCAGAAACGGCAGCCCATTCGGCATCCGACCTGACTGCTGACGCAAAGCGTGGCTCTGTCACCGTCGGGAATGAAGACACACTCGACCCTTTGCCCGCTTTCTGTGGGGAAGAGGTATTTCGCAGTCCCATCAATGCTTTGTTGGATGTCGCAAGGCGGCACACAACCTATCTCGTAATGTTCTGCGAGGGCCGACCTTCCTTTGAGTGAAAGGTTGGTCATCTCATCGATGCTCCTGACGTGTTTGCCGTAAATCCATTCTGCCATCTGCTTTGCTGCAAAACTGGGCAGCCCCACCTCTGTGGCGACAGCCTTCAGCTCATCGAGAGTCATGCCAAGCAGTTTTTCCTTTTCCATTACGCGCATATTACGGCACAAAGTTACATTATATTATGTAATATGTAGGCATAGGAGGAGAAAAAGTTGTCTTTTTTCACTTCTTTTGCATGAAAAGAGCGTGAGTTTAGGAAACTTTTACTATCTTTGCGCAGTAAATGTACTAAAACTAATTGAAACCATGAACATCAAACATTTCTCTGCCGCCCTTTTTGCGGCAATTCTTTTCAGTGTCACCTCTTTGGCACAAAGCCTCAGTCCCAGCACCAAATATCATTGGGACAAGGGAACCCTCGTTGTGGATGCTCCCGCTCGTCCTGCAGGTCAGCAACATGTGCTTGGTTTGACTGCTCCCAAGATGGCAACTGTTCGCGTGGGCTTTGTTGGCCTTGGCATGCGTGGACCTGGTGCTGTGGCTCGTTTCACTCATATTCCTGGCACTCAAATTGTTGCACTATGCGACTACGTAGAGGGTCGTGCAGAAGCTTGCCAGAAGTATCTTCGCGAGGCTGGACTTCCACCTGCAGACATCTATAGTGGCGCGAAAGGCTACGAAGAGCTTTGCAAACGTCCTGATATCGACCTCGTTTATGTGGCTACGGACTGGGATCATCACTTCCCCGTTGCAAAATGTGCCCTCGAGAATGGCAAGCATACGGCTATCGAAGTGCCCTCTGCTATGAACCTTGAGCAATGTTGGGAACTCATCGAGCTCTCCGAGAAGACGCGCCTCCATTGCATGATTCTCGAGAACTGCTGCTACGACTGGTACGAACTCAACACTCTCAATATGGCTCAGAATGGCGTCTTTGGCGAAGTGCTTCGTGGCGAAGGCGCTTACATTCACAACCTCGACGATTTCTGGGATTACTATTGGAAGAATCCTGACGGCAGCGACCCTGATAAGTTGGGTTGGCGTATGAAGTATAACATGGAGAATCGTGGTGACGTCTATGCCACTCATGGACTCGGTCCTGTTGCTCTCGCCATGAACATCCATCGTGGAGACCGCTTCACGACTCTTGTCGCTATGGATACGAAGAGTGCTCACGGCAAGGAATATGTCGAGAAGAAGACTGGCAAACCCTGCACAAACTATCGTAATGGCGACCAGACGACAACCCTCATGCGTACTCAGGAAGGCAAGGTCGTTGAGATTCAGCACAATGTAATGAATCCGCAGCCCTACAACCGTCTGTATAAATTGACTGGCACGAAGGGTTATGCTACTAAGTATCCTGAGCAACATTATGCTCTCGACAAGAGTCAACTCACAGCTAGTGGTGTGGCTCCAAAGGTGGATGACCTCAGCAGTCACGGCTTCCTTCCCAAGGCCGAGCAGGATGCGCTTGTGGCTAAGTATCAGCACCCCATCATCAAGAAGTATGGCGAAATGGCTCAGAAAGTTGGCGGTCATGGCGGTATGGACTTCTTCATGGACGCTCGTCTGGTTTATTGTCTGCAGAACGGTCTGCCTCTCGATATGGACGTTTACGACCTTGCTGAGTGGTGTAGTTTGGCAGAACTCGGCTCACTCTCGATGGATAACAATTGCTGCTCCGTAGCGTTCCCCGATTTCACTCGTGGTTACTGGAACACTCAGAAGGGCTTCCAGTTTGCATGGGCAAATCCTGCTGACGAAGCTGCTGCTGAGGCTGCTGCCATCGCCAGCACAGAGGCTCAGAAAGCCCTTTGCGCTAAGAAAAAGTTGTGGGAGAAGTACGATAAGGCAAAAGAAAAAGCCGCAAAGAAGGCTAAGAAATGACCAAAAGGGAACTGCGTCAACAGATAAGGACGCAGAAAAGAAGACTTTCCGCTGCAGAGTTGGCGGTTATGTCTGAAGATATTTGCAGTAAGGTGCTTGCTCTTGCCTCTTGGCAGGAAGCAGGCACTCTGCTTTTGTATTACCCTTTGCCCGATGAGGTTGATGTGCGTTTGCTGATAAAAGACGCTTTTGAGAGCGGCAAGAAGGTGCTCTTGCCAGTTGTGAAGGGTGATGAACTGGAGCTGCATCTCTACGAAGGCGAAGCGTCTTTGAAGGAAGGGGCTTTTGGCATTATGGAGCCGTCGGGGCCCTTGTTTGCCCCCAAACATTATGACAAGATAGAGCTTGCCATCATTCCAGGTATGGCGTTCGATAGTGCAGGACATCGTTTGGGCCGTGGGAAAGGTTATTACGACCGATTGCTGCCCAACCTGAAAACTGCAAAGTTAACAGGTATCTGTTTCCCTTTTCAGCTTCTCGAAGAAGTTCCTGCCGAAGCCCACGACATTAGCGTTTGCAAGGTGATATGCTGAGAAGCCAAACATCACAGTATACGATTGCAAACGTCACAGTATACGATTGCAAACGTCACAGTATACGATTGCAAACATCACACGTTAAGTTGGGCAACATCACAGCCTACGTTTGCCATCTCTCCACATTGTCTTTGGTGCGTTCGAAAAATGACTGTTCAATTGTCCGACTCTCTTGCTTTTGCTTCGTAATGTGATTGATTCGTATTCGAAAAAGCAATAATGATTTGTTTTTTTGCTTGCTTATTTGTATATTTGCAGAACAATATAGTCATCTGAGTAATGAAAAGAATAAACATCATCTTGCTATCCATCTTGCTGATTCAGTTTTCTGGGGTTGGATCTGTCTCTGCACAAAATGTCTTTCCTGCAGTACCAGATACGGCAAAACTGCGAAGTGCGTTCTCAAAGAATGACCAAGCAGCCTTCCTCCATCCTGACCGCATCTTCTACCCTGAGACTTGGTTCCACTTTCTCAATGGCAGCATCCGTCGGGAAGGCATCACTCGTGACCTCGAAGCCATAGCTGCATCGGGCATTCAAGGTGTGCAGTTTTTCCACGGACAAGTGGGGGATCCCGCGGATTGGCCAGGTACGGAGGAACATGTGGAGTGCCTGAGTCCGAAGTGGGAGGCGCTAGTCAAGCACACGGCCGAGGAGGCTCATCGTCTGGGGTTGCGCTTCAGCCTGCAAACCTGCCCTGGATGGGCCATGAGCGGCGGCCCGTGGATTAAACCTGAGCAAGCCATGCGACATCTGAGTTACTCAAGGAAAGACATTTCGGGAGGCAAGGAGGTGGATGTGAAACTGCCCGTTCCTCAGAAGGAAGACTGGCGCGATTGGAGGGATATCGCAGTATTGGCCTTTCCCGCTTCTGACGGCGATACAGGAGCATACTGCCAGATCGAAAGGGTTGAGACAGAGGCGTATAAGGAGGAGTGGCAAAAGCTCCTCAATGGAGAGCCGAGTGCCGCCTTCACCTTGCAGCCGACAGATGCACAGAAGCCCTATCGAATCCGTGTCAAGATAAAGGGTGGGGCCAAGGTGCGCTCCATAGAGTTCAATCCCATCGACCAATTTAATCATGAATTCTGTGTTCAGCCCGACATTCACCTGCATGTCATGACTCCCAGCCAGACCATTCTTCTTGATACAGACTTCCCGCGAGCAAACTGGCAGGATATTGACAAGACTATGACTTTTGCTCTACCCGACCAGAAAGAGCAAGGCGAGTATATTCTCGAGATTACCAATAAGCACTCCATGCACATCTCGCGTCTTTGTTTCTCGACAGCAACTCGTGGCCACAACTGGGAGATGGAGGCTGCTTGGACTTCGCGTGAACTGTTGCCGCTTCCAAAGGATATGAGTGAAGAGGGCAGTGGGTTTGTCAGACGAGCTGACATTCTCGATCTTACGGAGAAAATGACTTCCGATGGACGGCTCCGTTGGACGGCTCCTGCTGGGCAGTGGATAGTCCTTCGCATAGGCCATGTCAACACTGGCCGTCGTAACGGACCGGCCCCTGCTGAGGCAACGGGTTGGGAGGTTAATAAACTCGATACAGCCTATGTTGGCTATCAGTTTCGCAGTTATATCGGGCGTCTCACAGACGGACCATTGAAGGGACTGGTGAACAATATGCTAATGGACAGTTGGGAGTGCTCTTCGCAAACTTGGACACGATACATGAGGCAAGAGTTCCAAGAACGTCAGCAGTACGATCTGCTCACTTGGCTCCCAGCCATCTTTGGGTGGGTAATAGATGGCCGCGAACAAACCAGCAAGTTCCTTTCTGATTGGCGTCGCACCATTAACGAACTCTTTACAGACAACTTTTACGGATACATGACTCGCCTTGCCCACGAGAAAGGCATGACTGTCAGCTACGAAACAGCAGCGGGCGACATCTTTCCTGCCGACCCGATGGAATACTATAAGTATGCCGATGTGCCGATGTGCGAATACTGGCAACCCCTTTCGGGGTGGCTCGCAAACCATAACTACAAACCCATTCGTCCCACGGCTTCTGCGGCTCATCTATATGGCAAACCACGTGTTTCGGCAGAATCTTTTACCTCATTCGACTTGACTTGGGACGAACGACTCAGGGATTTGCGTGAGGTGGCTAATCAGAATATGGTGGAGGGAGTCACTCATACAGTCTTCCACACCTACACCCACAATCCCGATGCTGACCGCTATTTTCCAGGCACTTCATTTGGTGGTGGCATCGGTACGCCATTCCTCAGGAAGCAAACTTGGTGGCCTTTCATGCGCCACTTCAATACATATTTGGCCCGATGTGCCTATATGCTGGAGAGAGGATTCCCTGTGAACAGCGTTCTTTGGTACATCGGTGACGAGATAGAACAAAAGCCCGATCAGTTTGCACCGTTCCCCAATGGTTATACGTACGACTATTGCAATACCGATGCCCTTTTGAATCGCATAAAAATACGTAACGGAAGTTGGACAACACCGGAAGGCATTTGCTACGATGTGCTTTGGGTTCCCGATACGAAACGCCTTCTCCCTGAAACCATTAATAGGTTGCAGGCAATGGAAGCACAAGGTGCTCGTGTTATCAGGGATGTTCCTGTTTCACAACTGGGACAAGCCTTCGAAAAGTTAAATATGCAACCCAATGTGAAGCCGACAGAACTGCGTTGGCTCCATCGTCGTATCGACAAAGCCGATTGGTACATGATTTGCCCGCAAAAGGGACAAACATTTAGTGGCGAGGTGTCTTTCCGTCAGAAAGGTCGTGCCGAACTTTGGAATCCCATGAACGGTAGCATTCAACTGGCCGATGCAGAGCCTGATGGCGAATATACTCGCGTACGCCTTGACCTGCAGCGGGGTGAGATGCTCTTCCTCGTCTTCCGACACGATGTACGTCCCCAAAGCATGAAGACCTTGAAGGCGACAGAGGTGATGCCCCTAGATAAGTGGACGCTAACTTTCCCCAAGGGCTGGGGCATAGACAAACCTCTTCTGCTAACCGAACTGAAGGCATGGAAAGACTTGCCGCTCAGCGATGAAGGACGTGCTTTCTCAGGTGCCGCTACCTACGAAACCTCGCTACAAATCAACACAAAGAAGCGAGGTCAGCAGTTCGTGCTCCGTCTTGGCGAAGTGGAAGAGATAGCTGTCGTCAAGGTGAATGGTGAAGTCGTTGATACACTATGGGCTGAACCTTACCAGACAGGCATAACGCCCTATCTTCGTCGTGGCAGCAACACCATAGTTGTTGAGTTGACCAGTACTTGGTTCAACCGCTTGGCTTATGATGCTGCACAGCCCAAGGAGCAACGTCGGACATGGGTCATTAACGGCCCATCTGCCAAGGAGCCCTTGCGCCCCTCAGGTTTGTTAGGCCCTGTGGAGTTAGTAATGTATGATAGAATAAAGTGATAAATGTTTGGCAAAAAGAGAAAATATTCGTAACTTTGCAACAGAAAAGAGAATATTTGTTCAGTATTAACCTAAACTTTTTGTATTATGAACGAAGAATTCAAGACTGGAATGGTTATCGACGAGACGATGAAAGCTGATCTGCTGAGCTCAGCAAAGTGGGCGAAGTTCCTCCTCGTCCTGCAAACTATCGGTGTGGCAATTGTCCTTATCATGGGTATTGCCATGATTGCATTAGGCGGCAAGTTCCCGGGCATGATGCCTGCAGAAACTGCTCCCTTCGTTGGAGGCGTAGGAATTGCAGTAGGCATTATCTATGTGCTTCTTGCCCTTATTCTGATTTATCCGATTGCAAAGGGCTTCCAGTTCGCAAATGGAGTGAAGGCTGCTTGCAAGACTGGTAGTGATGCTCAACTGGCTCGCGGCTTCGCAGGAATGCATAGTTTTCTGAAGTTCTATGGCATCTTTGCCATTATTTGTCTGGTTATCTACGCACTCATTGCCATTTTAGGAATCATCGGCTTCTGCGCGATGCAAGGCTCTTGCCCAGCATAAAGCGGCAGTTACTTTATTTTCTCCAATAGCTTCTCCAAGAGGCGTGGAAGGGCATAGCGGTCGAGGGACTTTTCTTCGACCCATTGCTCTTTTTCGTTTTCAATGGCATTGGGTAAGGTAAGGCGGTAGAAATCTGCATGCAAGCGCTGATGAGTGAGCTGATGAAGGACGTCAGAAGCGAGGAGTTCAGTCTTAATCTTAACATTAACTTTAACGAGTGATGAGTGAATAAACTCGTCAACTTGTTTACTCGTCAACTTGTTTGCTGATTCTATCATCGGAAACTCGAAGAGACCTTGCCAAATGTCGCCGCTGCCTCGACGATGGAGCAGGGTCATTCCGTCCTCCGTTCGCGTATAAATATAAGTAAAGTAGCGGTCGCGAACGGTTGTCCGCTTTGCTTTGATAGGCAGCTTGTCGACTTGGTGCGTGCTTAAGGCCTGACAAGTTTCGGCAAGTAGACAAACCTCACATAGCGGCGAAGTAGGCTTGCATTGCAGGGCGCCGAAGTCCATGATGGCTTGGTTGTAGAGGGCAGGATGCTGGCGGTCGAGCATCTCGTCGGCAAGGGCACGAAGCAATTTCTTTCCCTGCCCGGAATCGATAGGTTCTGTAATGCCGAAATGACGGGCAAGAACGCGGCTGACATTACCATCAAGCACAGCATAAGCCTCTCCAAAAGCAAAGCTCATGATGGCAGCCGCGGTATAGTCTCCAATGCCAGGCAAAGCCCTCACAAAGGCATAATCGCGAGGGAACTTCCCTGCCTCTGCAATTTGTTTGGCTGCAGCATGAAGGTGACGGGCACGACTGTAATAGCCTAACCCCTGCCAGAGCCTGAGCACCTCTTCCTCGCTTGCTTCTGCTAGGCTCTCAGCCGTAGGAAACCTCTCGGCAAAGCGCAGGTAGTAACTCATGCCTTGTACAATCTGTGTTTGCTGCAGGATGAACTCCGATAGCATGATGAGGTATGGGTCGCTCGTCCTTCGCCAGGGAAGGTCGCGGCCAAAAGACTCGTACCATTGCTCTAATTGCGTGCCAAATGATGAAATCATGATGCAAAAGTACTGCTTTTTCGGCATGAAACACACCAAACGCCAACTTTTTTTCAACAAAATGGCATAAAACCTTTTGCCTTTCGGAAAATAATTGTACCTTTGCAGTCCGAAATAATATAATTACACAAAATAGTACTAACTGTAAATACCTAAAATTATGCCAAACGGAAAGAAGCATAAGAGGCACAAGATGTCTACGCACAAGCGTAAGAAGAGACTGAGAAAGAACAGACATAAGAGCAAGTA
>CACZBC010000040.1 GCA_902779315.1 uncultured Bacteroidales bacterium | reverse complement strand
TGAAGCATACAAAGATACTATGAATTAAGAAAGATAGTGGTAGTGCTTTCTCTTTTCCAGATACGCGAGGTCATTCTGATGGCGGTAGGCTTCCTGCTCGAAGCGGATGTGCTGGTAGGCCGTCATCCAGTCGCGGTACTTCAGGAAAAGGACGAACCACTCGATGCCGTACCAGATGAAGAATGGCAGGTAGAGCAACTCCCGTTGCTGGGCAGCGTGGATGAGTTCGTGGTTGAGTTCTGTCTTGTTGAGAGGTCTGATGGAAAAGATGAAACCAAACAGACAGATGGCCAGGAAGTCTTTGCCCAGCAGTATCTTCTTGACTAAGTAAACCTTATGCCGCTTGTTTCCCATCAGTTATGAGATGAATGAGAGAGTTTGTCTTGTTTTGTGTGCAAAGTTACGAATTCGCATGCAAAATACAAAAGAAAGGCCGAAGTTTTTCTGTCGTAAAACAGGAAAGCCCTCCTGCTTGTTGCGGGAAGGCTTCCTTGATGTATGCGAAGTGGTTCTTATTCTGTTCCTGCAGCACCTAACTTCTTGACTTGTGCCAAGGTGAGTGCCTTGTCCCAGAAGCGTATCTCGGCCGTTTCGATGGCTTTCTCCTCGCCGTCGTTGTCGGCAAAGAAGAGAGCTCCCGTCGTCAGTTTCCAATGCAGATTATAGGCATTGTTGTGCTCGCAAGAGCTTACCAGAGTGCCGTCAACGTAAAGGCTTGCCTTGTTCGGTGCCTCTACGACGAAGACGATACGATACCATTGGTTGTTGTTGATCTGGCCGTTGTAGTAGAGCGAGCCGCCCAGTCCCACCTTGTTTTGGTTGAAGAAAAGGCTGCCGTCCTTCTTGTTGTTGAGGTCATTTTGCAAGAGGGGCACGTAGGTCGAGAGGTCGGCTCCCTTCACGTCCCAAAGAATGGAGTAGGTTCCTATCTCGCTCGTACCGAGGTTAGCGTTCATGAGCAGGCTGGCACCGAAGGGAACGAGGATTGCACCATTGCCTTCTGCGGGGCCTTCAGTTATCATGGACGAAGAGATGGGGTCGGCATAGACATGCACACCGCCTGAACCGTCTGTAGCATGCTCGGCGCTCATCAGCGTAGCCGTACCTATGCCTGCCAGCAGATCGTTTGGATTGTCAAATGTCCAAACGCCCAAGGCTTCGGGTATTGTGACCTCGATGGGCTCGCTGCTTGTCTCAACCTTTCCCAGTTCAGCAATCTGAGTGGTCGTCAGCATCTTGTCCCAGAAACGCAGGTCGGCAATCTCAACCGTGTGCTCTTCGCCGTCTTGGTCTGCGAAGAAGAGGGCACCAGTGCTCAGCTGCCAGTTCAACTCGCTGGCAGATGCGCTTTGACTGACAAGGGTGCCGTCTATGTAAAGTTTTGCCATGTTGTCCCGAACGGCAAAGACTATGCGATGCCATCCAGCCGAGGTAATCATGCCGTGATAGCCCAAGTCGGCCACATTCTTGCCTATGGTGCCGTTATAGACGAAGAGGCTGCCGTCCTTTGTGTTGGTCAGGTCGTTCTGGAAGAGAGATGTGTAGCCGCTTGTCTGAGCCAGATGGATATCCATGCTCCAAGTGTAGGTGTCGAGTTTGTTGGTGTTGATGTTTGTGCTCATCAGCAGGCTGGACCCTGCAGGCACAGTGGCGGCTCTGTTGCTCATAGACGGACCATCGACAGGATTGATGTAGGCAAAGGCGGGTGCTTCGACTGGCTCAACGTTGCCAGCACTGTGGAGAGCTCCCTGAAGAGTGGCTGTGCCAATGCCTTCCAACAGGTTGTCAGGATTGTCGAATGTCCACCAACCGACAGGATCTGGAACGGGAGCATCATCGGCAGGCGTGGTGAAGGTGGCTGTGAGAGGAACAGACTTGTTGTCCCACGAGTCGTAGGCAGTGACTTCAGCTGTGTATTTCGTGTCTGCTGTCAGACCTTCGATGGTATAGGAGAGTGTCTGAGGCATATCTGTCGTAAGGTAGAACTGTGAGAAGACGAAGGCGCTTTTTACCTCTGTTTCGCCTTTTAGGATGCGAACCTTATAGCGGAAGACGCATTCGTTGTCCGTTGCTTGAGGGAAGGTGACTTTCACCTCGCTTGGGTAAACATTCAATGTCAGTTCTGCGCTCTTGTAGAAGGCAGGTGCAGGCAAGCCCGTTCGAAGGGGAACATTGTTTGGGTTGTCGTCAGCGTCGCGGATATCTGCATATTGGAACATACTACCATCAAAGGGAGCTTTCAGAACCCAACGATGTTCAGGGTCGATTTCCACATTGCGATAGGTGTCGTAGCGACGTATCTCGATGTCGCCATTCTCTTGTTCCACGAGAATCATACCTTCTGTCACATAGGCATAACCTTCGGGATGTATGCCTGCAGCAACTGCGCCAGGATTAATCTCCGAATAGGTCGTGCTGGCTGTGTTGATGACAGTGTAGTAGTTGTTTCGTGTGCTGTTGGGGTTAGCACCTTGATGGATGCTGCGTGGGTCGCCGAGTGGATAATGGCTGTGGCCGCAGAAGGCGACGACTTGCGGGTATTCGTTCAGGACAGGGTTCAGCACCTTCATGGCCCAGGCTGCACCCTCGATTTCACCCCAAGAACTATAGCATGTCCATCGTGGAGCGACGTGAGTGAAAACGAAGATGGGTTTGCCGGGAGCTTCCTCAGCGGCTCTCTTCAGATAACGCTTCAGCGTAGTCACTACCGTGCTCGGGTAAGAGGTTGTGCCGTTGCTGACATTATCGTCGTTGTTGGCACTGCCGCGCTGACTGATGCTGATGAAGGGATAGCCCTTGATGAGGAAATATTGGTCGAGCGGATAGCTGCGGTTCCCGTTGAAGCTCCTGAGTCCGCTCTTGTAGTTGTTTTGCCCGTTGCTGTCATAGTTGTCGTGGTTGCCCATCATGAAGATGAAGTTATCCACGGGATTGAGGATATTGCTGTTGCTTCCGAAGAACTGCACGAACTCTTGATACTGGTTTGCCCGACCGTTGTCTGTGAGGTCACCCACAACAGCCATAGCATCGAGCTTTCCATATCCTGTCAAGTGCTGAAGTGCTTGCGGAATCTTCACCTTGTAACCTGCTCCCCAAGTGTTGCCGACATGCACGTCGGAGATGACTGCAAAGACCAGACGAGACTCCTGCTTGACTGTGATGAGCAGAGGATGGAAGTCCTTGCTGCGAACCTTAAGGATTGT
Organism: uncultured Bacteroidales bacterium; assembly: GCA_902779315.1. Taxonomy (GTDB): domain Bacteria; phylum Bacteroidota; class Bacteroidia; order Bacteroidales; family Bacteroidaceae; genus Physcousia. The sequence continues at coordinate 18,724 of CACZBC010000040.1, read as the reverse complement.
GGTACGGGCATCTTCTGTGGTATTCTCGGTAACGGTCAATGTGAGTGTGCCGTCAGCAAAAGATGCTTCGCACCAATCATCATCGCAGGTGACCGTAGCGTTTTGGTTTGTCTCGACTGGAATGGCGTGAGTGCCTGCTGCAAAAGGAAGGGTGATGACGCCTTCGACAATCTTGTCGGAAGTGAATGTGGCAGCGCCAGGTGTTGCAAGAGAGCTGACAACATAGTTCTGTGCCTTAAGCAGAGGCATGTCCAGAACTGCAAGGAACAAAAGGAGAATATGCTTTTTCATTGTCTTCATCTTTTATATTATGGAATAAGGACCTTAACTGATTTCTGCGGCATCTTGACCAAATAAACGCCTGTCGGCAGCGAAACTGTGCGCGGCATCTCTTCGCCAGAGATATTGAACAACTGCCAATCTGTGCTTCCACTTACGGAGATGCGTTTGTTCTTTACGCTGATAACGACTGAGCAGTTTGCTTTTGCAGAGCCGATGCCAGTTTCAATCTCGACGGGGAAGAACTTCCAACCGATGATGGATGTGCTTTCGCCGGTTTCAGGATAAGTGAGTGCTTCTCCACCACGCTCTGCCAAAGCGAGACAGCGGTTCACGCCGTCGTCCTCCACACCCTCGAGCTTGAAGGCGTAATCGCCAAGAGAAGTAACGGTGAAACCTGGTGCGTCGTGCGAGAAGGTAAGCCAGGTGAAGTTATGGTCGCCTGAAATGGCCGAATGGTTGCCAATCTGAGAGCCTGTTGCGCGATTTATGATGATGACTTTTCCGTCTTCGCCAGCCGTCAGTTTCCACTGCGAGTGGGTGTCCTCGGTTTCTGTCGGCAGCAGGGCGACCGTCATCCTCAGCGCATCTTCGTGGTCTTCGCCTTCGACTTCGCCGTTGAGGTCCGTCATAGCTAGTCTGTCCATTCCTGGAGCGGCATTGCAAATGCGGTACCAGCAGACGGTTTCCTCGTTGCTCAACTGCAATTCGGAGTCAAATTCCTGGGCAGCCAGCGATAGTGGCGCCAGCATAGCTATGCCCATAAAAACTCGTCTGAGAGTCTTGTAAATCATAGTTGTCAGTTTTATAAAGTTAATAATTTCGCTGCAAAGGTACGCATTTTCCGCATTTTGACAAAGGGATAAGGGAAAAAACACACGTCAAACTTCAAAACATCAAACGTGAAGTTTGCAATCATCAAACGTGAAGTTTGCCAACGACACACTTGATGTTTGCAATCATCACACTATACGATTGCGATCGTAACACTATACGTTCGCAATCGTAACACTATGCGTTTGCAAATTACCTTAGGTGTGTTTTCCCGCTTGCAGGCCTATGATTCCCGATATTCCTTGGGAGACATACCCGTGTAGGTCTTGAAGTAGCGCGAGAAGGTGGTTTGTTCTTTGAAGCCAAGCTTGTTGCTGACCTGCTGAATAGTGAGGTTGGACTGGTGGCGAAGCAGGAACTTTGCCTGGACAATCACGTAATTCGCTATCCATTCGCCTACACCGATGCCTGTCGCTTCGCGAATGACTGTGCCGAAGTACTTGGGTGTGAGGTTCTGCAGCTCGGCATAGAAACGCACTTCGCGACTCTCGCGATAATGCAGCACGATGTCTTCGTGAAAACGGCTCAGCATTTGCTGGACGGCAGTCTCTTTGTGAATCATCTCTTTTCCGTTCTCCCGTATGATGTTCCTCACTATTCTGGCTGTGATGTCCATCTGCATGATCAGCATCTCATCGCGTTCAGAATGTTCCAGCTGGCTGAGGGTTTGCAACATCTTGAAACAAGTCAGCATCGTCTCGAACTGCTTGTTTTTCAGGTGGAGCGACGTGTTGTAGTGGTACTCGAAGAGATAATGTTTGGGGTGTAGCTGGCTCAGTATCTTCAGAAAGTGCGGCGAGACGACAAGCAGGGTACAGAGATAGTCGTCGCTCGATTCGTGAGCCGTCAGGATGTGATTGGGATAGATGACGACATGATCGTGTGCCTGGAACTTGGTGGGCTGCATGTCGTAATCCACTTTCACCCAGCCTCGATGGTTCAGAGCTATGATAAGATAGGGTGAGATGTATGGCTCATCATAGACAGGCATACGGGTCACATTGTCCAGAACAGCAATTCCCCGTTCATCTAGCCACTTGTTAATGGTCTCTAAAGGGTGTTTCTCATGTCTCATAATGGCATTATTTAGATAGTTTCCATAGTAGATTATTGGCTTCGCGAAGCAGTCCGACAGCATCCGTATCGTCCTTGTAGACGTTAGGTGCGAAGTATCGGAGTATTTCGTCAAGGTCTTTGGCTTCTTTCAGATTGAGGGTAGGACGGAGCACTCGGGCTTTCTCATACGCTTGAATGCCTTCCACAAGACGTTCGAAACGAATGCTGCTTCCGCCAGGATAAACAAGGTAACAGTCGCCTGAATACCAGCTTTGGGAGCGATAACGGCTGTCTTGATTGGGTTGCTGGGACCAACTGTTGTAAGCCCATCTGAGATAGCCGTCGTATCCACAAGCAAGAGCGTGCCAGCCCAAATAGGCCGACTCTGCTGGAGGCGAGAAGGTAAAGGTGTTGGGGCGGTCAGGACTACAACAAGTGTAGAAGGTTATCTTCTGTCCCTTAGCAGCACGACGGGCCAAAGCCTCCTTCTTGAGAAGGTTGTACTGGAAGCCCACGCTGATATCGTCCACGCGGTCGGCTGCCTCGCTGTCAACACTATAGTTAGCGGCACCTTCAATCTTGAACTCTGGGTCGGCATCCTGAATGGTCTGCCAAGCCGCTTCCATCTGATCCTTGGGACGTTCGTCCATCGCGATAAAGGTGCGGCTGAACCATCCTTTTTGGCGGAGATGACGGCTGAAGTCCTTCAGGAAAGGAACGATGAAATCGTGGTATTTCTGTTCGCCAGGCTTGCAGGCAAGCTGCTTCACACTGTTCGTGGCACAGTCGTAATAGTCGAATCGGTAGTGCCAAGGAACGAGGGTGTAGCAGTCGATTTGTTCCGTGATGCCGCACGACATCATGAACTCCACCCACTTGTCGAACACTGTATAGTCGTACTTCCAAGTGCCGTCGAGTTGTTTCATCTTGGCAATCATGCTCTCGAAGGGGTCGAACGTCTGTCCGTTCCAAGGCCGGCTGATGACGGAACACGTGATGACCTTCTGACCGGCGGCAGCGAGAAGTTCCATCGTGGGCCGCATCAGGTCGAAGTGCTGCTGGCTCCAAAGGGGCACATCATAGTAGCGGGCAACGGCATAGGGGTTTTGCCAAAGGTCGAGGTGAAAACTCCATTCGCTTGGCTCGGGCAATACGCGGTCGGCCACTTGCAGTTGCAGGGGCAGAGACAACTTCTTGCCGTCGCAGTTTACAGTCACAGTTCCTTGATAAGTGCCAGGTTTCGCTTCGGCAGGAACGTGGATGTCAAACCAGATGGGGCGAGTCGTGTTGGCTTCAACCTTCATCGTCTCGACTGGGTCTAGGCGGTCGGCCATGAGGAAAGAGTCCTTTCTGTTCTTGAAGATATCCGTCAAAACATAGCGCACGAAGTATTTCTTCACGGCAGAAGCGGGGATAGTGTTCCGTCCGTTTTTCAGGTCGCTGATGGCAAAGGAAACATTCTTCAGTTCTTTCGGAGAAGCAAGGACAGCCTGAGCTGAAACCCTCTCTCCTCGCCAAGCACGAAGCAAGGGCGATTTCTTTGTTGTTTCAGGAACTTGTGAACGCGAATAACGAACGTCGATGCTGCCCCAACCGAGAGTCGGTTGCTTAACTTGCTGCCATACTTCCTGAGAACCTGGCTTGGGGTCAGGCAACTCTGTATCGTTGACTTGTGCACTAATGGCAAGGCAACAAAAAGCGATAAAATGAGCAAAAATAAGGCGTTTCATAGTTTGTCGGTTATAATATTCCTTTGTTAGTGAGTTCGTTTGCAATGGTGCAAAGTTCGTCGTACCATTCCCCACCAAAGCGTCTGATGAGTGGTTCGCGCAGGAACTCGTAGAGCCGGATGCCGCGTTCTGTGCCGAGCCGGATGGCTTCCTGGCAGATGTTCCAGCGGTGGTAGTTCAGTCCTGTCAGTGTTCCCAACTTCTTCTCGCGAATGGGGTAGAGGTGACAACTGATAGGTTTTTGCTTCAGGAGGCAGCCTTGTGAACCTCGGAAAGCACAGTTGCCGCCGCAAACAATGCTTGTCACGAGTTCGCCCTCTGGGTCGGAGTAAGCGACACCTTGCTTGTCGATGACTGCTTGAGCACCTGCCGAGAGCTGCGGCCACAGGTCGTCGAGTTGTTCCTCGATGTCTGCTATCTCGTCCAACGTGACTGGCGCTCCTGCATCTCCTTCTTCGCAACAACGTCCGTGGCAACTCTCGATGTCGCAGCAGAAGTACTCCGTCAGGATATCCGAGTGCAGAATGACATCGCCCACCTCAATGAGGTTACCAAACGATTGGTTGTTGCCCATGTGCTGTGAGGTATTCGTTGCACTTCAGGAAATGCCCGTTGCCCATGAAGCCGCGCATGGCACTCAAGGGGCTGGGGTGTGCACTCATCAGGACGAGGTGGCGACTCTGGTCGATGAGGGCAGCTTTTCGTCCTGCCGGAGCGCCCCAAAGCATGAAGACGAGACCTTCGCGACCTCTGTTGAGGGCAGCAATGGCAGCGTCCGTGAACGTTTCCCAACCCTTGCCACTATGGCTGAAAGCCTGATGCTCCCTGACCGTGAGACAAGTGTTGAGCAGGAAGACGCCCTGCTTTGCCCAGCGTGTCAGGTTGCCGCTCTGTGGGATGGGTGCTCCCGTCTCTGCCTTTATCTCCTTGAAGATATTTTGGAGCGAGGGCGGGAACTGTATGCCGTCGTTCACGCTGAAGCAGAGTCCGTGCGCTTGTCCGGGGCCGTGATAGGGATCTTGACCGAGGATGACGACACGAACCTGGTCGAATGGCGTTGTATCGAATGCGTTGAAGATGAGCCTGCCAGGTGGGTAACAGGTACCCGAAGCATATTCCTGCCGCACGAACTGCGTCAGCTGCTCGAAGTAGGGCTTGCTGAATTCATCGGCAAGTTGCTGCTTCCAGGAAGGCTCTATCTTGACGTCCATAGTTAGTTTAAGTTCTTTCCTATGAGAGGATTAAGGAGAGGTTACTTAATCAGGCACTTGCCGGTCATCTCCTTTGGCTGTTCCAAGCCCATGATGTGCAGGATGCTGGGAGCCACGTCGGCAAGGACACCGTTCTCTACGGTGACGCCCTGCTGGTCGGTGATGTAGATGAAAGGCACGGGGTTGAGTGAGTGAGCGGTGTTGGGAGTGCCGTCCGGGTTGATGGCATTATCGGCGTTGCCGTGATCGGCAATGATGATAGCCTCGTATCCGGTAGTCTTCGCTGCCTCGATGACTTCGCCGACGCACTTGTCGACGGCTTTCACGGCAGCTTCGATGGCTTCGTAAACACCCGTATGTCCCACCATGTCGCCGTTTGCGAAGTTCACCACGATGAAATCGTACTTGTTGAGTTTGATGGCTTCAACCAATTTGTCCTTCACTTCGTAAGCACTCATCTCGGGCTTCAGGTCGTAAGTCGCAACCTTCGGACTGGCTACGAGGATGCGTTCCTCGCCTTCGTAGGGAGCTTCTCTACCGCCGTTAAAGAAGAAGGTTACGTGCGCGTACTTCTCTGTCTCGGCTGTGTGGAGCTGCTTCAGGCCCTTGCTGCTGATGTATTCTCCGAGAGTGTTCTCGACGTTCTCCTTGGGGAAGAGGATATGCACGCCTGTGAAACTTGCGTCGTACGGCGTCATGCAGTAGTACTGCAGACCGGGGATAGTCTTCATTCCCTGCTCGATCATGTCCTGCTGAGTCAGTACGATGGTAAGCTCCTTGGCGCGGTCGTTGCGGTAGTTGAAGAAGATGACGACGTCGCCTTCCTTAATTGTGCCGTCGATGTTGCAGTTGTTGATGGGCTTGATGAACTCGTCGGTGACGCCTTCGTCATAGCTTTCCTGCATGGCCTCGATGAGGTCCTTTGCCTGCTTGCCCTCGCCAGAGATGAGCAGGTCGTAGGCAATCTTCACGCGTTCCCAACGCTTGTCGCGGTCCATTGCATAGAAGCGACCGATGATGCTGGCAATCACAGCGTTGCCTGCCTCGTTGCACTTGTCGATGAGCTGCTGGATAAAGCCGATGCCACTCTTCGGGTCGGTGTCACGACCATCCATGAAGCAGTGCACGAAAGTCTGCTTTACGCCGTATTCCTTACCAATCTCGACGAGTTTGAAGAGGTGGTCGAGCGAACTGTGTACGCCGCCGTTCGAGGTCAGACCCATCAGGTGAACGTTCTTTCCATTAGCCTTCGCGTACTCGTAAGCGCTGACGATTTCAGGGTTCTTCATGATGCTGCCGTCTGCACAAGCGCGGTTGATCTTCACGAGGTCCTGATAGACGATGCGACCAGCACCGATGTTGAGGTGACCGACCTCCGAGTTACCCATCTGTCCGTCGGGCAGACCGACGTTCTCACCGCTTGCCAAGAGTTGGCTGTGAGGATAGGTAGCATTCAGTTTGTCGAGATTCGGAGTCGGTGTGTTGAAGATGACATCTCCCTTGCCATGAGCGCCGATGCCCCAGCCGTCGAGAATCATCAAAAGAGCTTTCTTTGCCATAATTCTATATTTTTTATAGTTTGTCTTTTCCTTTATTGCGGGTGCAAAGATACAAAAAGGAAAGCAAAATTCAAAATAAATTATATTTATTTTAGATTTTAGGCTGGTGTCATAATAAAACATAACGTGCCACGTTGGCAATCGTGGCACGTTATGTTTGCGAATGTGGCACGTTACGTTTGCCAACGTGGCACGCCTAGTTTTCCGACGCTCTGCTGGGCTGTTCTTGCTCTACCGTTCTAAGTTCATATAGACGAGCTTGTCGTTGTGGATGCGCTTCACGGCCCACCAGTTGCATGGGATGGCAGAACGTGGTGCATCGGCAGAATTGAGTTCAAGGATATAGAGCGTTTCGCTGAACATTTGAACTTTCAGGTCATAAAGTTTTCGACGTCTTTGCCTATCAAAGATACTGAAGGCTTGCATACAATAAAAATTCCACTTCCCTCCGGGATAGAACGATGCCAAGGTTGCTCCCTTGATGGGTCGTTCGGTAATCAGCGCTGTCATGCGCTTGTTGAGTTCTGCCGACAGTTCTTCGCTGCGGCCTTCTCTTTTGAGGGAAATAGCGTAGAGCGTGCCTGTAATCTTTGCCGCGGCCAATGAGTCTGCACCAGTGCCTTTGTATCGAAGGATGAGCTGTTCGTCCTTGAAGTCGGTCTTGAAGTCGGTGAAGGGCACACCTTCGTCCCATTCGTAGCAGATGTCGTAGGTCGTCACATTCTTCTGTTCGGCAAGGAACTTCTGCAGGACGGCCTGTATGGGCGTGGGGTCGCAGGGAGCAGACAGATGCTTGGCGTGCTTCATTGTTGTATGAGAGAGGCTAACGACTTCCTCGTCCTTTTCGTTCTTGTAGTGCTTGAAGCTGAGCAGTTCCAGAGGCTTCGAGTGCATGGTGATGCTGTAGTCGAGCGAGTCGCCTTCCCAGTAGCGGTAGCTCTTCTCCGCTTTCCGGCAAAGTTTGTCCAGCAGGTCTGGCGTCTTGTCAGCCAGGAAGAGGAGGCTGCTCTGCCGCACATAGCTGTTCCCCCTATTAGAGATATAGTAGAACCAACGCTCGTCCTGGTAAGTGGAGTCCCCTCCGCAGTTGATGTAGCGATACACTTGCTCTCCTCTGTTTATCAGGCTGTCCATCAGTTCGCCCACGGTCTCAATCTGCCGCTCATGCAGGGGCTGTTTGCAGGATGCAAGGCTCAGGACGGCGAGCATGACGGTTGTAATCATATATAAACGTCTCATAGTGTCTTATTGCATTTCGTTTGTTGTGTATTTTCGGACGTAGGCGGCCAGCCTCTCGCCCTTTTCCTTTATCTCTTGCTGGTGTGCGAGTTGGGCCTCAAGAGACCCCCTCCAAACCTCCCCCTCTATGGGGAGGCTTTCCCATCGCATGTGTTCTCCCCTTAGAGGGGGAGTTAGAGGGGGTCTTCGTGGCGGCATGAGAAGGATGAAGGCGATGCCTGCGGCACAGGCTGCGACAGCCAGCGGCCAGCGGCGAATTGTTCGAGGTTGCGGCTTGCGCAAACGTTCGAACTCTTCGGTGAGGTCGGCCTCGAAGATGTCGATGTCTTCAGCTGCTTGGTGAATCAGTTCCTTGTCAATCATCGTTATTTATCTTTAGGAAAGTGAGTAATCGCTTCTTGGCTTGCCAGAGCATTGTGCTTGCTGTTCGCTTCGAGACGCCTGTCTGTTCTGCTATCTCCTCGATGCTCAGTTCTTCACCTTTCATTCGGATGAACCTTTGCTCGGAAGGGGTCAGCCCAGCGATGGCTTGCTCCAATTGCTCCTTTTGTTCTTTACGGAGCAATGGGGCATCGGAAGCCTCCCCCGTCCCCTCCAAAGGAGGGGTGAACGGCGATGTTTGTTGTTGCATTTTCTGCCTTCGCCAGACGCTCACGCACAGGTTCTTTGTTGCTTTGATGAGCAGGGCTTCTGTGTTGTCGCCGCTCTTCCAACCTCTTTCAAGCATTCGCATACAGACTTCCTGCACCACGTCCTCAGCATCTTCCCTATTGTGGAAGAAACTCATGGCAACACGCATCATCTCGTCGCGCGTCTGGAGGAGCAAATGTTCGAACTCTGTCTGTGTCATCTGCCTATATAACGCACGACATCACGAAATGTCAAGTAAGAAAACAAATTTTTTTAAGGAGCAAGTTCCAACAGGTTGTTGTCTTTGTCGAAACAACCGACGGCTCGAATCTTTGCTCCGCCTGAGACGTTGATGGGCGTGTCTGCCTTGTAGCCTTGCATACGGCAACCAGAAAGGAAGACTGTCGATCCGCCGTGGACAGTCATGTAATCCCACGACGCACCAAGTGTGGTGAGGGCACCATTTTCACCCGAGAAACACTCTACATTCGAAAGTGAGGTGTGTCCGATGCCTTCGATGAGGATGGGATGAATGTCTTCTATGCGCTCGCCCACGTTGGCGATGATGCTTCCCTGAGCTATCTGCCAGTTGCGGTTCTTCCAGTTGCTGCCTGTCTTGTATATGCCTATTGTGACGCAGTCGAAGTTGAAGTTGGTCAACTGTCCGTAACTCTCTTTGCCGAGAAAAATGCCACCATAGTTGCCGAAAGTGAAGATGTCCATCAGTACGGCATTGTCTGTGTAGTCAATCCAATATGTGTAAGCTTTCTTGCGAACTACCGCATCGATGACGCTTGAATGGAAAGACCGCCCGAACTCCCTCATGTTGGCGGGGTTGACGTGACAATGAAGGATGCGTGGCACATCGGTACATCGGTTGATGGCTATGAACTGTCCGCTCAAGGGATAACCGTAACAATGCTCGAAGAGTATTTGTTCCACATATTGCGGCGCTTGGGCTCTGAAGTCCATCGCAATATATTCCCCATAAAACGACAGGCAGCTCAGGGTGACGCCCAGCACTCTCTGGTCTTGTGCAGCGCGTATCGTGGGCGGATAGGGGATGATGCGACTCCCGTCCTGATAAGTCTGTTCGGGATAGTAGAACTGGATGCCTCGCACTTGAGTCGCAGATTCTACGGTAAGGAAGGCATGCTCGCGGTCGGTAATGACGAAGAATGAACCTGTCGGACCTGAGCGGTCAGGCAGTGCTGTGCCTCGACCTGTAGGACCTTGACCGCCAAGTAATGTGACGTTTCGTTTGAGGACGAGACCGCCCTCCATAGGATAACCTCCTTCCACAGGCTCGACAAACAAGACGCCACCCAAGGGACTCATCTTGTCGATGGCTGCCTGGAGGTGCTGACGGTTCACTTCGGCTGAGTTGGTGGGCAACACGCCAACGGTTTGCACAGAAAGCCAGCCTTGTGCTTGTCCCGTTATAGAAACAAGGACGAAAAAGATGCTTAATAGGAATTGCTTCTTCATGGCCGTTTAGTTTGTAGCGGTCGGTATTGGATGCCCATTGCTTCAAGGCGCAGCAAGTGGGCTTTCAGGCGAGGCAGAAAGTCGTCCCAGTTCTGCTTATTACGAGGCGTCCAGGCTTTCTCGGCTAAAGCCAAAGCCCTTGGGAATACCATCCACTCCATTCGAGCCTCTGTGGGAATGCGCTCGCACCAAATGTTCGCCTGCATGCCCTTGATGAGCTTCAACTGCTCGGCTGTAAGGTCAACAGGAACGATGTCGCCGTCGTAGATGTGACGAAGGGTGTTATCGTCCTGAGCATAGTCGAAGTAGAGGAAGGTAAAGGGGCAGAGCACAACCTCGTTGCCCATTGCCGTTGACTTCTGTGTAACATCGGGATGGTCGCCTCGCCACCAATGCACAGTTGCTGTTTTGGAGAGTCCGCCTTCGAGAATCTCATCCCAACCGAGGATGCGACGGCCGTGAGCATTGAAGTACTTCTCCATCCTTTTGGTGAACCAAGCCTGCAGTTCGCTGACATCCTTCAGGCCTTCGCTCTCGATGCGCTTCTTGCACTCGCTGCATTCCGACCAGCGACGGCGGTTCACTTCGTCGCCACCAATGCTCACGTACTCGTAGGGAAAGAGTTGGAAAACCTCGTCATAGACCTTCTCGGCAAACTCGATGGTCGAGTTGCGACCAAGGCAAAGCGGCTCCACACCGTTCTGAGTGCAGCTGAGCCACTTATAGCAATAGCAGGCTGCCCCATTATGGCCAGGCATATCAATCTCAGGAATGATGTCGATGCCACGAACTGCTGCATACTGCACCACATCGCGAATCTCGTTCTGACTGTAGTAACCGCCATAAAGCTCGCCATAGCCAGGCACCTCCTTGAAGAACTTCCAAGGGATGAGCATCGAAGGATTGTTCTCCTTGCTTGCCCTGTCCAAACATTGACGGTCGTGACTGTTGAAGCGACGCCAAGCCACAGTGTCAGAAGTGAGTCCTGGATAAGCCTTCACTTCCATACGGAAGCCCTCGTTGTCCGAGAGGTGCCAATGGAACTTGTTGAGCTTATAAAGGGCCATTTCATCGAGCAAACGCTTGGTCTCCTCTACGGAGAAGAAGTGGCGGACAGGGTCGAGCATCAGTCCCCTCCAATGGAAATTCGGACTGTCCTTAATGGTGACAGCGGGAACGTCATATTGAACCTTAACTACGGGTGGCAACAGTTGCCTCAAAGTAGCTATGCCATTGATGATGCCGCGATAGCTGTGGGCTGTGATGCGGACACCTTTCTTGTTGCTCACAAGTTCATAGCTCTCATCGTTATCATCGGGAAGGACAAGGCAGAGGTGAATCTTGCCCTTGCCAAGTCTGGTCTTGAAGTTAAGCCCAGTATCTCGCGTCAACAGTTCCTGCAAATAGGTGGCTGCAGGTTCGAGGCTCGTGTTGTTGTAGCCGATAGTGAAGCCTTTCCTGAACACAAACTGTCCGTCGTGCTCTATGACCGAAGTAGGCTTAGGAATGATGTTGACTGCTGCCATTGTTGTGCTGACACACATTACCAGGCAAGCAGCCCATAGGGAGAGTTTTCTTTTCATAGTAATAGTTGTTATGTTAGTTTTGTCTTATTTGTATATGCTTTTGCCTTTGGTGACATAGATGCCACCCTTAGCGGGAAAAGGGACGGGACTACCTCCCAAGTCGTACCAAAAGGCCCCCTCATTTTTCACTTTTAATATTTCATTTTTAACTTCTCTTATGCCGTCGGGGTCATCAGTGATGATGGCGGAGAAAGCGGATGCGTCGTCTGTTTTCTGGAAAGTGCCCGTGATGAGGTGCCCGTCTGCTGTTATCGTTTGTGGTTCGTTTGTGTCAATTCTGACGTGCTCTAAGACGATGGGTGATGCAAGGGCATCTGTAGGACGTATGCGGAAAGGCTTGCCTGCCTCTGTGTCCCCTTCAACCTCTGTCCCCTTGCCGAAGATCGTCTCGATGTCGTTCTGGTTGAGCGAGAAGGGCAGGCAGACGTATTGCCATTCACCATTTTGGAACTGCTTGTTGAGCACTACCTTATTATTATACGCGCGTGGGACAATCTCGTTCTCTGCGGAGTTCTCGTCGTAGGAGACAGGCAGATCGCTGACCTTCCAAGTGCGTACGAGGTCGACATAGAACTTGCCATGATTGGCGCCGTTCGTCTTGTTTGCTTCTGCGCCATAGCCGCTCTTCACACCTATCTCGAGGTCTTCGCCTTCGCCCACTTCAATGTCGAGCGACATATCGTTGACACGCCCCGTTGTTGTGTTGGCAGAGAGTCCTGCGAAGGTTGCAGTCTCGCCCTCGGTCAGCACGCTCGAAGGGTACTTGCTCTCCACGCCGTAGTACTGCACGCTGCACTTGTCGCCCGCTTGTCCATAGAGGCGCGTGATGCCGAGCTTCGATGCGTACTGCCACATGCGGGCGTTCACTTCGTAGATACCCGGGGTGAGTTTCTCGGCAGGTATTGTCTGGTAGAGGCGGAAGTCGTTGGGAATGACGCTCGATGTACTGGCCACATAGCCTGCCCATTTCCATTCGAGGTTCGTGCCGTCAGAGACACCGCCGTAATTATCTGTCCAGGCATTGCTCTGCCAACCAAGGATGGGCCCGTTACTTGCCTCGTTGATGGTTGTCTTCAGGTTCCAGTCGTAGGTCACGCCTTGCGGATTCTTCTCGAAGTCGTAGTTGACGAGTACTTGGTCGCAGAACTCGTCTTGCGAGAGGGGCTGCTCCGTGACCTTCTCCACATGGAAGTCGTCCACCATAAAGTAGCCGGCACCGTTCTTGTCGCTGCCTTGATTGGCACTGTTCGTACGGATGCCAAGCAGGAGGTCATCGCCTTCCTGCAGGGTGATGTAGACCACCATGCGCTGCATGTTTTGTGCGGTAGAAGAGTTAAAGCCGCCTGCATGACGGGCAAACGTCGTGCGGTAGTCGGTATAGGTCAGGTTGTCGTAGCCTGAGGTGCCGTTGCGATAGTAAGGCTCGTTCGTCCAGTATTGCACATTGCAATTGTCGCCTCGCTGGTTGTCGGCAAACAGGCAGGCTGTTCCATAGAAGTCCTTCTCCACCCACATGCGGCAACTTACCTTGTAGATGCCGGCACCCAACTTCTCGGCAGGAATCTGCTGATAGAGGCGGAGCGGCTTGGTGATGGTGCTGTTTGTAGCAGGCTTGCAGACGTAGGCTTGCTGTCCGTCCTTGTTCTTTGCCGTCTTGTTCATGCTGCGCTGCAAGGTTGTGCCTGCAGGCAACTCCTGCCATCCAGTTGGCGGCTGTGTGGTCTTCGTGAAGTTCTCTTCGAAAGATGGATTTGTGAGGACGCGACTCGTGATGTCGACTGCGACAGAATTCATTACCTCGGGCAATGCTTCATAGCGTTCGATGTGGAGACCGTTCTCCAATTGTGCGATGCAACGAGAGGGATCAACTGCTTGCACGCAGCCCTCGTGCTCGTCGATGGCTTGTATGGCAGCCAGAGCTGTCGTCTCGCCCAAGACCATATAGACAGGTTCCATGCGAATACTGCCGTAAGCAATATGCGAGGCAGAGAGACAGACAGGCACGATGACGTTCTTTGCCTCGCTCTCCAAAGGTGTCACAGCACGATAGGAGATATTGTACGGCCCTTTCGTCAAGTGGCGCTGCACGTCGCCCTCGTTCTTCACTTGGCCGTTCACGACATAACGTCCGCAGTTGTGCGAGTCCATCGTGTAGGCGCCCCAGGCAATCGGGTCTTCGGCCACCTTGTTCTTCAGGCAGTAGTCCTCGGTCATTACCATGCGGCCAATCATTCGGCGCGCCTCGCGTATGTATAGTTGTGGCGTGAAGTTTTCGTTGTCCTCGTACTCATCGAGGGGATAGCCCCAGAGGTTGAACTCGTCCCTGATGTTCTGCGGCACGCGCGGGTCGGTCCAGAGGATGTAGAGCAGACCTTTCGTGTAGTCCTCGTGCAGTTTGGCAATCGAGTCGCGCTGCTCGTAGGTTGCTTCTGGATAGTCCCAGCTGTAGCCAATCATGTCTGTGGAGAACGCGCCATTATTGTTGTTGTCCGTCTTAACGGCGTTCCAAGAATTAGGGCCAGAGGAGTCCTTCATATATGTCCACTTGATGCAGTCGCCATAGCCGCTCCATCCTTTCTTCGCCATCCAACGGAACAGCAGTTCGTACTTCGAGGGGTCGTAGTTGTCAGGCACCTTCGCTGTGATGGAACGGAAAGGTTTCGTTTTGGTCAATGTCAAGCGGTAGTTGTAGGCTTGGATGTGGTTGTCGCCCGTTCCTTTGGCAGGCATCGGGTCGCTCATGATGCCCCACAGCAATCCGCTCGACGGGTCGCCAGGAATGACGTAGGGGTCCACGCCATCGCAGAACTGATGCTTGTTCAGGCACTGGGCTCCGTTCTCAGGCTCGCCGTACTTCGACGCTGCTTCGCGTCCGACGGTATAGGTGATGCCTGCCCGAGCCATGAGGTCGCCCTCGTAACTGCAATCCATAAAGATCTTGGCACGAACTGTGCGCAACCCGGATTCTTCATTTTGAATTTTTAATTTTGAATTTTTAATTCTTTCGAGTTTGATGCTCTTCACCTCGTTCCCTTCCTTTTCTGCACTGACGATGCGCCACTCGTACCAGATGTCTGTCGAGTCCTTCAAGCCGACTTCCGAGAGGAATCCTTTGAACGTGGCAAGGGCGACCTTCGGCTCGAAGTAGAACGTTGGCGAGGCCATGCCGTAGTGCTGACCGATGCGACGATAAAATTCGCGGGCAAAGCCTTTGATGATGCGACGATGGCTTGTGCTGTCGCCAATGTCGGTCCAACCCAGACCGCCAGCCGTCAGTCCGCCGATGCGTTTAGTCGGTGACACGAGCAGCACGCTCTTTCCTTTCAACTTGGCCGTATAGGCCGCCATGATGCCTGCCGGCGTACTGCCGTAGATGCAGATGTCAACATCCTTCACTGTGCCCTGAGTCTCGTCGGCTCGGACGTTCTTAGAGGTCATGAGGCACATTCCCACAAGCAAGAGTGTGCAGAAAAATCCCTGTCGTTTCATCGTTATTTAGTAGTATTTATTTGCTTAATTACGTCGAAAATAGTGTACTTCCGTTGCAAAGATAGTATTAAATAACGAACTGTGCAAGCAAATTTAAGAAAAATCGCCATTGCTTGGTGCGAAACGTACCACACCCAGTTAGTCAACTTGGTTGGCATCGTCCTTTTCCTCTTCCTCTTTGTCCTCAAGTAGTGTAGGCGGACTGTTGAGCGACTTTTTCTTCTTGTTCTCTTGGGCGCCGAACTTAAGGAGGTTGCGTGCTGCGGTGGTGATGCTCTTGCCGGAAGGAGCTGTACTGATGTTGATATCGTTGAAAGCCTTGCGGGTATCGTCGAGGAGTTTGTCGACGTGAGCGAAGCGCTCGGCAAAGAGTTGCACGCGCTCCACGAGGGTGTTGGCGCACTCCATTATCTTCTCTTGGTTCTCCACTTGGCGTGTCTGTTTCCAAGTGAGTTCGAGCACGCGAAGGGTCATGTAGAGCGACTGGCTGCCCGAGATGACGACGCCTTGGTCGTAGGCTTCTTTCCAGAGTGTCGTGTCGTTTTGCAGGGCGAGTTGGAGCGCACTCTCCTGGAAGACGTACATCAGGACGAAGTCCAGCTTTCCCTTGTCCGTCCTGGCATAGCGGAAGTATTGTTTTTGGGCGAGTTCCTTGACGTGCTGCCTCATGCTGTCGATGTGGCGGCGGAGGGCTGCCTGACGCTCTGCATCGTTCTTTGCGTTCTGGTAATCGACAAAGGCTGTGAAGGACATCTTGCTGTCGATGATGACGTCGCGTCCGTCAGGGAAGTGGAGGATGGCATCGGGTATCATACTTTGGCCGTCGTCGTTCTTGATGGTGCGTCCCTGTTTGTCTCGCAACGTCACTTGTATGTCGTACTGCAGGCCGCGCTCCAGTTCCATCTGTTCCAAGATTTGCGTCAACTTGAGTTCTCCGAAGTTGCCCTGTGCCTTGTTATCCCCAGTCAGTGCTTGTGCCAGGCGTTCCGTCTGTTCGCCCATTGCCCGTTCGCGCTCCATGTTGACTTGTATGGCAGTCTTCAGTTCGCGCAGCGAGTCGTCATGTTCCTTCTGCATCTTTTCCGTCTGCGAGCGCATTTGCCGGAGGTCGTCCTGCAACGGGTCGAGTATCTTGGAGAGCTGTTCGCTGTTGACGGCCGAGAGCTCTGCTGCCCGTTCCTTGAGGACGCGCTCGGAGGTGGTGCTCATCTGTTCGCGCAGGAGTGCCATTTGCTGCTGCATCTGTTGTTGTTGCGACTCTTGCTGCGAACGCAACTGTTGCTGAAAGGATTCGCGCCCGTCGCGCATCTGTTGCTGCTGCGACTCCTGCATCGCCTGCATCTGCTGGCGGAATGTCTCCTGCTGGTCGCGCATCTGCTGGCGGAGTGCATCTCCCTCCTGCTGTTTCTGCTGTTCGGTCAGGGCGATACGTTCCTTGCCAGCCTGCACTTGTGCCCGCATGGCAAAGAAGACAGCCAGTGCTCCCAAAGCGATGCCGATGATGAGATACAGAAGATATGTGAGTTCCATAGTCATTGTTTGATGATTGTTCAGTGCAAAGATACGAAAAAGTGAGAGAAAAAACAAATTTATTTGGTTTTTTCCGGGCGCAGAAGTAGCTCGACGAAGTCAAGATACGAAAAAAAGTGAAAAGTGAAAAGCGAAAAGTGAAAAATTGAGATTGTGAAATCAGCATTTTGTTCTGAAGTGTTTCAACAAGACCAGAAGAAACAAGAGTTGTTTGGAAGTTTGGCATATTCTAACTTAATTTGCAGTCCGAAAGGAGTCTTTTTTAGTTATTAGGAATTTTTAACGCCAGAACAAGGAACATTTCGATTCCTCAAACGTCTATATAGTTAAAGATAAGGCAAAAAGTAACATGATAAAGCAAATCCTTACTATTCTGCTTGCCCTCAGTTTTTCCTGTGGGGTGAACTCCCAAGCCCTCACCCAGCAGCAGATGCTGGAGGACTATGACTATCTCGTCAGTTTCGTGGAAGAGAACTACGCCCCCTTCGATGCCATCATGCTGAAAGGCTACAAGCGGGAATACAAAGCCCTCAAGAAGCGGCTCCGCAAGCAACTGAGTAATGGGGAAGCCGATTTGGAACGGACAGCCACAGATTATGTCCTATGGTTCTACAGCCAGTTCGACAGACATATATCACTGAAGAATTCTGACTTGTTCCGAATGGCTGCGCAAGAGATGGCAATGAAGAAATTGGCAAAGGAAGACACTACGCTGCTGACCAATTCCGGGGAGAATTTCGAATATGAGCCGAGGCCTGTGTCCTGCAAAGTGGATTCCCTCACGTGGCTCATCCGCGTCCCGTCGTGCGAACAGGATTTCTACGACGGCACGGTAAACGCCTTGCAGCAATTCCTGGCATCGGACTGCGAAAATCTCATTATCGACATACGCGCCAATGGCGGCGGCGGTGATGGCGTATGGGAAGAATATTGCAAATTGCTTTATGACCACCCTTATAAGCCGGAGACCTTTTGGCTTCGCAACACGCCCAAGAACCTTCTTTACTGGAAATTTTATCAGGAGCAGGATACGTCATCAGTCTTTTTACGACAGCTGATAGAAAGATGTGAGGCCTCGAAAAAGAAGTTTGAGAAATATATGGAAACCGATGATGGTTCAAACCTTCAACAGTCAACCCGAATAAAGCGTGCTGCCATCTTGGTAGATAATGCTACAGCGAGCGCCGCAGAAAGCCTTGCCCAATATGTCAAGAAGTACAGCAATCGCGCTAAAGTGTATGGCCTTGGAAACACTTATGGTTGCGAACTGACGGGCAATTGTCGTACGGAGCCATTGCCTAACAGCCGCTTTGGAGTTTTCTATGCCACGACCGTTGACTCAGGCTTCTACGAGAAGGATTTTTCTACCGAAGGTCTTGGCATCCCGCCCGACGTTATCATTCCCTTGCCCTTCCCGAGAAAACTCACCGACAACATCGACGAATGGGTGTTGTGGGTAGCGGAAGAAATGAAGCAGGAATTGGGGAAGGTGAAATGAAGAAATTTCGACTTCTCAAACCTATATAATATAAAGTAAACACATTGGAATCATGGGACATTGGCTGCAAATGCAGGTGGTGTCCTTTTTTCTTGCAAAAAGTTGCCGCTGGTTAAATCTTTTTGCTTACTTTTGGGTCTTTATAGTAGATGCATCAAAAAAAGGTGAAAAAGTAAAAAAACAAACGATGAAGAAAGGAAATGACATCTCCAAAGATGAACTCGCAGAAGTCTTCAAGGCTGAGCGGCCGCGACTGCTGAGGTACGCCTGCTACAGGATGGCTGGCAGCGATGATGCGGAAGACGTGCTGCAAGAGACGTTCCTGAAACTGCATGCGCGGCTCTCCGACACAGAAAACAGGCAGATAAACGACTTACCGAGCTATTTGTTTCGGACGCTTGCGAACCTTTGCACCAAGTGGCAGACAAATGCCAACCGCATCAAGACCGTTCCCCTTGACACAAGAGTCGATGTGGCCGACACAGCTCCCGACAAACAAAACGAGGACGACTACAAACGCATCGCCCTTCTGCTGAAGGAGATACCCGACGAGCAGGCTGAGGTCATCCGCCTCCGCATCTACGGCGACAACAGC
>CACZBC010000039.1 GCA_902779315.1 uncultured Bacteroidales bacterium | reverse complement strand
GGTGCCGACGGCTACACCGCTAAAAACATCACGCGCGCGGGATGGCGCATCGGATTCGTAGCCTTCAAGAGCGACGGCACGCGCGTCTATGGCGACATGCACCGCGCCGGCTACAACGACGCCGACCAACTCATCGCCTTCGACTGCCCTGCAGGCTGCAGCCACGTGTGGCTCGTCATCAGCGGAGCACCCTCGACCTACTGGACACACAACTTCACGGGATGGATAGACAACACCGAGGAGCAGTGGCCCTACCGTGTCAGGTTCTACCAGACCAACGTCTACGGCGAGGCCAACAACGACGACGTGCCGACGGGCGTTGAGGGCGTTGAGGACACTGAGGCGCTGAGGCGCGAAGACTTTGCCATACACGACCTTTATTCACTAATGGCTTGTTTTAAGCCTCGCGGAGCGCTTCTTTTTGCCTCGGAGATAAATATTACATCGGAGGCATTTGAAGCGATTCTGGAGCAAAATAGAGGGGTTTTACGGGGCGCGTGATTCTCGTGATGAGATTGTCATCTCTTAGAGGCCTTGGAGATGGAATGAGCAAGCGAATCATTAACGATTAAGCGTTTCACCGTTTCAGCGTTTCAGGGGGTATAATGGTATCATCATTTCATTATTTATACTTATAACTATATAATAATTAAATAGTTATATATATAATAATGGGTACTGACACGTTACATACCCCCCTGCTGAAACGCTGAAACACTGAAACGCTGAAACGTTCAGACAATATATGTTTCATCTAAGAGGCAGATTTACAATGAGATACGATATCAGTAAGGCTTCTGCCCCTAAGATGCCGAGCCTCGGAAAAGACAGAAAACACGTCAAAAACCTGCTAAAAATGCCATAAAAATAGTGCAGAAACCCTTCGTTCCGATGCTTTTCCTTTTTCTAAAGGCACATTTGCCCGTCTGGAAAAATCAGCTGAAAGGCCTGATGTGGAAGGATATTTGCACTAAGCGGGCATTTTCAGACGCAAAAATGCCACTTTTCACACGCAAAAATGCAACTTTTCACACGCTAAACTGTCCTTTGCGGCACGTTAATTGTCACAAATGAACACGCCAATAAGGTCGAAATCGCAGTCTGCAAAGACAGGTCCGCAGTATTGTAATGATGCAGTCTACTTGACTTCTATACCAGAAGTGGTATATGTCTTGCCGTCACGGAGGATGTAGATTCGTCCGTTCCGAAGTACCTTTTCTGTCTTTGAGGAAGCCTTAACGACATTTATGCCGTCGACGTAGGATTCGTAGACACGGAATGTTGAACCATCATCGGTTGGGCTGTTCTGATCGTTCCAGAACTTGAGCGGACCTCCAGGACCACCAAACTGATTGACACAGGTGTAATCTGTTCCAGGAACACGCAGGACAAAGCCATCGCGGTTAGGGAGCAAATCCCATACATACTGGCCCGGTCGCATGACTGCACAATCATTATCGGGTGTGAGGGACTCGTCGAAACCACTTATACGATTGTAGACAACAACATGATAGGGGTCTCCACCAAACGCCCATTGGTAGGGGTCGGAGAAGAGATCTTCATCCGGAACCACATCATAGGCATAATAAGGTTCGGAATCGAGCTTGCTGACAAAGTAATTGGTGCGTATGGTCATGTCGTACCAATAGATGTCCGTATCGTTAGACGAGAATTGGAAAGGCCCATACCACAACACTTCATAATCAATTGTCGTGTCGTCTTCTATTTGATAAGGCATGTCGTCCGGTTCCTGAAGGCTGACAAAGGCATTGGCCCATTCGCTTGAAGGAGCGGGAGGTTCTGAACCACCAGGCATTTTGCGCACTTCCGAACCGACAACCTTTCCGTTGAAGATGTAACGGTTTGTTACGGCAAAGAGCGAACCGGAAGCCAGTTCGAGGGCTTCTGTCGGGTCGAAATCGGCCACTTCGTCAATCTTCCATCTGTTTCCAGGATCAGGAGTTGTGTAGCCGTTGATGACGAGTATCGAGCTGTTATGGTTGAAATAGAGTGTCTGGCCTTGATCCGAGATGCAGGACATCATGTAGAGATATTGTCCGTCAGGCCTTGTCGGATCGAAGTCTATGGGTGTGCCTAACATGCCCACCCAAGTTCCATTGTTGTTGTACGCAAGGAACTTCTTTGTGACGGGACTGTAGAGGTAGTTGTTTCCCTCTATGCCGATGATGGCGAACTGGTAGTCTTCTTCTGGCGCACTGAAGTTTCTGGCCTGGTCCACAGTCAGTCCATTGTGGTCGGCTGTAAGCACAAGGGCACCACGCTGGCAGGTTATATTGTAGAGTTTGTCGTTGTCGAACTCCACATAATCTATTGGATCTGGTATGTCAGGCCGTCTTCCAGAGACGATGTCGTCGTAGATCTGCTGGGTGCGCGTCTGGAGCCAGTTTGCAGCATCCACGGCCTGTTGGGCATAGTTCGTGTTGTCTCCCCACTTTGTACGGTTCAGGTCGAAGGAGTTTTTGGCAAAGTCGTAATAGTCCTGACAATATTCGAGGAGTTCCTGCAGGTCGTTCTCCATGAACTCTTCCCATAGCTCGCGATAGACATCACTGAGTGGCGCGTACTTGAAACGAAGGTCCTGGATGAAGTTGACCACTTCCATAGCTGGCATATCTATCCAGTAATTGCTGGTGGATTCGTTCCTGAAATAGCTTTTGCTTTTCTCGTAACCGAAGCACCAGTCGAGGTCCCAAACCGGTCCGAAAATGTACTTGCAGGTATCTTCCTCAAAGCTTTCGCGATAGCAGAAAGTGCTCTTCGGATGATAGAACTCGTAGTTGAGGGTGAGTTCGTTCACCATCATGAAGCGGCAAAGCTGCTCGATGTCGACATACCTCGAGATGTCCTGGCCGCGATAGAGTGTCGACATGAAGCGGTTGAAGCTGGTCTGGATGGTTCCAAGGGTCAGAGTGGTCGTGCCTTCGCTGAAGTCGGGCTCCTTGATGTTGATGGGCAGGTTGTAAGGCGTAGAGCGGAACTTCTGTCCTTCTGGTTCGTCGTAATAGGAATCGAGCTCGAGCAGGGCTGCTCCTGTCTCGTCTTCCAGGTCGACACTATTGTTCGCGAGTCCCACTTTCTCAGTGAAGTTGTAGCTTCCACGATATTCGCCATTCAGATAGATGTCAACCGGAACGATATGGTTCGCAGCAGATGCTCCCATCAGGTTCGCTGCCTTCATACCGATGGCATTCGTCATCATCGAGCCGCCAATGCCGTTTGCAAGCAGTACCCACGACTTGCCTTTCGTCATGCCGAGGGGCTTCATGCTCTCCGCGAACTTCAATCGATAGGGTTTCTTAGCCCAGCCCCAACTGCTGTTGCCTCTTCCCTTGATTTGCACGGGAGTCTCTTCCATCGAGGGGAAGATGCCGTGTCCGTCAATCGTGATGGTCGCGTCCTTGTAGTAGTCCTTGCTCGTGACGGGTTGTCCGTCGGAGGTGTTGATGTAGACGGTAGGCACCTCTGCCCTATCCGTCAGCCAATCGATATGCACACGAATGCCGCGTCCGTAAGGATGCATGAAGTACTTGTTGTCCGACTCTGCCGTCAGGATTTGATAACCTGGTCTGCTGACGAGATAATAGATGTCTTTGTCGAAGCGCAAACGGTCGCCTATTTCGCCTTGAAGCTTTTCGTTGACGTAGACTATCGCTTCGTCTTCAGAGACTCCGAAGATGGGTGTGAGGCGTTTTCCAATGGCTCCAATCGTGGCGAAGACTGTATCGCCGACTATCTCGCCATTTACTGCCCCGAAGAGCTGGTCGTTTGTTTTTTTCGTGAACCTGAACCAGTCGAAGGTCGGGAAATCTGTTGGCGTCTGTTCGCTCACGGAATCCACTTCGGAGAGGTTGTATTTGTAGGTCCAGTCGAAATTGGTTTCGATGAAGAGTTTCCCTTCGCTTTCGTAATAATTGGTAATGTATTTGAGCGGATAGGCTTCGAGTCGTCCGTCCGAAAGGTAAACATGCAGGGCTTCGGGGAACTTGATAGGCGTATATTCGTCGGTAGGCCCTATCGGATCGGGGTCGTCTCCTGGGTCTGAACCACCTTCTTTCTTGAAGAAGAGATAGCGCTCGTTTGCACTGTTTCCGCTGCTGCCCTTGTAGGTTCCAAGCATGTTGGAGCCGCTTCTGAGGTTCCAATAATAGTCGGTATCGATGGTGCTCTGAACGGAAAAGGCTCCGTCGCCACCATGTATGATGTTCCAATATTCCGAATGATCGCCTGGAGACTCGGAAGCCAGCGTCATGTACTTGTAGTATTGGTCTTGCCTGTCGTAAGTGAAGACAAGCAAATCGCCTGTCGCTTCATTGCGGAAAGTATAGCCGGAACGCGTGTTTGTGACTATCCAATAAGCATCTTCGGTCTTATCCTGACCACCCGTAACATAGTAGATATAGGGGTCGGCATTGTGATAGGAACCCAGTCCGAGCCATCCCTCGAGATTGGTGTTAGAGATATAATAAACGCCATCTTCGATTGGAGAGTCAGCATGAACAGCCGACGGGAACAATCCCATACAGGCAAACAGGCTAATTAACAGGTAATAATAGTTTCTTCTCATCTAAAGGTTTCAGTTTTTGGCGCAAATATAACAATTTTTACGAAACGGAACGACAAATCCCCCTAAAAAAAGGAATTAATGGCGTGTTTACAAACGTATAGTGTCACGATTGCAATCGTATAGTGTTACGTTTGCGATTAACTAGTGTGACGATTGCAAATGACTAACGTGAAGTTTGCAATTTACTAACGTGACGTTTGCGATTTACTAGTGTGAAGTTTGGGATTTACTAGTGTGACGTTTGGAAATGACGCTGGTGTCGTTTCGTTCAGAGCTCAACTGCATCCCATCCGAAGTCCTGATAGAACTTCACAGAAAGGTCGTTCCTTTGAACATATAGCAGCAGTTGTTCCTGGCGAACAGCTTCGCGAACGTCTTGGCTCGAGTGCATGTTCTGATAGACATCATAGTGGTCGCCAAAGATTCTCTTAGCGCTCGCCTCGTTCCCTGCCCCGTCTTCAGTCTGCTCGAACTTGGTCACTTTCAGGTTGTTACCATCCTTCGCGAGATACATACACCCAGAATGATTGCCTCCAGAAACAGTCTTCAGCGTATCGCCCACGATGTTGTAGTTGTACACCCAAAAGTCGCCCCAAACGCGAGCCTGTTCCTCGCCGTCCTCTTCAGCTGCAACAAGCATCAGGACAGGAATGCAGAGTTCGCCCTGCGAATAGTTGGAACCAATCTCCTTGACGAGATAATTGCTGATGGTTTGCCGCAAAGCCTCTTCCTTTCGCCAGTTCGCGATATTGTTGATGCAATCCTGCTTGTGCTCGTCAAAGTCGGAGATGAGCCACTTTCCATCAACCTTTTCCATGTAGAGTCTGTGTTCCTCTATCTCGTCTTCGCTGCAGAAAGTGCCGTCTTCCCACTTCTGACGAACATCCAGAATGGCCAAAGCATGCTTCGAATCAATCACTTCGACAGTATCCACGCTGAAGTCGGCTATCGTCCCACCGTTTCCAGTCACGAAATAATGGAGCCATTCGTGGTCCATCACCTCGTGTTCAGGCAGGTTGAACATCGTGTCGAGAAGGGCATAGAAGTCGCTCGTCATGAAGTCCTTCGAACGCTCCAAAAGCACATGGTCAGGGATGTATTGGCAAAGCTCCAGAGCAATGCTGTTCAGGTCTTCATCAGTCTTGTTGCAAGATGTGAAAGTGAGGCTGCAAAGGAAAAGGGCAGCAAGAATTGCAGTAACAGAGTGTTTCATGTTATTCGAAATTAAATGTCAGGACAATCATGTTGGCGTGACCACTATTCACACCCCTTGTGTACTTCAGCAAAGTGGTGTCGATGAGGTCGCTCCTGTCCTTGTGGATGATATCGAGCAAGCCAAAGCAGAACTTGATTTCAGGATTGAGTTTGAAGAAAGGAAGGTAGATGTCGCAACCCATACCAACCTCCAGGTAGAGGTCGAAAGGCTTCAATCGCAAAGCATCATGCTTGCGGGCTGTGAGGTCGACCATCGGATTCAGACCAGCAACGAGGTAAGGACGGAAATTGTTGTAGCGAGGAGCCGCGAACTTCAAGTCCACAGGAACGGAGATATAAGTGCTCTTGAAGACTTGCGTACTGTCTGCCCCACTCACTTGCTCATGATAGACTGCATGTTTCTGACCGAAATGAATCGTGGGCGAAGTGCGAAGCGACAGGTATTTGTTCAGTTTGAGTTCGCCAAGCACACCCACCGTAAAGCCAGGACTGTAGTTGTCAATCTCAGCATACCATTGCTCTCCCGTCTCAGGGTCGATGTATCCGTTGTTCTCAATCTCTATGTCCTGCATATGCAGACCAAGCAGGAAGCCATAATGAAACCTCCGCTCATCTATATAAGGGCGGTTCTGCACTTTGCGTTCCTGTGCCAAAAGACCCAGGGCAAATGCAAAGGCAACGAGCGAAACAAGGCTCCTCAAACTATTCATGCGCATCGTAATAATAACGTAAGGAAGGGGCTTTTTATTGCTTAAATCATTCTTTTTGGTGATAAAGTAGAAAAAAGTCTGACTTTTCTGTACTACTATCACCAAAAATAATTATCTTTGCACCCAGAAAGACTATGGCTTACGTAATTAGTGATGATTGTGTTGCTTGCGGCACATGTATCGACGAATGTCCCGTAGGAGCTATCTCCGAAGGCGAAAAGTATTCAATCGATCCTGAACAGTGCACTGAATGTGGCACTTGCGCTGACGCATGCCCAAGCGGTGCTATCTCTCTCTAATAGAGATTTCATACAAACGAAAAGCCTCTCCATTTGGAGGGGCTTTTTGTTTATTCCTTTTCGAAACCAGTCTGAACCTCAATAGTGCCTAAGAATCTGGCATTCTTGCCTTGATGATCCACAAGGACTTCGTGCCCCTTCTTGTCGAGCAAATACTGAGGTTCTTTGAAATAAGTGTGGGAATGTCCTCCAAGAACGATATCGAGGCCTGTCGTGTTTGCAATGAAGTCTGGGTCCATATCTGCATGAGTGCCCCATCCGAGGTGGCTTAGACAAACAACCACATCACATTTCTCTTCATTTCGCAGTAAGTCGATAATGGGCTGAGCCGCTATTTCAGGCTTGGTATAACGCATGCCTTCGAAGTTCTTTCCTGTGATGAGCCCCTGCGGTTGAGGGCAAACACCCAGAACTCCTACGCGCACATGCGCGCGTTCCATTATTATATATGGCTTCACCAGACCTTCGCAAGGAGTGCCAGTAAAGTCGTAGTTGCAGCAAACGAAGGGGAACTCCGCCATCTTCATCAAGCGTGCAAGATTCTCAAGGCCAAAGTCGAATTCATGATTGCCTATAGTGCAAGCATCATATTTCATCAGATTCATCAGTTTCACCTCAACCTCACCTTTGTAGAGATTGTAGTAGACAGAGCCCTGACTGAAATCGCCACAATCGAACAGAAACATATCGTCAGGATGCTCCTTTCGCAATTGTTCCAGCAGAACAACACGACGAAGATAGCCAGCCTTGTTCGCTTGAGCCGTATCGCCAAAGTTCGGAGATATAGGCTCAATGCAGGAATGCGTATCGCTCGTGTGAACAATAAACAACTTACCATCTTGTGCAAGACAAAGTTGCACTAATGAAAGCATGAAAACCAGTATGGAAATATATCTTTTCATGAGTTTATTTAATAATTATACGTCCCTCAATCTTACTATCGATAACACGATGTTTAATGACATATTCCATCATGACATCGCGAGCAAGAATGCCTATTTCGTGACGTTTCACAGCTTTCTTCAGGGCATACATCTTGTCGTTTCCCTCTGCCAGATAGTCAAGCGTAGCGATTGTATAGATGCGTTTCGGGTCAATTTCTTCTCCATTGATGGTGCAAGAGAGCAGTTTGCCGTCTTCCGTTATCTCCATCCTGACGCTGCTGCTTACGCCCTCGCCCTTCACTGCGGCAATGTTCTTCATCAGTTCGAGCAAGTCCTTCCCCTTCATCTCAAGCACAACAAGATAGTTCTCGAAAGGGGAAATCAGGATGATGTCACCCTTTCGGACAATCCCTTCAGGCATATTGTTGCGAAGGCCGCCAATATTGATGAGTCCCATATCGGCTCGCGCCAAACCGGTTGCCGTTCCGCCTTCGACCATCACATCTGCAGCCCAATTGCTCAACAAACTTTCTGGTCGCTTCACATTCATCGCGATTCTGCTCAACCCAAGAGCGGGAGACATCATGCTGTCCACGCTTGCCTTGTAAGGAGCAACAACAGCAGCAGCCTCGGCAGAAGGATTTTCGTCCAATTCCGACGTAACCTCTATACGTTCCCAGCAGAAAGAACGTACCTTATAATCTTGTGCTTGCAAACTGCAAAAACATGTTGCAAGCATCAAAAAAGCCAATTTTCCAGTCATATTTCCATGTTATTTCCATGCAAAGATAAAGATTTTTGAGGAAAAAACGAAAAATATGAACTATGAATTATGAATTATGAATTAAATGTTGTACCTTTGCACCCGCTTTCCCGTAGGTCGCTGGCAGGAAAAGAGAGACCTGTTATGCCTACGTGCGATCGACAAAACAATTTTATAACAAAAAGCATTATGGCTGATTTAATCAAAATTGCTGAAGAAGCATTTGCAACAGGTAAGAGCCATCCCGCATTCAAGGCAGGCGATACCATCACCGTTGCATACAAAATTGTCGAAGGTAACAAGGAGCGTATCCAGCTCTATCGTGGTGTCTGCATCAAGATTAGCGGTCACGGAGAGAACAAGCGCTTCACTGTTCGCAAGATGTCCGGCACTGTGGGTGTGGAACGTATCTTCCCCATCAACAGCCCCAACATCGACAGCATTCAGGTGAACAAAGTCGGTAAGGTACGTCGTGCTAAGCTCTACTACCTCCGCAACCTCACCGGTAAGAAGGCTCGCATCGCCGAAAAGCGCGCTGCAATCCAAAAGGAGGACTAAATCTCCTACCCTTTTTACAAATAAAAGCACCCGACTTCACACACGAGGTCGGGTGTTTTTATTTTATGGCAACTTTCTTATTATTCACGATGTTGATGCCTTTTTGAACTCTGCATAATCGCTGACCGAATAGGTTGTAAAAAGCCCCGTTTAAAATGTAGTTTTCGTTTTGGTTTTCGTTAACGTTTCTAATCCCGTCTTCTATGTCGCTGAAGCGGAGGGCAAGGGCTTGAACATCGGGGTTCTCGAGCATGAGGTAGGCACGATTCGGCTGAACGATGTCTTCGCTAATTGTATAAAAGCCTGGCACATCTTCCTGAGCTTGAAGAGTCAGAACGCCTGAAGGACTGGCAGGCAAGAAAAGTCCCGTAAGAGCCGTATCGGTCAAGGGTTGAAGGGCGAAGCCGTTTCCGTATGTGAGGGTAGCCGTTTCGCTTTCTCCACGAAGCACAACAGGCGTTCCTGCAGCAATAGTATCACTCGCTAACGTGAGGAGGACATATTTCTCGTCTATCTCAAATTGCGTAGGCGTATAAGGACTCTCCAACACATAGACTTTTGCTCCATCCACAACCACATCGTAAGGCAGGCAAAGCGTGGTGTAAAAGCCTTCGCCGACCTGCATCAACGGAACGGATGCTGCAGGAACTGCTTCTGCTATCAGCTGCGAACCGAGGTCGGTCTTGGCATTAGCCGATTCCCATATCTGCAGGAATCCGTGAGGCCCTCCATGCGTGTTGAGATAGTAGTTCTCCTGTCCGTTCAGGCTGAGCGAAAAGCCATCGTTGTCGGCATGAGGAGTCCAACGAAAGTCACCCTCGCGAAGGACGGCATTCTTGATGTTCTGCACGCCCTGAACAGAGGAAGCCGTTCCGTCAACAGTGAGGGAATAGTCCTCGCCCATGAGTTTGTTGACGATTTTGAATCCCTCGACAGGATTGCCTACGAAGGCCCATTGATAGGCATCGCTAGCACGCACCAAATCCGTTGCATAGAGTTCCGCTTCGGGATAATCTCCGACGGAAGCTTCGTCATAAGCATGAGGGTGATAAGGTTCGCGAGGTTCCCATCCCAGATAACGCCCCAAACGACCTGCCTTGATGTTGTACCAATTCCTTGCCGTACTGGTTGGAAGGGACACTCTGAAAGGAGGGTTCGTTGTGGGCCATTTCACGGTAACCTTGATGGTGCCGGTCGAGATGGTTTTGGGAGAATAGGTATAGGTACAGAAGTCGTTGAGGTATTCTTCGGGAAGCGCTGCTGCAGCTCCTCGTTCGCCTGGAACGACTATTTCGGTTATCTTTCTGCCGCTAAAGTACAAGGAATAGGTGACGTTGACGAGATTCGAAGGTTCTTCGAGTTGCCAGATATAGTCGGGCACGCCCTTCTTGTATCCTGCTGTGGGAGGGGTGGAGGCTTCGTCCTTCACGGACCAATATGTATCGGCAGCATATTGAGCCCAACTTCCGTCTGCAGAGTATGCTGCGTTTGTAGCTCGAATGGCATACATTCCATTGCTGTTCAACATGAGGACCTGGCAATCGTATGCACTGTCCCGGTCCTTCTTTCTTGGAATGATGTTGTTGTCGCCCGAGAAAGTCCCGTTCGCTCCTTTATTCTGATTGGGATTTGTGAAGGAATAGGTAGCGCTGTTTGCCGTCCACGAGATGAGGTAAGACCTTGCGTGGTCCCCACTCAGACCGTTCTGGAAATGGAAAATGCCTGCATTCAAAGCACCTTCGACAAGGGTTCCTTCGGTTGTGAGGTAGTACTTCTTTCCGTTGATGGTGGTGAAGATGGTGTATTCCTTTCCGACAACAACCGTTGTAAGGGCACGGAAATAGTTGGCGTGAGGTCCGGGATTCGAGTTGCTTGCGATGATGGCATTCGTCAGAGCCTGCCCTTTCACCTGATAACCTCCGGAAGCGTCCTCGGCCGCAAAGTCCATCAGTATGATACCTGTAGGACCGGGATGGCTGTTGATGTACGAGATGGCTGCAGCATTCTGCGTTTGGGCATTATCGCGATAACCGTCGCTCGTGGCAAATGTATAACCGAACATCGAGCCTGTCTTGGAATAGCCCGAAGTCTGATTCACCACCCAAAGTCCGGGATTGGTATTCTCGGAAGTTGAGAACTGCAGCATTCTCTCGATGCTGGCGGTCTTTGTGGCGGGAGCTCCGCTTGCCGAGACATCGTAGAAGTCCTGAACATAGAGTTGGCCTTGCGTGCTGACGCCCCTTATCTGTCCTCCTTGTTGCTGGGCGAAGTTCGAGTTGAAGCCCCACCCCGTGATGTATCCGCCGACAGGATTGGTGTCGTATGTGTCGCGACTGAGGATGAGGAGTTTGCCTCGGACGTCACCCAACTTCGCGTTGGGGTTGTAGTTCATGGCATGGGTGCTGGTGGGAGCACTCGTGAGCAGTTCCTTCATCTTCGCGCCCCAATTGCTGTTGTTGTCGTCGCCTTCCGATTCGTGACGCATGAAGACGATGCACATTTCCGTGGGATGGCTGTCGAGCAGGCTGCAAAGCGTGCTCAAGGCGTTGTCCATATAGAGGTTCGTCGAGATGACGCCGTGATAGATGCGCAGTCGGGAATTGTCCATGGCGGGGCGCAAATCGAAGGCTCGGATGCCGCTATTCCATTGTTCCGTCAGTGTTTTCTCCTGCGTGACGGCATATTTGGTGCCGCTTATCACGACCATAAAGTTGTTCACGCCATGACCTGTTCCAGCATCGTGCGTGCCCGGGATGGAGAGTTGGCTGAGAAAGGTATTGTCGGGGATGTTTGCCATCCATGCTTCGTTGCCTGCCCGGACATCGAGGACGCCAAATCCCGTCAGCAGAGTGATTGCAAGAAGCAATGCTTTGCATGTTGTCTTCATAAGTCAGTTTTCAGTTTTTGATTAACGCAAAAGTACACAATAATCTCGTACAGACAAAGATTTTCATCCCTAAAAACGCAGAAACGACACAAACTCGAAAAAAAAGTAGCGGGAAATCTTATCTATTAAAAATAAAAATGTAACTTTGCCCCTAAAGAAACTAACTCTTAAAGACATACACATATGAAAGCAATCAGAACATTACTCGTTGGTGCCATTGCCGTGCTTGCAACGGCTTGCGGTACCACAAACACCGTACCCATCACGGGTCGTAAGACACGTCTTCTTGTAGACGACGCACAGATTCTCAGTCTCAGCACTCAGCAGTACCAAGAGTACATGCAGGGCGCCACGCTTTCCACCAATCAGGCAAACACCGCCATGGTGAAGCGTGTGGGACAGAAACTTGCTTCTGCAGTCGAGAACTTCCTCATGAACAACGGTTATGCACAGGAAGTACAGAATTTCCAATGGGAGTTCAACCTTGTGAACAAGAACGAGGTGAACGCATTCTGCATGCCTGGAGGAAAGATTGTCGTATATGAAGGCCTTCTCCCCATCACGCAGGATGAGACAGGCCTTGCCATCGTGCTCGGACACGAGATTGCCCATGCCGTAGCCAAGCACTCTGCCGAACAGCTTTCCAAGCAGACGCGCCAGCAATATGCGGCTCAGATTGGCGGCAGCGTGCTCTCGCAAGTAGCTCAGGCAAAGGGATACGGAAATGCAGCTTCCATCATCGATATGGCAGCGCAGATAGGTTTCAACTTCGCCAACCTCAAGTACTCGCGCGATAACGAGACCGAGGCAGACCGCCTTGGCCTGATCTTCGCGGCGATGGCTGGTTACGACCCGCAACTCGCCATTCCTTTCTGGCAACGCATGGCACAACAAAGCGGAGGCAGCACGAAGAGCGAACTCTTCAGCGATCACCCCTCGGACGAGAAACGCCTGGCAGAGCTGCAGAAGCGCATGCCCGAAGCCCTCAAGTACTACACGCCTCCAACGACTACAACCACGAAGGCCACGACAACGAAGAAGGCTACGAAGAAGAAATGAAAAAGAAAAAGGGAAGCAACCAAATGCTTCCCTTTTCTTATTCTTCGCCGCTCCCGAGCAGTCCGTTCCTCATTCTCCACCAATAGCTCCAGATGGAGAAGAAGGGCTGCCAAAGTGCTTCGTGAGGGTAATGTGTGGCGAGATGGATGTCGCGTCGCAGGTTGTAGAAGAACCTGGAAAGAGGCGTCTTCAGCGACCCCCAGTTGCGTGTCTCGCTATGCCCCATATTGCCTGTCTGCAAGACTTCCTCCATGATGAAGCGTCCTTCCTTCGCATTCGGTTTGAACAGCATATACTGTTCCTCCATGCCGAAGAATTTCTGGAACACCCACATCAGTCCGGCTGCGAAATTCTTCATGCCAAGTTGCTTGATCCAATATACTGCGTCGGCTTTCTCCTCTTCACTGAAGCCTTGTTTCAGGACATAGTAGTAGTCCATCAATTGTCGCATCCCTACCCCATGCCCGCACAGATGCTGATAGCCGTGAAGCAGGATGAAGACTCTGTCGAAAGCCAGCGAGGGCTTGTCCGTATCCATGGTGGGACGGTGCAGATTGCAGAACTTCTGGAGCCGTTTGTTGCATATGGGGCTGCTCAGGCATGAGGGCCAGATATGCACCTCGATGTGGACATCGTCCAAGACGTGGAAATGGATGTGATGGTAGTTCACGCCGTAGAGTTTCCCGTCCTTGTCAAACTTGCGGGCAAAGTCGTATATCTCCTCGCGTGTTCCGTCGAGCCACACATCCACATCGCCCGAGGTGCGCCTGTTGGGGACGGGATAATACCGTGCGACGGAACTGCCTTTCAGTATCTGACAGGCGAAGCCGTTCTGGCGGAAATAGCTGATCACCTTCTCGCTTGCCTGAGCCAGTTTTGCGGAGTAGTCTGTGACGATTTCGCCCATTCCGAGCCATTGCAGTAGGAAGATTTTCGAGGGGAGTTGTTCCTTCGGCAACCTTTCCAGAGCCGTCATCAGCACGCCCGTCACCGTCTGGTCCTGAGCCATCGCAAGGGCGCCTTCCCATTGCTTCTCCGTGTATTGGCGCTTCAGCCTGTCCCTGGCTCCGGTGGTGACCAGCAACAGCTCGAAGAATAGTTGCATAGATGGATTCATCGCAGGAAGTTGTGTTTGGAGTCAGACTATCGCTTCTTTGATGCAATCCACGATGTACCTTACATCGTCGTCCGTCACATACGGTCCGGCCGGGAGGCAGAATCCCACCTTGAAGAGGGCTTCCGAGACGCCGTTCACATAGGCAGGAGCATCCTTGTAGACGGGCTGCTTGTGCATCGGTTTCCAGACGGGACGGCACTCCACTTTCTTGTCGAGCATGAACACGCGGAGCGCCTCCACATTCTCGTTTGGCTGGCAGCTTGTCGTGGCCGACTCGACGGCTCTGATCACGCCTGCTGCGCCACCCACGGCGGACTTGATGACTTCCTTGTAGGCATTCTCCTGACCTTGGATTCTGACGTCGGGATCGAGCGTGGCTGCGCAGAGCCAGAAGTTCGCGTCGTACCTTGGGTCGGCAGGCTGTTTGTGCATGGTCACTCCCTTCACGTCGGCCAGCAGTTCCTCGTAGAGTTTCTGCACGTGCTTGTGATGTGCGAGGTGGTCGTTCAGCACTGTCATCTGTCCGCGACCGATGCCTGCGCAGATGTTCGACATGCGATAGTTATAGCCCACGGCCGTGTGTTCGTAGTAGGGATAGGCGTCGCGAGCCTGGGTGGCGTACCACATCACTTTGTTGGCGTCGTCCTGGTTTTCGCAAATGAGGGCGCCTCCGCCGCTTGTGGTGATCATCTTGTTTCCGTTGAAGGAGAGCACGCCGTACTTGCCGAAGGTGCCGAGAACCTGGCCGTCGAAGCGTGAGCCGAACCCCTCGGCAGCGTCTTCCACCACGGGAATCTCGTAGCGGTTGGCGATCTCCATGATTCTGTCTATCTGGTAGGGCATTCCATAGAGGGCGACCGGAACGATGGCCTTCGGTTTCCTGCCCGTCTTGGCGATGCGGTCGCGGATGGCTGCCTCCATCAGTTCGGGGTCGATGTTCCATGTGTCGCGCTCCGAATCGACGAACACGGGTGTGGCTCCGAGGTATGTGATGGGATGGCTGGAAGCGCAGAAGGTGAAGCTCTGCACAATCACCTCGTCGCCGGGGCCTACTCCGCATGCGAGCAGGGCCAGATGTACGGCTGCTGTGCCGGCCGAGAGCGCCACGACCTCCTTCCGGAGCACTTCGTTGTCGCCGCTGTTCACGAACGCTTCCAGGTCGTTTTCGAATGCATTCACGTTCGGTCCCATCGGAACCACCCAGTTCGTGTCGAACGCTTCCTTCACGTAACGCTGTTCGGCGCCGTCTTCCGACATATGTGCCAGGCACAAGTATATTTGCTTTCTTTCGGACATCAGTATTTGTTGTTTTTCTTGAATTTTCTGCAAAGGTACGAAATTATCGGCAAATGGTAAACCTTTCCGTCAACTTTTTAATAAAATCGCTTTCCCCTGTCTCTCTCTCAAACTCTGTCAGTGCATTCGGTTTCTCATGTTCTCTAGTGAAGCATCGAAACATAACGTATTACGCTGGCCATCATAACGTTTTATGTTTCAACTTTTCACGTGCTGCGTCGGGCATCGTCGCGTGCGGCGTCGGGCATCGTCTCTTGCAGAGAAATTGATCAAGTTTCTGTGCTAAGAGACTTTGTCTCTTAATTCCACTGCAAAGGTACGACATTTTTCCGACACCGCCAAATTTCGGCACCCCAATTCGAGCGATTTTCAGCAGCAATTGACGGGATTTCGTCGAGCTTGCTTCCGTTCGGCAAAGTCGATGCGAGCATCACTCTGCACTCGCTTACTCGCAACCTTGACGAGATTCTTGCATAGGGCAAATGGAGGGGGGGGGGCGCCTCTCTCTCAAAACCCGTTGTGGAATTTGTGGAATTGTGGAACCCCTTTCCACAGATTCCACAAAGTTCACAAGTGGAAAATAAGACACACGAGTTTCGCTGTTCCTTTATATATTACCAATTACATTAGTTAACTATAATATATAATATATATAGCCGTCACATCTCTCAAAACCCGTTGTGGAATTTGTGGAATTGTGGAACCCCTTTCCACAGATGGGCGAAAAATGTTCCATGTCCCTATTCATCGGGGTTTCAGCCGCTAAGTTGGAAATACATGAAATCATCTGCCGTTATCCGACACTCCCGTATGCTCGTTTTATGCAAAGTATATGCACAGAAAAAACCTTGCTATTCTCGCGAACGGCAAGGTTAACCTTAAAAATCTAATACCATGAAAAACACTTTTGCTTCAAAACGAGAGTGGAGTTATGTGACTCTCGCGATGCAAAGTTACGAATTTAATTGTAAAAACAAAACAAAATTGAAAAATCTTTGTATCTTTGCAAAAAATACTGACAATTATGAAGCATTTCAGACACTTTCGTGAGGTTTTAACCCTATCTTTTTCCATTTTTCTGTCATCATTCACCCCTTCTGGGGCACTTCGTGCACAAAACCCCTTCGTCCAGACCTGGTTCACAAGCGATCCGGCTCCGATGGTGCACGACGGCAAGATGTATGTCTATACCGGCCACGACGAGGATGGCGCCGACTTCTTCTGGATGCAGGAATGGCGCGTCTATTCCACCGAGGACATGGTGAACTGGACGGACCATGGATCGCCCCTCGCGCTCGAGAGCTTCTCGTGGGCTGACGACCGTGCGTGGGCTTCGCAATGCGTGGAGCGCGACGGCAAGTTCTACTGGTACATCTGCGCCCACTCCAAGCTCTCCGGAGGCATGGCCATCGGTGTGGCAGTCGGCGACACGCCTGTCGGCCCCTTCCGCGACGCCATCGGGAAACCCCTGTTCGAGAACGGCTCGTGGGACCACATCGACCCGACCGTGTTCATCGACGACGACGGCCAGGCATGGCTCATGTGGGGCAATCCGCAATGCTACTACCTGAAACTGAACCGCGACATGGTCTCCTATAGCGGCGAGCTGGGACGGCTCGACATGACGGAGGAGGCCTTCGGAGGTCCCATGATGAACAAACGCGAGAAAGGCAAGAAATACAAGGATTCGTATGTGGAAGGCCCCTGGCTCACCAAACGGAACGGCACATACCAGCTGCTCTACGCTGCCGGAGGCGTGCCCGAACACATCTCCTACAGCACAGCACCCCACCCTACAGGGCCGTGGAAATATGCAGGCGAAATCATGCCGCTGAGCGAGACGAACTCCTTCACCAACCACTGCGGCGTGGCCGACTACAAGGGGCATTCCTACTTCTTCTACCACACCGGAAAGCTGCCTCGAGGCGGCGGTTTCGGCCGTAGCGTGGCCGTCGAGGAGTTCAAATACAACGCCGACGGCTCGTTCCCCACCATTCTGCCCACAAACGAAGGCGTGAAACCCATCCAAACCTTCAATCCGTACAGGAAAGTCGAGGCCGAAACGATGGCCTTCAGCCGCGGATTGAAGACCGAGCAAAACGACGAAGCGGGCGTCTATGTCGCTGATATTCACAACGGTGACTACATCAAACTGCAGAATGTGGACTTCAGCGGAAACATGCAGAAGCAATTTGCGGCACGCGTGGCAAGCGGACTGCGAGGCGGTCAGATAGAGGTGCGCATCGACAGCCTGAAAGGCCATCTCCTCGCCCGTCTGGAAGTGCCCGGCACGGGAGGTTGGGAGAAATGGCAGACATTCACGGCCGATTTCGCGGAAAAAGCAGAGGGGACGCACGACCTCTACCTCGTCTTCACCGGCCGGAAAGGCCCGAAACTCTTCAACTTCGACTGGTGGGAAATCCGCGGCCTGCAGTCGCTCGTCGTGGAAGATGGCGGAACAGGCCCGCACAAAGCCATCATGAAGGAGGAAGCCACCCTGGAAGCGCACACCGTCTTCGTGCCGCAAGACCTCTCCGCTTTTGGCAAGAAGAAGCCCCTCCCCGTCTTGGTTTGGGGTAACGGAGCATGCACAAACTCGCCTTGGGAACACTTCAAATTCCTCAACGAAATAGCTTCGTACGGCTATATCGTGCTCGCAACAGGCTATATCCCCATGGAGGAGAAGCCCTATCAAGGCCCCATGTCGACCACACAGCAGCAAATAGAGTCCATCGATTGGATAATCGCACAGAATGCCGACAAAAACTCACCCTACTTCGGCAAAATCGACGTGAAAAACATCTGCGTGGCAGGCATGTCGTGCGGCGGATTGCAGACACTCTACAACTGCGCCGACCCGCGCATCAAGACCCTGATGATATGCAATAGCGGACTCTTCAAGACCAGCAATCGCGGACAGGCAATGGGAGGCATGCCGATGCCCGACAAATCGAAGCTGAAGGAAATCCACTCCAGCGTCATCTACATCTTGGGAGGCAAGACAGACATCGCCTACGAAAACGGCATGGACGACTTCCGCCAGATAAACCACGTACCCTGCTGCGCCGCCAACTTCCCCGTAGGTCATGGCGGAACTTATCGCCAACCACATGGCGGTGAGTTTTCGACAGTTGCGCTCGCTTGGTTAAACTGGCAGTTGAAGGGCGACAAGCAGGCTGCAAAGATGTTCAAGGGAAAGGATTGCGGCCTCTCGAAACGCGAAGGCTGGACCATCGAAAAGAATGCCAAGTTCGACACCTTAAAGTAATCAAATCATGAGAACCACTTTGTCACTATTCTTAGCGCTGTGCTTGACTTTCAGTCCGAACATCACCTCCCAAGCACAACATTTGGCGCGTGCAGTCCTATCCGACAACGGCTCGAAATATCTGTCCGAGTGTTTCCAGAATACCCATTCCCTGCCTCACGATGTGCGACAATTCATCTCCTCCCTGCCCTCCTCTTGGGACGAGACGCGCCAACTCTCAGGCTCTGCCGTGACGGCGCGCCGAAGCGGTAAGACATGGTACATCGCGGGCATAAACGACAGCAGCGAAGAAAGGACATTCCCCTTCGACTTGTCGTTCCTCGGAGGTCAGCATGGCGACATCGTTTACTTTGGCGAACGCGGCGAAAAGGCCTTCTTCGTCTCCCTGCAGGAAAACTACCCCACACAAATGAAATGCCGGCCGAATGGCGGTTTTGTGCTCGTCATCCATCCCGTAGGCGACCCTCAAAACATGAACATGCCCCTCTTCCAGACCAAATACACAGCCGACCCCTCGCCTTTGGTGGTGGGCGACACCCTGTTCTTGTTCACCTCGCACGATGCCTCGCCCGAAGACATCCCCGACCCTAACGAGAGGAGTTCGGCAGGCTTCTTCATGTACGACTGGTTGCTTTGGTCCACAACAGATATGGTAAACTGGACCGAACACGGAGCCGTAGCATCGCTGAAGGATTTTCCTTGGCGCAGTCGCGACAACGGAGCCTGGGCCATCCAAACCGTCGAACGAGGCGGCAAATACTATCTGTATGCCCCTCTGCACGGCCATGGCATCGGCGTGTTGGTGAGCGATTCGCCTTACGGCCCCTTCGAAGATCCGCTTGGCAAGCCCTTGGTTTGGCAAAGAGAACATTGGAACGACATCGACCCCTCCGTCTTTACCGACGATGACGGACAAGCCTATATGTATTGGGGCAATCCGCATTGCTATTATGCACGCCTGAACAACGACATGATTTCGCTGAAGGACAGCATCGTGCAGCTCCCGCACATCCCCAACTATCAGGAAGGACCTTGGTTCTACAAACGTGCCGGACATTATTACCTCGCCTTTGCCACAACATGTTGTCCCGAAGCGTTGGGCTATGCCATGAGCGACTCTCCTACAGGACCGTGGGAATGGAAGAACTACATCATGACGCCCACACAACGCGACCGCGGCAATCACCCCGGCATCTGCGACTACAAGGGACACTCCTACATCTTCGGTCAGGACTACGACTTGATGCATCTCGACACGTATATTCATCACGAACGCCGCACCGTCTCCGCTTCAGAGATTACCTACAATGCAGACGGTTCCATTCGCGAGATACCCTATTGGTTGAATCAGAAACCCCTGCAGCAACTCGAATGGCTCAACCCATACAAACGCGTGGAAGCGGAAACAATGGCTTGGGGGCGCGGACTGAAGACGGCCAAGATGGGCATCCCCAATACGGGCGTAGTGAAGGATATGCCGGCTTCTACGGGGCGCAGGAACATGTATGTCTTCGACATCGACGACGGGGAATACATCCGTCTGCGTGGCGTGGACTTCGGAAAGGGCGCACGCAGGTTCTCCATCAACGCAGCCGGAACGGGAAACTTGGAAATAGAACTCCATATTGATGGCACAGACGGGCCCATCATCGGGAAACTCAAGATGGCCTCTACAGGTTCGGCAGATAACTACAAATCGTTCACAACCAAAGTCAAACAGGCTTCGGGCGTTCATGACCTC
This sequence comes from uncultured Bacteroidales bacterium, assembly GCA_902779315.1. Lineage (GTDB taxonomy): Bacteria > Bacteroidota > Bacteroidia > Bacteroidales > Bacteroidaceae > Physcousia. Next base: position 8,394 of record CACZBC010000039.1, on the reverse strand, counting down.
TATCTTTGCTTTGGCAAAACTTCCGGTGATGTCCGACTCGATTATTGGCAGTTTAAGTAAAAGCTTCAGATGAAAAGACTTCTCTGCATTACCATATGCTTGCTATCTATGGAAGCAGGGGCGCAGAACCCCATCATTCGCGACCAGTTCACGGCCGACCCCACAGCGCGCGTCTTCAACAACAAGGTCTATCTCTTCCCCTCTCACGACATACCGGCTCCGGCAGGGCAACGCCAAGACTGGTTCTGCATGGAGGACTATCACGTCTTTTCGTCGGAGAACCTGACGGATTGGACCGATCACGGCGTCATACTCTCGCAGGAAAATGTGCCTTGGGGAAAGCCCGACGGCTATTCGATGTGGGCACCCGATTGCGTGTTCAAGGACGGAAAGTACTATTTCTACTATCCTAACGCACCACGAGGCGGCAGAGGGTTTGCCGTTGGCGTTGCCATAGCCGAACGTCCGGAAGGTCCATATACGCCTGAAAAAGAATCAATTAGGGGCGTCATGGGTATTGACCCATGCGTGCTCATCGACGATGACGGAGCAGCATATCTCTATTGGAGTGGCATGGGCATTCGAGGAGGACGCCTAAAAGAGAACATGACCGAACTGAAAGACGGCAGCATGCAGATGGAAGGCTTGCCCGAAGGCTTCAAGGAAGGACCATTTGCTTTCAAACGCGAGGGGCGTTATTATCTAACCTTTCCTTGGGTACGCAAAGAAAATGGAACGGAAACGTTGGCCTACGCCATGAGCGACTCCCCTCTCGGGCCTTGGCAATTCAAGGGTATCATTATGGCCGAGCACGACAACCGTTGTTGGACTAACCACCACAGCCTCGTACAATACAAAGGCGAATGGTACCTTTTCTACCATAGCAACCACTATTCGCCCAAAATGGACAAACGACGCTCTGCATGCATAGAAAAGGTGTCGTTCAACGCCGACGGAACCATTCAGGAAGTGAAGCAAACGCTTCGCGGAGTCGGTCTGACGCAAGCAACAAGCAAGATTGAGGTAGACAGATACAGCAGCGTTGGCGACGGCGTTTCCGTAAACTTCAACGACAGCACAGATACATTCCGAGGATGGCACGCAACGCTTGCAAACACAGGAAGTTGGCTCACATACAACGACGTGGATTTCAGCAACATTACTGCCGGCTACGTCTCGGTCAAAGTCAAAGCAAACGCTAACACTTACCTGACGATTCGCGAGGGCTCTGCTGAAGGAAAACTCATCGCCAAACTGGCAATCAACGTAGAAACTCCACGATACGATTTGAGGGGGAAATGGACGATTCTTACCTACGCCTTAGACGAAATGCCTCGAGGCACAACCGACCTCAGCATCGTTTGCGAAGGAGCGGAAATGAGCATCGATTGGATGCAGTTCAAGACCGCATCCCAACCCTAAATCATTGAATGTCAATCGTCGCGCGCTTGAGATCTGCAGTTTCAGAACTTGTGCCGACCAGAATTTCGTACTTGCCTGGCATTACACGCATAGCGTTGCTTGTCGCATCCCAAAACTCGAAGCTCTTGTCCGTAAGTTCCATCTCCACTCGAACGGTCTGCCCTGCTTTCACATAGACGCGTTGGAAGGCACGAAGGCTCTTCAGCGGTCCTTCTGCATCTTGCGGATTGCGGATATAGAGTTGGACTGTTTCCGTTCCGTCGCGTTTTCCTGTATTCGTGAGAGGGAGGCTGACGGTCTTTCCGGAAATGCTTGGTTCGCCCAACTCAAAACTTGTATAGCTTAGTCCATATCCGAAGGGGAACAGGGCATCATTGAAATAGCGATAGGTGCGGCCTCGCATGGAATAATCCTCATAATCAGGCAGTTGAGCACTATTCTTGTAGAACGTAACGGGCAGTTTTCCGCAGGAATTGTAGTCGCCGAAAAGCACATCTGCCACAGCCGTTCCGCCTTCTTGCCCGGGATACCATGCCTGAACGATAGCATCGCAAGTCTCAACTTCCGGTTGTAAAGCGATGCACGAGCCTGAACAATTGACGAAAACAATCTGTTTGCCCGCTTCTTTCAGGGCTTTCAGGAAGTTACGCTGAACGGCCGGCAACTCGATGTTCGTGCGGTCTCCACCTTTGAAACCTTCGATATTGACAGGCATTTCCTCGCCTTCGAGAGCAGGAGAGATGCCACCCACGAAGATGACTTTGTCGATTCCTTTCAGTTGTGCAATCGTTTGCTGATAGTCGATGGGATGCTCCTTAGCAACATTAATCTTCAAGTTGGCGTTGTAGGTTTTGACGTGATAAAAGCGCACTTCGATGTTGTAGCTCTTGCCCTTCTCGGCTTGGATGGCGATGCGATTAGGGGTGGTGCGCCAAATATAATGACGGAACTTCTGCTGCCCGTCGATGTAGAGTTCGAAATGACCGCACCCCTCAACATTCACGACATATTCGCCCGCTTCTTCTGGAGTGAAAATGGTTTCATACTTTGCAGAGAAATCCTCGAGTTGAACACCAGGAGCGAAGTTGTGCATACCAGCGGTTGTGACGGCAAGAGGGGTCGTGTAATACTGCGTGCAGACGGGCTTCCCTTTCATCTTTCGGTTGTTCCAAAAGGTTCCTTTCAAACCTTTCTTTCCCTCGAAACTGCACCAAGAATTCATGAGGCATTCCATCACCTTGTCGTATGTCAGGTCGCAACCTTGAGCGTAGAAGAGTTTCTTCTGCTTTGCCTTGATGCCGTCGAGAATTGTGACGGTATGGTTGGGCATTCCGTTGTAGTTTCCCCACATCATGGGAGCGTTGTCGGCGTTGGGGCCGATGACGGCAATCTTCTCTGCATTCTTCCGCAGAGGTAGGATATTTCCTTTGTTTTGCAAGAGCACGATGGTTTGACGCGCCATCTCGAGCGAAAGGTTGGCCGACTCCTTTGTTGACATAGCCGAATAAGGAATCTTCGACCACTCTACGAGCGACGGGTCATCCATCTCGCCCAAATCAAATCGTCCTTCCAAAAGGCGGACAACATGCTTGTCGACTTCTGCTTCCGTAATGAGTCCGCGACGCACAGCTTCGGGAATACTCTTGTAGGCATATCCGTAGCCGCACTCTACATCGGTACCTGCAATGGTGGCTTTTGCCGAAGCATGGACGGCATCGGAGGAGGATTTGTGCGAATCGTAGAAGTCGGAAACGGCACCGCAATCGCTCACAACCAAGTATTGGAAGCCCCATTCGTCGCGTAAAATAGTCTGCAGCAGACGTTGAGAGCCACAACAAGGGTCGTCATCCAATCGTTGATAAGCACACATCACCTCGCGCACCTTCGCATCTTGAACAAGAGTCTTGAAGGCGGGCATATAGGTCTCCCAAAAGTCGCGAAGAGAGACGTTGTTCAGGTTGACGGAATGGCGGGTATATTCGGGACCGCTATGCACGGCATAATGCTTGGCACATGCCCACAACTTGCGATATTTGGCATCTTCAGGACCTTGCAAACCCTTCACAACCTGCGTACCCATAACACTCGTCAGGTAGGGGTCTTCTCCGTACGTCTCCTGCCCTCGTCCCCAACGTGGATCGCGGAAAATGTTTACGTTTGGCGTCCAGACGGAAAGGCTGTGAAACTTCTCGTCCTCGCCCTTCAAATCGTGCATTCGGTGATTATACTGAGCGCGAAATTCCGTAGAAGCCACATCGAAACACTTGTAGACCATATCCGGGTTGAACGAAGCTGCCATCGCAATCGGCTCGGGAAAAACCGTGACATTACCCATATTGGCAGCGCCATGCAGAGCCTCGCTCCACCAGAAGAACTTACGGATGCCCAAGCGCGGAATGGCGGGACTTTCGTCGAGCATCAACTGCGCTTTCTCTTCGAGCGTCAGACGTGAGCACAAATCTACGGCACGCTCGCGAGCCGAGAGATTGGGGTTCTGATAAGGATAGGTCTGAGCAGAGACGGACACGCCCGAGCAGAGCATCGTGATGAGAATAAGAAACTTGCCTTTCATCGTTATGGAATGGTAATGGTTATTTTCTTGCCGTGATAATTGCAAACTTCACGTGTGACGTTTGCAATCGTAACGTGGAATGTTCGGCGATTAAGCATGCCACGATATTTGCCTTCGCGCTTGTTGATGGTGAGCTGATGACGGGCATCGTCCCAAAGGAAAGTGATGCGCGAACATTGTCCCTTCTCGTAATCCTTCGTCGTGCCGTCATCCTCGTAAAGTGTGAAACTGCCGTCAGCACCAGGATAAAGCAGAACCTCGTCACCCTTGACGGGAATAATGCTTCCCGCCCGCACAAAAACAGGGATGAAGTCGGCCCCAACATCGGTGGAGACGGACTGCCCTCCATCGTAATACCGACCTGTATAATAGTCATACCAACCACCCTCATTTTCAGGAAGATAAGTAGTCCAAGAAGTGACGTTCGGCTCCGTTACGGGACTGACAAGCAGGGAACGTCCGAACATGAACTCATACTTCTGATCGAGAGCAGTTGCGTCATTCGGGAAGTCGAAAACGAGAGGACGCATCAATGTCGAGCCTTGGGATGCTATTTCCGCAGCATGACTGTAGATGTAGGGCATCAAGCGATAACGTTCGTTCAGGCATCGCGCAATTGCTTGCTTAGCCTCGACTCCGTAGTTCCATGGTTCGGTATTGCTCATATACCCATGAACGCGCATCAAGGGTAGGAAGACACTCGTCTCTATCCATCGCAACATGCGCTCGATGTAGGTTTTGTCGTTGTACTGATTGCCGGGACGGAAGAAACCGCCAGCATCGTAAGTCCACCAAGGAATACCCGCAGCCTGCATGCCGAGACCAGCCGTCAACTGCCGTCGGAACGTCTCCCAATCGTTCCCGACATCGCCGCTCCACATCGCCGAGCCGTAACGCTGAATGCCGGGGAAACCACAACGAGTGAGAATCATCGGACGAAGCCCACCTACATGGCTTAGCCCTTCGTAAACAGTCTTGTTCACCAATAACGGATAGACGTTGCGGACTTCCTCTCCATCCCACTTTCCGTTGTTCACGCGTCGGCCCATCAGATCGTCATTCTCCGGTTCCGTCGCATCTTGCCACCAAGCATCGATTCCGAGCGGAACAAGTCGTGTGGAGAAGTTCTTCCAATAGGCGGCAGCAGCGTCGGGATTGAAGAAGTCTATCCAATCCGTTCCCGGGATATAATAATTGCTCGCAAACATCTGTTTGCCTACTTCGGAGTTCTTGTCTATCTTCGACCAGACGCTCAACATCAACCGCATATTCATGGCGTGCAGACTGTCCGTCAGTGCTTTAGGGTCGGGATAATGGTCTTCGTCGAACTGCATGGCGTTCCAACCATATTTCCCCCAATATTGCCAATCCTGAACTATAACATCGACTGGCAGCCCTTCGCTGCGGAAACGATTGGCAGTCTGCAGAATTTCGTCAGAAGAATGGAAACGCTCGCGACAATGAATGTAACCTAAAGCCCATCTCGGCATCAAGGGTGCCTTACCCGTCAATTCGCGATAGGAAGCGATGATTTCGTCGGCTGTACCGACAAACACGGTGTAGTCTACAGCGTTTGCGACGGGGGAACGGAAAACCGTCTCGTCCTTAACCTTATTATAATATACGACGGGGGCATCACCTCGCGAAAGTTCTGCTTTCAGGAGATGACGGCCTGCCTTCAGATGGACGATAGCCGAAGCTGTGGGAGGCAACCACATGTTCTGCATCTCGATGACGTTCTGTCCGTCAATCGAGAGGTTGTGACGACGAGCCATCTTCTGTCCCACATCCAGCAAGAGGGAATAGTCGCCGTCTTCAGCAAGGTCGATGGTTGCTTCGAAGATGTTGCGCTGTCGCACCTCCTGCTTGCCGCCTTCCGTAGAAGTGACATTCACCACCTCCGTCTTGCCGGCCTCGTCCTGCAGTTGCATCCTTGCCTGATGTTCGCAAGGATTGTAGTCAACAAGGCCGTAGTTGTTCCACAGCACACCATAGCCTTTGCTCGACATAAGCATGGGAATGCTGATTTGCGTATTCACCTGCGTCAAGCGTCGGGAAAGACCGCGCAGATTGGCATAGCCGTCCTGGAACTGTCCCAAACCGAACAGGCGCTCGTCACTCGCGGAACGGAAAGCGAGCGTGGCTTCCCTACCCTTCATCTGATGAAGAGTTGCCGTGAAGACGGGCGTTCCCTGCCGGTCTTTGACGACGACAGTCTGACGGGCTCCATCCACATCAACCGCGATGTCGCGACTCTTCACCTCATCGTTCTTCACATAAAGCCAATCGGGAAGGTCCGAGGTATGTTTCTCCTTCCAATACTGTATTCTCACGGCATTGCGGGCCACCTTTCGCACGTTCAGGGTGCCGCCTGCGAAGGTCATCTCGTCTGCCGACAACGAGAGGGAAAGCAGGGTTGTCAGGCAGAGACAGAATAATCGTTTCGTCATATCTTGTTATTCTACGCAATTCTGCATATTCTGTTGCAAAGATATTAAAAAATCCCACACCTTTTGCAGATGTGGGAGATATTTTTGGTGCTTTACCTAAAAAGCCTGACAAATGTACCTTCCCTAATATTCGTCTTCGTTGAAGAGGAAGTCGTCCTTTGTGGGGTAGTCGGGCCAAATGTCTTCGATGGTTTCGTAGACTTCGCCTTCATCTTCCATTTCAGTCAGGTTTTCGATGACTTCGAGAGGTGCGCCACTACGGGTTGCGTAGTCAATCAACTCTTCCCTGGTTGCGGGCCAAGGTGCATCTTCCAATCTTGAAGCTAATTCCAATGTCCAATACATAGTGTTTTTAGTGCTTTTTTAGTGTATTTTTAGTGTTTTTTCAATTTCGGTGTGCAAAGATACAACATTTTTTATTATCTGCATCATTTTTTCCACAAAATTTCTTCCGTTCCATGTAAAAAATTCAGACGAAGGGCGAGAACATAGAAATAGTCGCTCAGGCGATTGATGTATTTGATGAGTTGCGGGTCGACTTCTTCCTCGGAATTGAGGGTTAGGATGCGACGTTCAGCACGTCGGCAGACGGTGCGGCAGACGTGTGCTATAGCAGCTTCTCTGCAGCCTCCCGGAAGTGTGAAACCCCGCCATTTCGGCAATCCTTCGCCGGCCTTGTCGATGTTGTTCTCCAGATTCGTCACATCATCGTCCGTGATGACCGAGGAGGGCACATTCGGTGCTTCGGTTGCAAGTTGAGCACCTACGACGAAGAGACGGTTCTGGATGGAAATGAGGCATTCACTGTCTTGATTTTCAGAGACATAGGTAAGCAAAAGGCCGACATGAGCATTCAACTCATCGACTGTGCCGTAACTTTCCAGCCGTGCACAATCCTTCGGCACGCGTTTGCCGCCAACGAGGGAGGTCGTTCCGGCATCTCCTGTTTTAGTATAGACTTTCATCAGAAATTCACTTTATAGTATTGTTTGTTGTATTGTTTGTCGAAGAAAGCTATGCCGAAGTCGTAGAGGTCGAAGCTGACAACGGATGGGATGCTTCTGAACCACTCGCGATGCAGATGCAGGTCGTCGAGCAAGAGCACGGAATGTTCTCCCAGATGCTGCAAAACCTCGTCTGCGGGCTCTTTCAGGAAGCACATACTCACCTCTCCCACTTGCCTGCCACATTGTATTCTGGCGCTCTTGCAACCGCTCTGCAGATAGCGTTTCTCCCACCAAGCGTCCTTGGGAAGCAAGATGGTGGAGGGCTGCAGATGGTTGGCCAAACGGAGCATGAGATGCAGGCCTTTGCGTTGGCGGAAGCGTTTCGGGAAGGGCAAAGCCTTGTCGAGTTCCTTGTAGGCATAGAAGGGGTGACGCTCGTAGATGACATCCGTGATGAAACGAAAGGCAAAAGGGCTGTGAACACCGTAACCTTTGCGATGACGGAAACGTGCGAGCCAAACGAGCGGATTTGTCACTTTTTGCATAATTTGAGCACAAAATTAAGCATATTTTACGTTATTTTCAAGCTTTGACGACATTTTTCTTGCAATTTCTCTTGCTCATATCGTATAATAAATGTAAATTCGCTGCGGAAACATGAGATTTTTATCGGTAACGATGGCTCGTTTCAATTTTTTCCTTTGCTTATTGCTCGTTCTTGGGCAAGCAAAAGCAGCAGTCTATGAAGCCTCAGAATACTTTGTGGCTCCACAGATGTGGGACAACTCTCAACGACTCCAGATTCTTGTCGATAAAGTTCACGCCGAAGGTGGCGGCACTATTCAGCTCTCATCGGGCGAGTACATCTTCCGCAGCACAATCAGATGGCGCTCCAATGTTTCCTTGCAAGGTGTATCCGTTCAGAGTACTGTTCTCAAAATGATTGGCACGACGAACTGGTCGCTCTTCATAGGTGAAAGTACAAAGCAAGGGGAGTTTCCTG
>CACZBC010000038.1 GCA_902779315.1 uncultured Bacteroidales bacterium | reverse complement strand
CTGCTGCCTTTCGTAACCGATTTGATGAAGTAAAGTAAGGAGGAAGATTATGGAAATTATACTGAAAGAAGACGTAATCGGACTCGGTTACAAGAACGATATCGTGAACGTTAAGGCCGGTTATGGCCGCAACTATCTGATTCCTCAGGGCAAGGGCGTTATCGCCAGCGAAAGCGCTAAGAAAGTCCTCGCCGAGGAACTCAAGCAGAAGGCCGTCAAGCTCGCTAAGATCAAGGCAGACGCAGAAGCTCTCGCAGAGAAGCTGAACGCAGTTAGCCTGAGCTTCAACGCTAAGGCAAGCAGCACAGGCGTCATCTATGGCAGCATCGGTAGCCTGCAGATTGCAGAAGAACTCCAGAAGCTCGGCTTCGACATCGACCGCAAGATCATCAACGTCAAGGACGTTAAGGCTGCCGGCGAATATGTCGCTGTCGTAAAGCTTCACAAGGAAGTTGCAGCTCAGGTTCCCTTCACTGTAACAGTAGAAATGGACAAGCCCGAAACTCCTGCCGAAGAAGCTCCCGTAGAGAAGAAGCCCAGAAAGGCCAGAAAAGAAGAGACTCCAGAAGTCGAGGAGGCTCCCGTAGCAGAGGAAACTCCCGCTGAAGAAGTTCCTGTAGAAGAGGCCGAGGCTCCCGCTGAAGAGGAGAAGACAGAAGAGTAAGTTTTGACTTTCATAAGTAACGAAGCAAAGGGGCACGGCCGTAAAAAGCCTGTGTCCCTTTGTGCCTAATTAATGCAATGAGCATCATCAAATGTCCTGAATGTCGTGGTCAGGTCTCCACAATGGCTGGAACTTGTCCGCATTGCGGCACAAAAATCTCCGGCAACCTTCGTCCGTGTTCTAAGTGCGGCAGTTATGGTCTCACGACACAAGACAAATGTCCCGAATGCGGAGCAGAACTGGAAACCGTTCAGCAACCTCAAGAAGAAGTGAAGGAGAAGGAAGTGCAGGAAAAAGTTGTCGAAAAGAAGAAAAAGCCACACAAGTCAAAAGGTCCTGCCATCATAGCGGCAGTAATTGCACTCATTCTGCTGTGCGTCGGCTATTACTTCTTCGACCAACACCGAATGCAGCAAAAGGAACAAGTCGATTACGAACGGCTTGAAGGCGTTACCAATCCGGAGTTCTATCAGCAGTTCCTCATCGACTATCCGGACAGCAAACACTTCAAAGAGATTGAAGAACGGATGCACGTCCTTCAGGCAGAAGCAGACGATTGGAAGCAACTCCTCAAGAACATCAATCGTTCAAGCATTTCAACTTTCATGCAAAAGCATCCAGGTTCCCTTCGCGGACGTGCTTGTGAAGACATGATTGACTCCATCGATTGGCAAGATGCTCTAGCCATCGGGAATGAAGAAGCCATCACAGACTATCTGAATCGCCATCCATCAGGTCGTTATGTCGGTGACGCAGCAGAAAAGAAGAATGCCTTGCTTCTCTCGAAAGTGACTTCGGAAGAGAAAGCCATGATACGTGGCACGCTTGAAAGTTTCTTCTCAAAAGCCATTGCGAATCAGGACATTGAAGCAGCCAAAGCAGCCATTCCCGATACTATGGTAAACTTCTGCGGCAAGCAGGATGCCGACGCGGAAGCCATTATCGAATATGCAAAAGAGAAGATGGCAAAAGACGTTATAGGGCTTCACTACGCTATTGGGCAGAAGATGGATGTTCGCAAGGAAACGCTTCCTAATGGCAATACAGGTTTCGCCGTAGAAGTCAACCTGCAAGAGACTATCAGTCGAAGCGACACATACCAGCCATCATCGAACATCTATCACGTCAACGCCCTCATCAATCAGGAGCAAAAGATCGTGCGCATGAACATATCTAAATAATATAAACAGACAAACCACGCAATATGGCACAGAAAGAACTGCAGCTCAAATACGGCTGCAACCCCAACCAAAAACCTTCACGCATCTTTATGGAAGAAGGCGAATTGCCTATCGAAGTCTTAGGCGGCCGTCCAGGTTACATCAACTTCCTCGATGCTTTGAACAGTTGGCAACTTGTTAAGGAACTCAAGGCAGCAACAGGCCTTCCTGCAGCAGCCAGTTTCAAGCACGTTTCTCCTGCAGGAGCAGCAGTCGGCCTGCCACTAAGCGACACTTTGGCTCGCATCTATTTCGTGGACGACATCAAAGTGCCTCTCAGTCCTATTGCCTGTGCTTATGCTCGTGCAAGAGGAGCCGACCGTATGAGCAGCTATGGTGATTTCATCGCTCTTAGCGACACTTGCGACGAAGCAACTGCCCTCATCATTAAGAGAGAAGTGAGCGATGGCGTTATTGCCCCTGACTTTACCGAGGAAGCTCTGCAGATATTGCGTGAGAAACGCAAGGGCACATACAACATCATCAAGATTGACCCCAATTATGTTCCTGCTCCCATTGAACGCAAGCAAGTGTTTGGCGTCACCTTCGAGCAAGGCAGAAACGAGGTGAAACTGGACGACCCCGCACTCTTCGAGAACATTCCCACAGCCAACAAGAACTTCCCCGAAGATGCTCGTCGCGACCTCATCATTGCCCTCATCACACTTAAATACACCCAAAGCAACAGTGTTTGCTACGTTAAGGATGGTCAGGCAATTGGTATTGGTGCAGGTCAGCAGAGTCGAATCCATTGCACACGTCTTGCAGGAAGCAAGGCCGACATTTGGTGGTTGCGTCAGAATCCCAAGGTAATGGCGCTGCCTTTCATTCCCGGAATCCGTCGTGCTGACCGCGACAACACAATCGACGTCTATATCAGCGATGACTATATGGACGTTCTTGCTGAGGGAGAATGGCAGAAGTTCTTTACCGAAAAACCTGAGCCTCTCAGCCGAGAAGAGAAGAAAGCCTGGATTGCGAAGAACACAAAGGTCAGTCTTGGCAGCGACGCATTCTTCCCATTTGGCGACAATGTGGAACGCGCTCATAAGAGTGGCGTTGAATACATTGCCCAAGCTGGCGGCAGTGTTCGCGACGACCACGTTATCATGACTTGCGACAAGTATGGCATCGCAATGGCCTTTACTGGCGTAAGGCTGTTCCATCATTGATTGAAAAGCGAAATGGCAAAGTTCGGAGGCGATGATATCGACAAAGTAATCCTGGACGGCATTACTTTCAAAGGCGGCTCGAAAGATGGGCCAAAGAAAGAAGAGGCTAAGGTAAAAACCAAGGCCAAGAAGAAACAATACATAACAGGAGCACACGGAAGCGGCGCTGCAAAGAAGAAAGCAGACATTCGTCGCCAACGTGCTAACAGACATAAATAAAGAGATGAAACAGAGTCTTTTAACCCTGATACTCAGTCTTGCAGCAATCAGTTTGTCTGCACAGACAGAAGTTGAACCTTTCGTTCCTGGCAGCACCCTCGAAGGCATCGCCTATTATTTGCCTCGAACAGCTTTCCGCATTACCGTCATTGCAGAAAAGACAACCACCAAGCCTGGCGATTTCTACAAATATGCCGACCGCTATTTGCGTCTGCAAAACGTTCCGACAGAGGAAAGCGTACAATGGAACTTGAAAAGCATCACGCTTGAGCCTTATGGTAAGCCTGACAAGAACAAAGCTTTCAGCATCAAGCTCAAGAGCAAGACTGTAGCTCCGCTTGTCGGCCTCAGTCGCGACGGGCTCTTGCTGAGCATCAACTGCGATGCCAACGAGACGTTCCTGCCCGACCTTCCAAAGCCAGAGAAAGCTCCAGCTCCAGAAAATCCACGCTCTTACATGACACAGGAAATCATTGCTGCTGGCAGCACGGCCAAGATGGCAGAACTCTGTGCTCAGGAAATCTACGACATTCGAGACAGCAAGAATGCCCTGATTCGTGGCGAAGCGGAGAACACTCCTAAGGACGGAGCCCAACTGAAACTCATGCTCGATCAGCTCGACAAGCAGGCTTCGGTATTGGAGTCGCTCTTCAGCGGCACATCGCAAACTGATACAGAAGTCTTCTCTTTCTTCTACGACCCGCAACAGGAAACCAATCGCGATGTCCTGTTCCGCTTCTCGCAGAAGTTGGGCGTATTGGATGCCGACAATCTTGCTGGCGAACCTGTTGCCGTTTCTGTCAAGGTATTGGAGACAATTCCAACGACTGTTCCTTCTGAGGAAGCTGCCAAGAAACGCGCCAAGATGGATCATGGCGTATACTACAACATTCCTGCCAGAACCAAGGTCAACATCACTTATAACGGCCAGGAATTCGCCAATCTGGAAACTCCGATGGCTCAGTTCGGCATCGTGGAAATCCTCTCCAACACGCTCTTCGACAAGAAAACGACAACTCAAGTCACCTTCTTCCAAACGACTGGAGGTACAAAAGACGTGATGGAGTGAAAAACATCGGCAGTGAAGTTTGCAAACGTCACACTAGTCGTTGGCAATCGTCACACTAGTTAATTGCAATTGTCACACTAGTCATCGGCAATCGTCACTGTAGTCATTAACAAACAAAGGTAAGGGCGTCCACAAACGCCCTTATTTTTGTATTTTATTGCAACATAAGCATCTTTTTCTTGACAAATGAAAGAAATGTCATAAATAAATTGTATTTTTGTGTCAAAATTATGTACTAAAATTACATTTATCTGTTTTATTTCATTTAATCAACACAACAATGAAAAAGTTTTTTACTTTGGTATTCGCTTTGATCGCTGCTCTCAGCATCAATGCAGACGAGCTCTATCTTGTGGGTGACGGCACTCCCATCGGTTGGGAAGGCGACGGCAACATGCGTCAGACCTGCAGAATGACAGAAACCAGCGAAGGTGTCTATGAATGGACAGGCCTGCTGAAGAATGGTGGCGAAGGGTTCAAGATTTGTAACTCCTTTGGTGGATGGGACGGCTATCATCCCTCGAGCGAGAACTTCGCAATCGGCGAAAGTGGCTCCGACACTTACACCACCTCTGGAAACGACTGGAAGTGGAACCCCACAAACACCGATTGGCAGTACTATACCATTACTCTCGACCAGAATGCAGGTACACTCTCATGGAAGACAGTAACTCCCACTCTGCTCGAAGCCGTTGACGGCGTTTACAACATTGGCACAGCAAAAGAACTGAACACACTCGCCTTCATGCTTCGCAACAATGTCAACAACGAAAACTTTAAGGTTAAGCTGACCAACGACATCGACTACACAGCCTACAAGAACGGCAGTATGTCAGCCATCGGCGTTACCGAGAAATTGCCCTTCCGCGGTGAATTCGACGGACAGAACCACACGGTTACTGTTGACCTGGAGTCTTACAGCACACGTTTCGGCTTCTTCGGAACAATCGTGGGTAAGGTACACAACCTGAAGCTTGCCGGCAAGATCACTGCTACCAACCGGAACCAAATAGGCAGCTTCTGCGGTCTGCTGAAGGGAAATGACAATCAGATCTACAATTGCATCAGTACTATCGAAATAGTTGACGCTCAGAGCGGTGACGGTACCATCGGTGGTATCGCAGCCGTAACATACGATGCAACTACTATCAAGAACTGCGCATTCTATGGCAAGATTAATGCTCCTAGTCGTGACGGCAATGGAGGTATCGTCGGATGGTGCAACAGCGGTGCAAGCACAACCATCGAGAACTGCCTCATTGTTGCTGACATCAGCTGGAATGGCGGTAATGACTTCGGTCGCAACAACCCCTCTGTCGTCAACAGCTATAAGACTACAGCCAGCGACGAAACTCTTGCCAACGGCAAGATGACTTACGAGTTGAACAACAAAGTATCTGGCGGCGAAGACTGGTTCCAGACTCTCGGCACAGATGCAATGCCCACTCCCCTCTCTTCCAGCCAGAAACTCTATGCCAACGGAAGCTTCAAATGTGATGGCGTAACTCCTAAGGAAGGCAGCGAATTAGTATTAAGCAACACCAATGAATCTATTATAGACGAGCATGTAATCAGCGAAGTAGATGGAATCTGCACTGGCTGCCATGCTGTAGGTCAGGAAGCAGAAGAAGTTGACGGCGTATTCCAACTCAACAAAGCAGGCAACCTGCTGTGGTGGGCACAGTATGTGAACGCTGGCAATCCTGCATCTAACGCAGTTCTCACAACGGATGTGGACCTTTCTAAGGCTAAATATACTCCTGCTGGCACATCAGCCAACAGGTATGTCGGCACCTTCGATGGACAAGGACATTCTGTTAAGTTGAACCTGTCTGGTGGAAACTATCAGGGCCTCTTTGGTGTTGCTACCGATGGTGCGACTATTAAGAACGTTATAGTTAAGGGTTCTGTTTCTGGCGCCAGCTATGTAGCAGGTATCGTTGGTGGTTCTAATGGTGGCGAGGACGGCAAGAAGCTCAGCATCATCAACTGCGGAAATGAAGCTACTATCACTGCTGGCGGAGCCAATGGCGCTGGCATCATCGGTGTAAACATGAGCGGTTCTGCTCACTTCTACATCCTCAACTGCTACAATGTAGGTAATGTCACCTCTGGCAAAGAGTCAGGTGCCATCACAGGCTGGACAGGCGGTGACAAGACTACTATCGAGAACACCTACAACATCGGTACAGTTGTTAACGGAGAAGGCGACGGCTTCATTCGTGGTGGCGGCAACCTCGTCAACACTTACACCCTGTCTGCAACAGATGCTCAGGTAACAAGTGGTGAACTTTGCTACAAGTTGGGTGCTGCTTTCGGTCAGCTCCTCGGCACAGATGCTTATCCTGTATTGAGTGACAACAACGTTTACTATGTAGGCGATGCTGGTTATGCAACTCTTTACGACACGACAACCGGTTACGAGTTGAACGGCGACATAGAAGCCTTTGTTGCTACCAGTCATACCACATGGCTCGATCTCACGAAGATTGACAATGTTCCCGCAGGCACTCCCGTCATCCTGAAGGGCGGCTACTACAACAAGACTGCTGCTGAACTTCCAGCCATCAATGTTGCCAACGAACTCAAGGGCACAGATGCTGCAACAGAGGCAGACGGCACAATGTACGTTCTTGCAAAAGTTGACGGCGTCGTTGGCTTCTACATTGCTGACGGCACAATTGCAGCAGGCAAGGCATACTATCAGAGCACAAGCGGTGCGAAGGCATTCTTCTTCAACGGCGACGATGCAACTGGCATCAGTAATGTTGAAGTTAACGATAACTTTAACAGCGCTATCTATAACATCGCAGGTCAACGCCTCCAGAAGATGCAGAAGGGCATTAACATCATTAACGGCAAAAAAGTTCTTAAATAATGAAGTACATTAAGCCATCTATCGAGTTGCACGAGGCTCAGGCAGCTAAAATACTTGCCGAAAGCCTGATGATTATCAATGACGTCCATGTTGATGGAAGCAACGCCCTCACAAAAGAGAATAACAGTTGGAACATATGGGAAACTGAATAAATAGCATCCCTAAACTACGAAAGAAATCCCCAAAGCACAAAATGTGTTCTTGGGGATTTCTTATTATGCAAGTTCTTTTTAGGAATAGGAGGAAAACATCTTTTATTAATATGTCAAGTATAGAATACTTTTTTATCAGAAATGGCTTTCGGCAATAAGAAATTTGTTAAAAAGTTTTGAAGGAACTTGAAAAAAAGCTAAATTTGGATGCAGAAATATAAAATTAACTCTTTTATTAACCTTATCATTATCTTCAAACATTATCATGAGAAAGAATCTACTGAATCTGTGTTTAACAGCACTGATGTGTGTTGTAAGCACAACTGCATGGGCACTTTCCAAAGTGGATGGTGTCTATCAGATTGGTACGGCGGAAGACCTGAAGGCTTTCGCAGAACTCGTGAACAGCACTGAACCTTATGCCAATGCTATCCTGACGGCAGACATCGACAAGGGTACCGACAATACCCAAATTGGTCGTGATGGTCAGGACTTCCAGGGAGTCTTCGACGGTGCTGGTCACACCATCACCTACAACATGACCTTTACCGAGAATGGTGGAGGCCTCTTCCGTAATGTGGGCGTACATGCCGTAATTAAGGATTTGAAAGTGCAAGGCACCATCACTACCAGTGCGAAGTTCGCCGGTGGTATTGCCGGATGGAACAGCGGACGTATCCTTGGCTGCTACATTGATGTCAACATTATTAGCCAAAGAGAGGATTTAGATGACAAAGACGCCACTCATGGTGGATTAGTTGGTATTGCTTATCGGGGCACAGTCATTACAAACTGTCTGTCAAAGATTGACATCGATGGAGAAAGCACTACGAACTGTGGCGGTGTCGTAGGTTGGGCAAACGACAAAATTAACGTTGCAAACTGCTTGATTGTCAGCGATGGAAGCTCTTTCAACACATCTAACGGTTCAAGTGCAAACGTTGCACGTAACGGCGGCAATTTAAATGTTGTAAACCTGAGCACTTACAATTCAAATCCATACGCTAACCGTCCTGCTGGTGCAAACTACAACAACTATGCTACCCAGCAGTGGGGCAACAACAATGCCACTGAGGTTGTTCCTCTTGCTGACCTCGCTGACGGTAAGATTTGCTATCAGCTGAACAGCGACCAGAGCAAAATCAACTGGGTACAGACCATTGGCACAGACCCATTCCCAGTTCCCGCAGCATTCGGTGAAGGTCAGGTTTATGCTTCTGGTGCAACTGGCTGTAACGGTAAGGCTGACGGCCTCACCTACTCCAACGAGGGAACTGCTCAAGCAACAGCTCACACATTCGACAAATATGGTATTTGCACCACTTGCGGTTGCTTCAATTTCGATGGTTTCGAGTTTGATGCTGCTGACAACGCAGTCCTTCTAAAGACCACAAACGACATCTATCTGGCAGAAGGTTGGAACCGTATCGGTGACGGCTTCAAGCTGAACATGAAGATGGCTGATGACATTGAAGTCATCGCACCCGCTGGTCAGTTTATCTTCAACACCAGCAACTGGGTGGATGGCAACTTCGACGGTCAAGGTCACACACTGACCATCCAGATGACCAATGTAGGTGAGCATGCAGCTTTCATTCCCGAGATGACAGGTAACTTCGAGAACGTCATCATGCACGGCTCGATTTCAACAAGTGGTTCACGCGCAGGTTCTATCTCTGCAAATGGCCGTATGGCTTTGATTCGCAACGTCTACTCCGACATTAACATCACTTCCTCTCTCGTCGGCGACAACACCTCTGGTGGTTTCTGCGGCTGGATGGGTGAGAAGGAAAAGAGAGTGGAGAACTGTATCTATGCAGGTACCTTCAAGTTGCCGGGTTCGGACGATGGTGCAAGATGTGCACGCGTTGGCGGCTTCAGCGGCTGGGCAGCAACCAAGACATACTTCACCAATTGTGCAGTTCTTGGCAAATTCATTGGTGCCGGTAACCAGACTTTAGACAACGACACGGAGAACTCTGGCAACGTTTCACGTAACTACGGCAATGTGGTTTCTGAGAATGTGTATGTTCTAAATCCCATCACTGGTAACTCTATTACTGACAGTGACAAATACATTCACTACACGAACACCGAAGGCATTGCCAATGGCGAACTTGCTTTCCTGCTGAACGGCAATCAGAATGGCCTCGACCGTTTCTATCAGTTGATTGGCACAGACCCAGAGCCTATGCCTGTTGCAAAGGAAGGTGCACTTGTTTATTCTAATGCATCTGAAGGATATCGTTGCGATGGCACACCTCTGGGTGATGTAACATATTCCAACACACCATCTACTGCCGAGATTCCAGGCCACACGAATGCGGATGGTTGGTGTTCTGTCTGCGGAAATCTGATTGAGGACTACATTACTCCTGTCAATGGCTGGTATGAAATCAGCAATGCCACACAACTCGCATGGTGGAGTAACTACGCAACGAAGTATCCTACCGTCAAGGCACGTCTGACTGCTGACATCAACATGGACGGCAAGATGACTCGCTTCGCTCCCATCGGTTCACAAGCTAACATCTTTGTTGGCGAATTCGACGGCCAAGGTCACAGACTCAGCAACTTCAAATATTCCGGCGGCGACTATAGTGGCCTGTTTGGTGTTATCGGCGGCGGTGCCGTTATCAAGAACTTCGTTCTCGACAATACCTGCTCCATCTCCGGTGGTGCATTCTGCGGTATCGTTGGTGGTACCAATGGTGGCGGTAACGTTTACCTCACGAACTTAGGTAACGAAGGCCCAGTAACAGGTGGAAGGAACACATCAGGTATCATCGGTGTTGACATGGGTGGTGCTGCTACGCTATACATCACAAACTGTTATGTAACTGGTGCCATCAAGGGCAACAATGAGTCTGCTGTTATCTGCTCTTGGTCCAACGAAAATTCTGTTGTCAAGAACTGCTGGAGCACTGCTACACTGGTAGGTAAGTACGGTGACTACAACTCCTTCACTCGCGGTAGCACATCTGTTGTCAACTGCTACGAGATTGAAGGCGTTGGCACACAGAACACAGAAAATAATAAAAAAGACAGAACTAACCTCATCACAGCTGCTGAAGTCGCAAGTGGTTCACTTTGTGCTAAGCTGGCTGAAGGCTGGTATCAGGCTATTGGCACAGACGCTCATCCCGTATGGGATAAGTCTCACGGCATCGTGAAGGAGATTACTGAAGCTGGTTATGCCACTATGTACATTGACGAAGCAGTGAATGCTCCTGCTGGTGTTGCCGCTTACACAGGCACCATTGGTGGCAGCTGGTTGACTCTCAATCCAATTGAGGGCACTATCCCCGCTTGGGAACCCGTTGTACTGAAGGGCGCTGCTGGCTTCTACAGCTTCAAGCCCATAGAAGCTGCTGTTCAAGGAGACGTACTGACTTGGGAAGGATTGGGACTTGTTGGAACCAACAGCAGTTACAATGACTTCTCCGGTAAGTCCTTCACATCACCTGCTGAATATGCAGGTAGGGCTTCTTCTGGTGGAGGCAAGTACATTCAGCTCCGCACCAGAGATAGCAACGAAGGTATCGTAACCACTACATCTGGTGGTAAGCTGAAGTCTGTAACCATTGCCTTCAACGCACAAACTACAGACCGCTCCATCAAGATCTATGGCAAGAACGAACCTTATACAGACGCTGCAGACCTGTACAATCTAGAAAAGCAAGGTACTCTGCTTGGTGTAATCGCTGCTAACGGGGAGACATTCACTGTCACTCCTACAGAAGACTTCAAGTATGTCGGAATGGCATCAAGCAATGCTGCTATCTACATTGACAAGATTACTGTGAAATGGGAAGGAAGTCTTCCCAACATCGAAGGCAACGACCTGAAGGGTACTGCTGAGGACATCGATGCTGCTGGCAAGTACGTTCTGACTCAGCCCGAAGGTAAAGTCATTGGCTTCTACCTTGCTGATCAGGGTACCATCAAGGCTGGCAAGGCTTACCTCGAAGGTGCTTCCGGCATTAAGGCATTCTTATTCAACGACAACGAAACTGGCATCAGCAACGTCAACGTCATTGAGAACGGTGCTATCTACAACCTAGCAGGTCAGCGTCTGAACAAGATGCAGAAGGGTATCAACATTATTAACGGTAAAAAAGTTCTTAAATAATGAAGTACATTAAGCCATCAATCAAATTGAACGAGGCACAAGCAGCTAAGATGCTTGCTGAGAGCCTGATCATCAGTGACGACACTGTTGACGGTGGCAACGCCCTCGCAAAGGAAGACAACAGTTGGGATATTTGGAACGAGGAATAAGACATCATTCCTTATTGACCAATCTATAGAAAAAGGCAGCCCCCACGAAGGGAGCTGCCTTTTTAGTTGCTGCAATGAGGGCTGTCATGTTAAGTAACACGCAACGTGAAAATTTCTTTCTCAGACAGACAGATAATTCAAGTTTTTTATGTATCTTTGCAAGGCAATTGAATGAAATAAGACAACACAACGATATGGCAGATACGACAGGAAGAAGGCGCTCGAGCACGACAAAGATTGTAGAGGTGCCTCAGGTTGACCAATATGGACACAAGCAACCACAAAGCTTAGATATGGAGGTTGCCGTTCTGGGCGCACTTATGGTGGAACAGGACTCGTATGGTTTGGTGGCAGAGCTGCTCAAACCAGAGAGTTTCTACGATCATCGCCACCAACTTATCTATCAGGCAATACAGACGCTCAACGCCGAGCAGAAGCCTGTCGACATCATGACCGTCATCAACCAGCTCGAGAGCACAGACAACCTGGAAGCTGCAGGTGGCGAAGTCTATCTGATGCAAATCAATGCCCAAGTCGCAAGTTCTGCCCATATTGAATACCACGCTAAGATAATTGCCCAAAAGTCCTTGCAACGCCAACTCATCACCTTTGCCAGCGTTGTTCAGACGAAAGCTTTCGATGCCACGATTGATGTGGCCGACCTGATGCAAGAAGCAGAAAGCACGCTCTATGCCATCGCGCAGAAGAACATGAAGAAGGACTTCACGCAGATCGATCCGGTTATCAGTCAGGTCTACGAACTCATTCAAAAGGCACAGACAAAGGATGGAGGATTGAGCGGACTGCCGACAGGTTTCTACGAACTTGACAAGATAACGAATGGCTGGCAGAACAGCGACCTCGTCATCATCGCTGCCCGTCCATCAATGGGTAAGACGGCCTTCGCGCTCTCCATGATAAAGAGGATGGCTGTCGACTACAAGGTCCCTTGTGCGATGTTCAGCCTTGAGATGAGCAACCAGCAACTCGTGCAACGACTGATGGTTAACGTCAGCGAACTGAGCGGCGAGAAGCTTCGCAGCGGACAACTGGCTCCCTACGAATGGGGACAACTCGACAAGCGCGTTCGTCAACTCTATAATGCTCCCATCTACATCGACGACACACCTTCGCTTAGCGTCTTCGAACTGCAGACAAAGGCACGACGCTTGGTAAACGACCTTGGCGTGAAAGCCATTGTGATTGACTATCTGCAATTGATGCGAGCTAACAACTTGAACTACAACGCCAACCGTCAGGAAGAGGTAAGTATGGTGAGCCGAGCTTTGAAAGGTCTGGCGAAGGAACTCAACATTCCCATCATTGCCTTGAGCCAGTTGAATCGTGGTGTGGAAAGTCGTGAGGGATTCGAAGGCAAGCAACCTGTGTTGAGCGACCTTCGTGAATCGGGTGCCATCGAACAAGATGCCGACATCGTTTGCTTCATCCATCGTCCTGAGTACTACAAGTTGTTCCAAGACGACAAAGGTTACGATTGGCACGGAAAAGCTATGTTCATCATCGCCAAGCACAGAAACGGTTCTGTTGGAGACATCAAGCTTGCATTCCGCAGCGAGTTTGCCCGTTTCTCCGACCTCGACACTTCTGTTCCTCTGCCGAACTCGCAGGAAAGCGATATGGGAGGACGTTTCGTTTCGCCCAAAATGACGGCAGAGGAGATGGCTGAGAGCGACAAGATTGCCAACGCTCTCGGAACTGGCGACTCTTTCTCTGGCCTGCAAAGTGCACAGCAGGAAGACGAGTTCTAAGAGAGTAAGCATCATATAATATACGAAAAGCCCCACCTAGATATTCAAGGCGGGGCTTCTTGTGTATGAGATATTCGGTTCTACGCTCGCTTATTCAGGCTTCATATTCGTATAGACGGTCTGAACGTCATCGAACTCCTCAAGCTTCTCCACCATCTTGTTGATGGTCTCACGCTGTTCGGGTGTAACGTCCTTGACGTCATTGGGAATGTAGGTGAACTCACCGCCAACTTCCTCGAAACCATCGGCTTCGAGCTTCTTCTGAATCACGTTGAAGCTCGTCGGCTCACCATAAATGGTGATGGTGGTTACGTCCTTTTCCTCGTCATATTCTTCGTCATATTCTTCCTCGACGCCACAGTCTATCATATCCAGGATGAATTCATCCATATCCATACCGTCCTTCTTCTTGAAGCTGAAGACGCACTTGTGGTCGAACAGGAAGGAAAGAGAACCCGTTGTGCCCATGTTGCCGCTGAACTTGTTGAAGACGCTGCGAACGTCAGCAACGGTACGAGTCGTGTTGTCGGTCAGTGTATCTACGAAGACAGCGATTCCGTGAGGGCCGTATCCTTCGTAAGTAACAGACTTGTAATCGCTCTGGTCCTTACCCATCGCATTCTTGATGGCGCGCTCAATGTTGTCCTTCGGCATGTTCTCACGCTTGCAGACAGCAATGACACTACGAAGTGCAGGATTGTTTTCTGGTTCTGGACCGGCAGCCTTCACAGCGATGGCAATCTGCTTGCCCAGACGCGTGAATGTCTTGGCCATGTGGCCCCATCTCTTCAGTTTAGTCGCTTTGCGATATTCAAATGCTCTTCCCATTGTATTTAGTATTTAATGTTGATTCTATCGTAGTTCTGCTCCAAGCTGCTGCTTGAGGTTGTTAATCAGTTTCTGCATGATGGCGTCGATTTGCTTGTCGCCCATTGTCTTCTCGTTGTCCTGCAGGATGAAATTCACAGCATAGCTCTTCTTGCCTTCGGGCAGGTTCTTGCCTTCGTAGACGTCGAAGAGTTTGACTGCCTTGAGCAGTTTCTTCTCCGTTTGGTAGCTGATGCGTTCCACTTCTGCGAAAGGTACGCTACTGTCGAGCAACAGAGCGAGGTCGCGACTGACTGCAGGGAACTTGCTTATCTCGGTGTAGGTGACGTTCTGATTCTTGATGATGCGAAGGATCTGGTTCCAGCGGATGTCGGCAAAATAGACGGGAGCATCGATGCTGAAAGCCTTTGTGAGCTTGCTCGATACGATGCCCATTTCTGCCAACACCTTACCTCCGCGGTTCTCGATGCAAAGGCTCTGGCTGTAGATGTCGCTCTTGCCCTCAGCAAAGACGAGCATTCCGAAGGGAACGCCCAGACGGGTGAAGATGTTCATCACATAAGCCTTGAGCTGAGCGAAGGAACTGTCCTCGTCGGGATGAGCCCAGCTGCCGCGAACACGCTTGCCTGTCAGCCAAAGTCCGAGGTGATAGTCCTCGCTGTAAGCATCGAGCACATGCTTGATGACCTCAGGATCGCGACTGCTGCTCACGCCGGGAATGATGTCCGGGCACTTCTTCTCTGCCTGGAAACGATAGCAGTTGCCATACTCGAAGAAACGCAGGTCTGTGTTGCGATAGCTGATGTTGCGGGCTATGCTTTCCAAACCTCCGAAGAGAAGAGTCTGGCGAAGGGCGTTGAGGTCTTGGCTGAGCGGATTGAGAAGCTTCACGAGTTCCTCGCTCTTGTAAGACTCCAAGCCGTCGTAGTAAGCACCACGCTGCAAGCTGTTGTTCAGTATTTCGCGGAAACCGCCACCAACGAGCTGCTCGGCGATGATGTTCTGCAGTTTGTGGCTCGTATCGTGAATCGTCTTGACGGTCAGGCTGTTCTTGAGTGTCGTGGGTATCTCCACATTATTATATCCGTAGATGCGAAGGATATCTTCTACCACATCGCAAGGACGCTGCACATCCACTCTGTAAGCGGGGACTGTGAGTTCGAGGCCTTCGCTTGTCTCGCTGTCAATCTTCATCTCCAGGCTCGTCACGATGCTCTTGATGGTTTCCTGAGGAATGTGCTTGCCGATAAGGCCGTCCACATAGTCGTACTTGAGCGAAACCTTGAAGTCAGGCAGCTCTTTTGGATGCACATCGACAATCTGCATGCTGACCTTCGCTCCGGCCAATTCCTTGGCAAGGATGGCAGCCTGCTTCAGGGCGTAGAGCTGTCCGTTGGGGTCTATGCCGCGCTCGAAGCGGAAGCTGGCGTCTGTGCTGAGTCCGTGACGACGCGCACTCTTGCGGATGCTGGTCGGATTGAAGTAAGCGCTCTCAAGCAGGACATTGACTGTCGTGTCGTACGTGCCACTACCCTTTCCGCCAAACACGCCAGCGATACACATCGGCTCCTTTGCGTTACAGATAGCCAGATCTTGGTTCGAGAGCTTGTGCTCTACGCCATCGAGGGTGACGAAAGGTGTGCCTTCCGGCAAAGTCTTGACAATCACCTGACGGCCCTCAATCATATCTGCGTCGAAGCAATGCAGGGGCTGACCGTAAGCCATCATGATGTAGTTCGTGATGTCCACGATATTGTTGATGGGACGAAGTCCGATGGTGCGCAACTTGTTCTGCAGCCATTCCGGACTCTCCTTCACCTCGCAGCCAGTCAAAGTGACGCCAACGTAGCGAGGGCACAGGTTCGGGTCTTCTATCGTGATGCTGATGGGCAGCGACTCGTCGTCCACCTTGAAAGCGTCGCAGTCAGGACGATGCAGGCTGGTCTTGTAGCCGTTCTGAACCAACCAGGCATAGAGGTCGCGAGCCACACCATAGTGGCTGCAAGCATCTGCTCTGTTTGGCGTGATGTCCACTTCAATCAACCAATCGCTCTCAACATGATAGTATTCGGCTGCAGGAGTGCCGACCTTGGCGTCTTGGGGAAGAACGATGATGCCGCTGTGGTCATTGCCTATGCCAATCTCGTCCTCAGCACAAAGCATGCCGAAGCTCTCCACGCCACGCAGTTTGCTGCGCTTGATGGTGAAGCACTCGTCGCCGTCATAAAGCTTGGTGCCGACAACAGCTGCAATCACCTTCTGACCGGCAGCAACGTTGGGAGCGCCACAGACAATCTGCAGAGGCTCGCCCTGTCCCACATTGACGGTGCAAACATGCATGTGGTCGCTGTCGGGATGAGGTTCGCAAGTCAGCACTTCGGCCACATAGAGACCTTCCAAACCACCCTTGATGGTCTGCACTTCTTCCACGCTGTCAACCTCGAGGCCAGCACTTGTCAGAGCATCTGCAATCTCCTGTGCCGTCAAGGTCGTATCGACATATTCCTTAAGCCATTTGTATGATATATTCATGCTTCTTTCCTTATTATATTTTTATTTTGCGTGCAAAAGTACAAAAAACTTTGCACATAGCAAAACATAGAACAGCATTTTTTCAACACTTGCAGTCATGTAGCAAAACATGGCGTGGTTAAATCGCAAACTTAACGTGCCACGTTGGCAAACTTAACGTGTTAAGTTGGCGAACATAACGTGTTACAATAGCAGAGTTAACTGCGTATATTTGTTCCAATAAAGTGTGACAATAGCCCTCTATTTACCCCTACCTTATGGAATAAAAAATCCTTTTTCGATACATAAACCTATCTAATTGAGATCAGAACATAAAATTTTTGAACGGCTAAAGTAAGCGAAAAGTGTAGGGAAAGGTATCAAAACGAGTCCTTCATGTACGTTTTTAAGGCCTAAAAAGGGGGTATTTTGATGCTATCTGTCACAATTTTGAGACAAACTTATTAGTCGCAAGACATCAGCAGACTTTGTAACTCATTGTAAATCTGCCTTTTAGAGGAGACAAACAGATTGTCTGTGACAGATGACAGTTGTGACAGTTATTTTTCGGAGGGTGTCAAATCTTCCCTTTTTTATTATATATATATTATATGTTATTAATTATTAAATAGTTATATAGTATAAGAAAGGAAATTTGACACATTACCATACCTTAAAAATAAAACTGTCATCTGTCACAACTGTCACAACCCAGCCTATATTCTTGACTTTTCTCTATAAGGCTTATTACAAGGAGGAGTTCCTCCGAGACGTGGCACAGACACTTCAGTTTTCTTTCTTCTTGTTCCACTGCCGCTTGATCATCTTCGGCATGTCGCTGTAGTTGATGCCGACCATCAGCGTCATCGTCTTCTGGAGCATGCCGAAGCAGACGAACATGATGATGGGGCCAAACACATAGTCGTACCAATGCCCCAGATTGTTGATTACAAGATATGATATCAACAATATGCTTACCACCAGTTCCAGCCAGGCTGTAGCTGCGCCGGGAGTATAGAAATGCTTCATCCGGAACAGACGGATGCCCATGGTGTGGACAAAGCCCTCAATGATGCCAAAGGTGGCCACAACCATCGTTATCATCGGCACATCATGATAGATGAACGGCACAATGCTCAGCAGGAGCAGCAGGATGCCTGCAGGAATACGGCTGGCACGCTTAATCTCGTCGCTCGGATTGATTTGTGTCAGCTCAGCAATCAAGTTGATAAAGCCGCCTGGATAGTGGCCTTCTTCCCACTCGTGCAGGATGAAGAGGAATGCGTCAATCACTACAAGCTTCTGAATCACGGACAGTTCGCCCATCATGGCTGTGCAAACGATAAAGAGCATAGCCAATACGGTGTAAATCTCGAGTGCGTAAAATTTGATAAACTTTATCATAATCGTAATGTTTTATCGATAAAGTTTTGTTGTCTTGACGCTGCCATCCTCGTAGATGACCTTGCGAATGCAGATTCCGGATTCGGGCTGAACGATTCGTTGACCTGAAAGGTTGTAGTACTGAATGGTCCGAACCTTGCCCGAAGCAATGGAGACAGGCTTTATCTCGTCAATAACATCCTGACTGGCGAACCAAAGAGGATAAGGCTGAACTACCGTTCCCAATTGCCTTACAGGCTGGAAGACAACATAGCCCACAGAATTGTAGACCTCGCCCTCGCAATCGAGCAAACGGAAAACAACGTGGTCGAGATTCTCGCCATGAATGTTCATGTAGAGCAAGCTGTCCTCCAGGACTCCTACGCCCCGACAAGTGTCTCCGCAGAAGGCTCCTACATAGTATGGCTCATCAAGCGAGATTCCCTCGTCGGCCTCAACCTTCGCAACCAAAGTCATCACATCGGGATATGCATGTATGTCTGCCTGCCAAGCTCCGTCTTCAGCCTGAACGGCTTGAGCATAACGGCGTCTGGGAGCATTTTGCGGACTTAGGCTCTTCCAGCAGAAATCTTGTGACTGGGAAGTATAGAAGAGGTAGGACTGACCTGGTTTGAGCGTCTTGAGCGAGCCGAACCATTGCCCGTCCTCGTAAGTCGCAAAGGCATCGAGGCCGACAATCTTGTCTCCTTCTCGAGGCTCATAATTGGCCAGAGCAGCCTCCAGGGTCGTCGCATTGTAGAGAGGACAACCTATCCAGTTCCAGCCTGACTGCAAAGTGACCGGTTCGTTGACGTCGTAGAGAGGACCGCGAAGGGTGACAGAACCAGCCTGCTGCATACGGATCTTGTAGCCCTTAGCGGCATCGAGGGCCTGCAAAGTTCCCTGCCAACCACCCTCTTCGTTGAAGATGAGGCTTGACGTTTGTCCTTGCAATTGGAGGGCATTTGCAAGGAAACGGCTCTTGTCGACACTCTCGGCCAAGTTGTGCGAAGTCCAGTTCCAACCCTCAGCAAGGTCGAGCGTAATGGTTCTGTCTTTGCCCAACCAGTCTTCTTCGGTCAGAGTGTTGAAGTCACTCATTCCGAGCCTGTTGGATTTGTTGATGGTAGGCTGGTTGAGGATGGTTGCCATATTGCCTCCATCAGGATATCTTCCGAAGGTCTGGAACTTGTCGTGCTCCATATATTCCAACTTGTCCGCCCATGAACCGTCGGCAGCCTGAATGGAGACTTTGGCGCCATCGGCATTCTCGAGTTTGAAGGGAGCATGAAGTTGGTTGATGCCTTCCTTCTTGTCGCACCAAATGATGCAAGTTCCATGAGCCGGCACAACGCCCTGCTGCAACTGATATTTCTGCGGCTTGCTTGCATTGTCGCTCAGATATAGTCCTGCCAAAGAGATGTCCTGGTCGGTCGTATTGTAGAGCTCGAGCCAATCTGACCGTTTGTCGTAGTCGCTAATGTTTATCTCGCCAAACGCATCAACCTCGTTGATTCGCAAAGGGGAAGCACCAGCCTGCCATCGTTGCTGCTCATCTGTAATGGGCTTGAACATAGCTTTCAGAGCAATTTTGCTGTTGTCCTCGTACATCTCCATCAAGTCTATGGACGGACTATCCGAGAACTCATCCCTCTCGTTATTGGTAAGCATCAGGGTTGCATCGAACCACATGTCGGAACTGGAGGCGGAACAGTTCTTGACCTCCACAGCAATCTGGTTCTCGCCCACAACAAGGTATTCATGCGGTATGACGAGACTTCCCACATAAGGGTCCTGCCCCTCGAAATGGCCGTCAACGGTATAATCGGTATACACGGAGCCACTGTAAATATAGTAGCCTCCCACCTCATGCCCGTTGACATAGAGCATCATGCCATCGTCTACCTGATAGTTGAAGGTCATGATGTCTTCGCCCTGCAGAGGAGAATCCAGATGGAAAGTGTTGCGGAAGTAGTAGGTGGGACGTTTGCTGCCAGAACCTTGGTCCAACTTGGTGGCAGCGTTGTCCTGCATGAAGTAACCGTCTCGGGCAAAGCCGAAAGGTGCCATTCCAGATTGCCAACCGTTTGCCGACTCATCAAATGAAAGGTCCTTCCAGTTGAAGCCATCCATAGAACCCTGATCGTAATAAATCCACTCGGAGCTCATGGGGATAAGAGCCGAGGTGACGGTGGTTACGCTTTCCGACTGCCACCCATCGAAGACATATCCGGCCGGAGCTTTTACCGTGAGCTGAATGGGTTGGTCTTTATACGAGTAGAGATAACCTCCGAACTTGCCTGTGGGAATCTCCTGACCGTTCACTGCCAAACGCGCTTCGGGAATGTTTGAAGACAGATTGGCATACAGGCTGTAACTCACTCCCATATAGTTGCGCAAAGTGCTCATTCTCGACCCATTGTGAGCTGAACGGACCGTACCGATCAGGCCCAAGCTAGAGCTGCTGCCCTCGAACGCCAGAGCAGGACTGATGTTATTGTAAATCTCTCGGACAATCTCTTCACAACGAGTAGGTTCGAAGACGCTTCCGTCCACTATGCAATAGGCATCCATGAACTGGCGGCGGAAAGGGTCGTACGCCATCAGGCTGCGGAAAAGGTCGTCCACATTTGCTCCTCCGCTTGTGTTCAGCACATCTGTGAGCATAGTGGTTGTTCCGAAAGCTGAATCGGCATCGAAAAGCACAAAGTGGAACTTGCCGTCAGTACGACTGCGAAACCCCTTCACATTGTTTGTGTTTGTTATCCAATCCGACGGCCCATTGTAGCACTCCATTGCCATATAGTTCACGTACTCGTCGATATCCAGGAGGTCACATATCTGCCGATAAGTCTCTTCCGACTTGTTCTGAGCCAGCAATCTGGCCAACTTCAGGAGCTGCAACCAAGCTTCATTGTCGCCAATCTTCTGGTTATACTGGGCATTGCTCAGGTCGAACTGGTCCATGTCTTCGAAGTCGATGCCGTAGTTGCTGTAAGCAAAATGCTTGTTGTTGCTCTCGCGGATATTGAGCATTCCGTAGTATTCTCCGTTCAGGAAGACGTGGGCGGGCTGATAGTCCTGACAATCGATATAGAAACCGCTCTTCAGCACCATCATCTGGATGGCGGGGTCTTTTATGCGGGCATAGGTGTCGTTACCACCGTTTCGGACTTGCCAACTGCGATATTTGTTGTGAGGCTTCGAAGGGAACACAGGATAGCTTATCGCATTCACGCCCTCGTACCTCTTGTCGGTCTTGAGTCGGAATGAGCTTCTCGCCTCCCAATATCTGTCGTCCACAGTAGCACCTCCGTAAGCTCTCGTCCAACCTCCGCAAATCTCCAAATCCACCTCTTGGTTCAACACCATGGAATATTCGATTTCGTCGCTCTCGTCTTTCACAGGAACCAGGTACTCCATATTGACAGGACGCTCCCAATCCATATTCCAGTTGCAGGCGCTACTTTGCCCATTTCCGCTGATGCCGTTTGTGCCCTTCACAAAGACACCCATCTTGTTGTCGTAGAAGTTTTTCGCCTCGGATACGACAGAGAGGATTGGCAGATAGTAGTCGTGGTTCTTGTAGATGTAACTGCGAGTCACAACGGGACTTGGAAGCATTCCCCGCTTCAGGAAGCAGAAGCGCAGGATTGTGGTGGAAGTGATGTTGAAGAGGCCGTTCGTGCTTGTCTCGCCATTCGTTGCCGTTGGAGCGCTTCCATCTGTGGTGTAGCGCAGGGTATAGCCTCTGGGAATTGTCACACGCGTCCAGAACTCATCTGTGAAAACTTTGGAATCGACGCTGACCACAGGCTCTTCGAGGCGGAACTCTGCAAAGTCGCTCTCGTTGTTCGAAGCTGCCGGAGTAGGTTCTCCCGTATACTCCCATTCTTCGCCGCCATCCGTAGTGCGTCCCCAGGAACAACGGGCAATGGAGGGAGGATAGGAGACGGACGAGATGACTGATTTGTCCGAACTCAGCAGGCTGATTGTTCCGCCTTCAGCATCCAGCTTGAAGGGAATCTGCGACCTGGCTCCTGTTCCGAAATTGCCTTCCGATTGGCTATGGCCGAACCAGAGCACCTTGAAGCCGCCAGCCGGCACATTGCCCCACGTGGCGAGGGTTGTGAAGCGGCATTCGTTCACGCCGTCGGAAAGAGACATTCCCTTGAGTGGGATTGTTGTGGACGAAGGATTATATATCTCTATCCAACTGCCATAACAGAGCGCTCCGTCCACATATTGGTCGATATTGGCAACCTGCACCTCGTTGATGACCAGAGGCGGGAGTTCCGTTTCCTGAGCAGAAGCGAAAACTGGAAAGAATAGTAAAAGTATACTTAGTAAGTGGTTTTTCATCGTAATTTATGCACAAATCGGGCATAAAGTTACGATTTTTTTCAAATCCTTAGGCTTTTTGCCTAAAAAAAATCACTTAATTACCAAAGTAGTGATGGATTGCTTGGGCAAGACGATGCTAAGATTGTGGTTTTTCAGGGTGAAACCGTCCTTTATCTCTGCCAGGTTCTCAGTGGCCGAAGTGCGATAGACTTTTGCCTTTTTGAACTTGGAATTTTGAATCTGAATGTTGTGCGTTGTCTCGTCCCCTTCGTTCAAAAGTACCAATATTAATGTGTCGCGCGAGGCATTGGTGGCTGCAAGCGTTTGAGGGCAATCTGTGTAGAGAATGTCGTAGCCGTGCTTGATGAAACGCGAGCAATGCTGGCGGATGTAATAGTTCTTCACCTTTTGGTAAAACTGCCTGCGGAAACTGCCGTTAATGAGGCACCATTGGTCGCCCCACTCCTCCATATACTGCCAGTCGAACCAGGCTTCAGGTTTGAGGTAACGGACATCATCGAACAAGCGCTGGGCAAGTTTGAGGTTGCCTTCTATGCCTCTTCCACCAGAGCCCGTCTCGCTCATCCAGAAGGGCAGATTCGCTTCATGGACCAACGAAGAGAGACGCATCCGCTGCCTGTTGTCGCCCTGATAAGTGTGGGTGTTCCATTGCCCCACCAGAGACAAGACACCTGCTTCCTGATAGGCCCTGAATGCCCTGATGGAGTGCTCCACACTGGTCTCGTCGGAAGCGGAAATGATGGTGCTGAGCCCTGAAGCCTGCAGGATGGGAGCAAGGACGCGGAGGAAAGCGATTTGAGAGGAATAGTCGAAATGGCAGCCTTCCTGCGAACCGTTCTGATACCAGTAGTTTGTGGCCGATTCGTTGAAGGGTTCCAACGTCTTGAACTCGATGCCATAAGCCTCTTTGTAGTGCTTGCAGACGTCCACGAGGTAGTGTGCGAACTCCTCGTAGTATTCAGGCTTCAGGTTATCTTTGCCGCCATCTTTGTTGCCTCCCACGCAACCGCTATAAGTCATGTAGTAGGGGCAGGAGTTGCTGAAGGCCTCGAAGACGGCATCGGGCCTCTTCTCCCTGATTTTGAGCATTATCCTGCGCTGGGCAGAGTCGCGCTCCCAATGATACCGGTCGCCTGTGAAGTCCTTGAAGCCCTCCATTTCGGCTCGAAGTCCTTTGCCTTTCCCCATGTGATGAAGGTCGCAATTGCGGTTCTCGGGGTCGTCTCCGCCACCTATGTTATAGCGGAAATGCGAGTAGTTGAGACCATCGGGACTGACCATCCAATCGATGATTTCGTCCACCTTCTCCTCGTTCCACTTGCCACATTGTCCGAATAATCGGCTGCCCTCGAAGAGGAAGCGACCAACAATAATATAATAATGCTCCTGAGCCTCATTTCGTTGCTTTTGTTTTGCAAAAATACAAAAAAACTTTAATCTTTAATCCCTAATCTCTAATCTTTTTTCTATCTTTGCACCAAATTATTAACTCCAAAACTAAAACTACCAATGAAAAGGTTATTCTTGTTCTCCACTTTACTTGTTTTCTTATTCTCTTCTGTCTCAGCAGACGAGTTGTATGAAGTCAATTACAACATCATCCCTCTTCCTAAGGAAGTGAAGACAGACCCGAGCAAGAAGGTGTTCTTTATGCTTAAAGAAGGAACAGGCATCAGCTACGACCAGAGCAATGCCGAATGCACGCGAATAGCGCAGTTCCTGAAGGAATGGACAAAGGAAGCCACTGGCTTGACACTCCAGCTGACTCCCGACGACAAGAACGCCATGATTCAGTTGCGTCTCATTTCTCCTGCCGCTCCTAAAGGCAAGAAGAGCAAAAAGCCCGTCGCTTTGACTGAGCAACAGAAAGAGAGCTACACCATGAAGGTGACGGAGAAGGGCGTTGAGCTGACTGCCTATGAGCCCGTTGGCTTGTTCCGCGCAGCTCAGACACTTCGCAAATGCCTTCCCGAAAGGCCGGACTTGGGGATGATGCCTTATGTTGAGATTTCCGACCAGCCTCGCTTCACCTACCGTGGCGTCCTGCTCGACTGCGGTCGCCATTTCTTCTCGGTCGAGTTCATCAAGCAGTTCCTCGATGTGATGGCCCTGCACGGCTGCAACCAGTTCCATTGG
>CACZBC010000037.1 GCA_902779315.1 uncultured Bacteroidales bacterium | reverse complement strand
GTAGGGAACGACTTCAAGGCTGACTGCCTGAACCTGCTGGGCCTCATCTACGTGCGAATGGGCGATGTGAAGAATGCTGCCAACTATGCCAAGCAGTGCCTCGAGATTGACATGAAGAGTGGCGACGACGACCGCATCTCGTCGAGCATGAACACGGTGGCCGGCATCTACATGGCAGGCTATCAGGCAAAAGAGGCGGAGCAGTACATCCTCGGAGCGCTGGAGCATGCCAGCAAGGTGGACAACCCGGCCCGAAAAGCCGTCCTGCTCGGCATGGCCTCCGAGATCTATCACACGCTTGGACAAGACGAGAAGGCCCTGACTTATGCCGAACAAGCCATCGAGACGGAGGAGAAACTCGGTAGCTCGCCAAAGCTTCTGATCCGCCTTTCACAAAAGGGCTCGGCCTGCATCGATACAAGGAGGCCATCTCCTTCCTGAAGGCTGGCATCGTGACGATTACCGCCGCCTTTGCTGGCAACACCCACTACTTGCCTGCCACAGCAACCTACTCGCTGAAGATTCCTCAGGACTTTATCGACGGTATTGCCGAAATTGACGCACAAAAAACGTGAACCTTGATGAAAAATATAACCTCTCCGGCCAGCGCGTCGGCAAGGGCTACAAGGGCATTGTCGTCACTGCACGCAAGAAACATTTGAAAAAGTAACAGAACTCACTTCAACAGAAGGGGCGCACTTAGGTGCGTCCCTTTTTGTTTAGGGTAGTTTGAAAACATCACAGGCGACGATGCCAATTGTATAGTGTGACGTTTGCGAATTACTAGTGTGACGTTTGCAATCTTCTAGTGTGACGAATAAAGACACAAAAAAAAGAGAGCCGCACCTATCGGTACGGCTCTCGTGAGACTTTTTTTGCTCGGCTGTTGATTACTCAGCTACGGGGCAAGCACATGTGTCACATGCGCAAGTGTCGCAAGCGCAAGTGTCAACTGTTGTCTCTTCAACAGCTACTGTGTCGCTATCGCAGCAGGCGCCCTGCTCAGTCTTCTGACCACAAGATGCGAAAGATACAGCTACAACAGCTGCGAACAAAAATGCTAACTTTTTCATTTCTTTTCTGCTTTTTAAAACTTGTAAAACAATCAATTGTTCTTTAAAACGCTGCAAAGGTACGGCGATTTTTTGAATTACGTGCAACTTTTTGCGACTTTTTTTCATAATTTTTTACAAGTTTTTTCTAAGTGCCTGAAAATCAATGGAGGCATTTCTTATCTTTTCTTAAAGAATTTGGCACTTTCAAGAAAAAAGCGTAACTTTGTCGCGTGAATGCGTTAAAAGGTAAAAGGGCTGTTTACTACACTCTCGGCTGCAAGTTGAACTTCGCCGAGACGAGCGCCATACAGAAAAAAATGGAGGCTGCAGGTGTAGAAACTGCCAAAAACGGAGAATCGGCAGACATCTGCATCGTGAACACTTGCAGCGTCACAGAGGTGGCGGACAGCAAAAGCAGACAAGCCATCAGCCGACTGCACCGCAAACACCCGAATGCACTAATGGTGGTGACGGGCTGCTATGCGCAGCTCAAACCCGACCAAGTGGCTGCGCTGGAAGGTGTGGATATGGTGGTGGGAAAGGAGGAGTTGCGGAACCACGGAATTACGGAACTGCTCAAAGCCAATACCACAATGGTCCGCGAATCCGTGAATCCGAAGACTCGGACTTTCGTTCCTGCTTGTGCTCGAGGCGAAAGGACGCGTTTCTTCCTGAAGGTTCAGGACGGTTGCGACTACTTCTGCACCTACTGCACTATTCCCTTTGCAAGGGGGAGAAGCCGCAACGGCAGCATCGCTTCGCTGGTAAAGCAAGCAGAAGAGGCGGCTCAGCAAGGCGGCAAGGAGATTGTACTGACAGGCGTCAACATCGGAGACTTCGGCAAGACGACGGGCGAACGGTTCATCGACTTGCTCCAAGCCCTCGACAAGGTGGAAGGCATCCAGCGCTATCGCATCAGCAGCATCGAGCCCAACCTGTTGACGGAAGAAGTCATTCGCTTCTGCAGTCAGAGCCGAGCCTTCATGCCGCACTTCCACATCCCCCTTCAAAGCGGCAGCGACGAAGTGCTCCGGCTGATGCATCGGCGCTACGACACGAAGTTCTTCGCCCAGAAGATAGAAGAGGTCAGGAAATACATCCCCGATGCATTCATTGGCGTAGATGTCATCGTGGGAATGCGAGGCGAGACAGACGAACTGTTTGCCGAAGCCCTGAACTTCATGGAAGCGTTGCCCGTCAGCCAATACCATGTGTTCAGCTACAGCGAACGACCAGGCACAAAGGCTCTGCAGATCCCCGGCATCGTCTCGCCAACGCAGAAACACGAACGCAGCCAGCAAGTCCTGAAACTCAGCGACGAGAAACTGCATACACATTATAATATATATAAAGGACAAACACGCCCTGTCCTGCTCGAACACAGCAAAAATGCCGACTTAATGCACGGCTTTACCGACAACTACATTAGAGTGGAAGTCGAGAGTGAGGAGTTGAAGGGCAAGGGGCTTGACAACACAATCGTTCAAGTTCGCCTTGGCGAATGGAACGAAAAGGGAGACGCCCTGATTGGAGAAATAGAATGAAACTGAGCATCGTCATACTGAATTGGAATGGTGAGGAAATGCTGCGTCGCTTCCTGCCTTCTGTCATCGAGCACTCGCCCGAGGCAGAAATCGTTGTGGCCGACAACGGCAGTAGTGACGGCTCGCTCAAACTTCTGGCTGAACGATTTCCCAACATACGCACTCTCGTCTTCGACCGCAATTATGGCTTTGCCGAAGGATACAACAAGGCAATCAGTCAGGTTAATTGCGACCTCTGCCTGTTGCTCAACAGCGATGTTCGTGTGGAAAAAGGTTGGCTCGGGCCGATGCTCGACTACATGGAAGCGCACCCCGAAGTGGCAGCCTGCCAGCCAAAGATTCGATGCGAATGGGCTCCGGAAATGTTGGAATACGCCGGCGCTTGTGGCGGCTACATCGACAAGTTGGGATTCCCCTTCTGCCGAGGTCGCATCCTTGGCACCGTAGAGCATGACGAAGGGCAATACGACACCATTGCTTCCGTGGCTTGGGCAACAGGAGCCGCCCTGCTCATCCGCCGAAATGTCTATTTGGAAGCAGGAGGACTTGATGCACGCTTCTTCGCTCATCAAGAGGAGATTGACCTTTGCTGGCGGCTTAGGAGTCGTGGTTACAAGATTGTCTGCATTCCTGAGAGCGTGGTTTATCACGTTGGAGGAGGAACCTTGCCGAAGGAAAGTCCCCGAAAGGCTTATCTCAACTTCCGCAACAACCTGCTTCTCCTCTACAAGAACATGCCGAAGAAAAAGTTCAGCAAAGTGATGCATTGGCGTCGCTTGCTCGATGCGGCAGCGGCTTTGCACTTCCTTGTCGGAGGGCATTGGGCTGCTTGCAAGGCTGTCATAAAGGCACATCTCGACTTCCGTCGGATACAAAAGGACTTCAAGGAAGACAGGGACAAAAATCTGGCAGCAACCATCGTGCCAAACGAGCAGATACTCTCACCCTTGAATCTGCTTTGGGAATACTATGGAGAACGACGACACACCTTCAAAGAGATCAGAATGAGAAACGAGAAAATGAAAGATTAACGATATGAAAATTAAATCATTATTCCTTTTGATGCTTTTCGCAGGGAGTGCTTCTGCCCAACAAGCATGGACACTGCAGGACTGCCTGGACTATGCGTTGAAGCACAACATCCAGGTTCAGAAGAATCGCATCAGCGAGGAACGTGGCGAGGTTAATCTGTGGCAAGACAAGGGCGCACTCTTTCCAAGCCTCAGCTTCAGCACAAACCAAGGTGTAGGCTATCGCCCGTTCACAGAAGTCATCAATATTGTGCAAGGCGACCAAGTAACGAGCACTCGCAGCAACGTCACTTATCAAGGCACTTACGGCCTGAATGCTAATGTCACACTATGGAATGGCGGCGTCAACTACAAGAACATCAAGGCTCAGGAACTGGAAAATCGCATCACTGCTCTAACGACAGAACAAAGCGAGCTTACCATTCAAGAACAGATTGCACAGCTTTATGTGCAAATCATGTACACGAAAGAAGCCAAGAGGGTCAACGAACTGCTCCTCACTACCGCTAAAAGCCAGTATGACAGAGGCGTGGAGATGATGAACCAAGGACAGATGGCAAAGGCGGATGTCGTGCAACTCGAGGCACAGTTGAGCAGCGCTCAGTATTCCGTTGTCAACAGCGAGACGCAACTTGCCAACTACATACGCCAACTCAAAGCGCTCCTCGAGCTTGACCTCAACACGCCCTTTGATGTGGCTGGCAACATCCCATCCGACGAGCAGGTGCTCGCCCTTGTGCCAAGCGCTCAAGAGGCTTATGCAAAAGCCCTGGAGAAACGTCCGGAAATAAAGAGTGCCGAGCTCAGCATCGAAGCTGCCAACATGCAACTTGACATCGCGAAACGCGGTTTCTATCCAACCATCGGAGCAAGTGCAAGCCTCGGAAGCAACCACTCGACAGGTAGCAAGAATGGCTGGGGAGAACAGATGAAGACCAATCTCAACATGAGTGCCGGCCTCAATTTCAGTGTGCCTATCTTCGACAATCGTCGCAATATGTCGAACGTCAAGAATGCAAAACTGCAACAATTATCTTCGAAACTCGACTTGCAAGACAGGAAGAACACCCTTTCAAGCACCATCGAGCAGTACTGGCTCAACGCCAACAGCGGCCAGCAGAACTATCTCGCTGCCAAAGCCCGCGTCAAGAGCCAGGAAGCAAGCTACGAATTGCTCAACGAACAGTTTCATAACGGACTGAAGAACACAGTTGATGTTTTGCAAGGCCGCGACAATGTCATCAGCGCTGAGCAAGACTTGCTGCAAAGCAAGTACATGGCTCTGCTCAACATTCAACTCCTCAAGTTCTACACAGGAGAGAAGATCGAACTCTAAAAGTACACATTATATAATATATATTATAGCATAAGATGAGAACTCACACATTCATCAAAGCAGCAATGCTGATTGTAGCGACAGCCATCGTGAGCAGTTGCGGCAAGAAGATAGACTTCACCTATATCGAGGCAGAAGCAACAGTACAGGACGTCGTCACAAGTGTGACGGCAACAGGTACCATCGAACCTGTGACAAGTGTCGATGTCGGCACGCAGGTCAGCGGTATTGTCAGTAAGCTCTATGTTGACTACAATAGTGTTGTCAAGGCTGGTCAAATCATTGCCGAGCTTGACCGCACCAACCTTATCAGCGAGTTGAGTAGTGCTCAGGCCAACTTGAAGAGCTCACAAAGCGAACTCGACTATCAGAAAACAAACTACGAACGCTTCAAGGCCCTTTATGACAAAGGACTCATTTCGGCCAACGATTACGAGCAGGCTCGCCTTTCATACATCAAGGCACAGCAAACTGTGACACATCAGAGAGAAAGTGTCAAGAAGGCACAGACCAACCTTGGCTATGCAACCATCACAAGCCCTATCGATGGCGTCGTGCTAAAGAAGGAGGTGGAAGAAGGGCAAACCGTCGCTTCGAGCTTCAACACGCCCACCCTCTTCACGATTGCAAAGGACTTGACTGACATGCGAGTCATTGCCGATGTGGACGAGGCAGACATAGGTGAGGTGAAGGAAGGACAGCGCGTCAGCTTTACTGTCGATGCCTTTCCCAACGACACCTTCGAAGGCGCTGTAACCCAAGTCCGTCAACAACCCACGACAGAAAGCAATGTCGTGACCTACGAAGTTGTCATCAGCGCTCCAAATCAGGACCTCAAACTCAAGCCAGGTCTTACGGCAAACGTCAATATCTACACACTCGAAATGCCTGGCGTGCTCGCCATTCCTAACAAGGCTCTCCGCTTCAAGCCAAGCGAGGCAATGCTCAACGATGGCGAAACGATTACTGACGTCGAGAGCCCCATAAAGGTTTGGACAAAGGAAGGACCTAACCTGAAAGCCATCGCCATACAGACAGGCGTCACAAACGGCACTTTGACACAAGTGACAGGTGGTCTGACTGCTGGCACAAAGATTATCACAGACGTTGAAAGTAATATCCTGGAGGAAGAGGGACAGCAGCAGAACAGCAACCCCTTCATGCCTAAACCCAGGAACAGGAACAACGATAAGGACAAAGACAAGAAGAAACAATAATGGAGAAGAACGAGAGAAAGGTAGTCATCGAACTGCAGGACGTCCGTCGCGACTTCCATGTAGGCAGCGAGGTGGTGAAGGCGCTTCGAGGTGTCAGCTTCAAGATACACGAAGGCGAGTTCGTCACCATCATGGGTACTTCGGGCTCAGGAAAGAGCACGTTGCTCAACCAGCTTGGCTGCCTCGACACACCTACCAGCGGCGAATACATCCTGGACGGTGTTCCTGTCCGCAAGATGAGACGCAGCGAACGAGCCATCCTCCGCAATCGCAAGATAGGATTCATCTTCCAGAACTACAACCTGCTTGCCAAAACAACTGCCGTCGAAAACGTGGAGTTGCCCTTGATGTACAACAAGACGTACAATGCAAGACAGCGCAGAGAGGCGGCTATCAAGGCGCTGCAGGCAGTTGGGCTTGGCGACCGTCTGGACCACAAGAGCAATCAGATGTCTGGCGGACAGATGCAGCGAGTCGCCATTGCAAGGGCGTTGGTGAACAACCCGGCCGTCATCCTGGCCGATGAAGCGACAGGTAACCTCGACACACACACCTCGTTCGAGATTCTCTGCCTCTTCCAGGAGTTGCACCGCCAAGGTCGCACCATCATCTTCGTCACTCACAACCCCGAGATAGCACAATACAGCAGCCGCAACATCATGCTTCGCGACGGCAAGATCTGCGACGACAAGGAGAACACAAACATCCTGGATGCCCGAGATGCGCTGGCAGCATTGCCAAAGACAAACGATGACTGACCAAACGAAGCACACTCTTCCCATTGCTCCAACGCGAAGGAGTGATTGCTCCAACGCGAAGGAGCAATTGCTCTTACATGAAGGAGCAACGAACCAAACAGGTTAAACAGAACATAACGACACAAGAAATGAGCATAACCAACCTATTGAAAGTGGCCATGACTGCCATCATGAGCAACAAGTTCCGCTCCTTCCTGAGCATGCTCGGCATCATTATCGGTGTGGCGGCGGTCATCATCATGATGGCTATCGGACAGGGCTCCAAGCAAAGCATCCGCGAAGACCTGAGCAAGATGGGCACCAACCTGCTTACCATACGACCTGGCGGCGAGATGCGAGGCGGTGTCCGACTGGACCCCTCGGCCATGCAGACACTCAAGCAGGCTGACTACGAAAGCATCCTGAACGAGGCAACCCTCATCACTCACGTCAGTCCGGAAGTGACCAGCGGCGGCCAAGTCATCTATGGCTCCAAGAATACAAACAGTACGATGTACGGCGAGAGTCCTGACTACATGACCATCAAGCTCTGGGACATCAAGAGTGGCGACTGCTTCACGGAAGAAGACGTGATGAAGAGCGCCAAGGTCTGCGTAGTGGGAACCACTATTGTCAAGGAACTGTTCGGCAGCGAGGATGCCGATTGCGTGGGCAAAGTCATCCGTTTCAAAAGCATACCTTTCCGCATTGTGGGTGTTTTGAAGTCGAAAGGCTACAATAACTGGGGCATGGATCAGGACAATGTAATGATTGCGCCCTACACCACAGTCATGAAACGCATTGCCGCCC
The DNA here is from genome assembly GCA_902779315.1 of uncultured Bacteroidales bacterium. GTDB lineage: Bacteria > Bacteroidota > Bacteroidia > Bacteroidales > Bacteroidaceae > Physcousia. The sequence continues at coordinate 23,610 of CACZBC010000037.1, read as the reverse complement.
AAACCTTCTTTGGCAGTATCGTAATGAGCGCTTTGGCAGAAGAACTAAGCGACGACGCCATTGAGGAAGTGACACAGATACTGCGACGCAACCACAAACTCAAGGACGATGCAGAAGACGACTTTACCATTCGTTCCCAAGCAGAATGGATGGAGACGATGTCCACCACAATGGACACCATCACCCTCATACTTGTTGTGGCTGCAGCCTTCTCGCTTCTGGTGGCAGGTATCGGCATCATGAATATCATGCTGGTCAGTGTAACGGAGCGAACAAAAGAGATTGGACTCCGCATGAGTGTAGGTGCAAGAGGTATAGACATCATGAGTCAGTTCCTCATCGAGAGTGTCATGATTTCGCTGACGGGAGCCTTGCTTGGCGTGGCTCTAGGGTATGCTGGCAGCTGGTTGGCAAGAGATGTACTGATGATGCCCAGCAGCGTTCCGTTCTGGAGCGTGGGCCTCAGCTTCTGCATCTGTGCCTTCATCGGCATCTTCTTTGGCTATGTTCCTGCCAGGAAAGCAGCACTCATGGACCCGATCGAAGCAATAAGATACGAATAGAAACTAAACACACATACAATGAAAAAGAGCATTCTTTTCGCAGCACTTCTGTGCTTGCCTCTTTTCCTTATGGCAGGGAAGAGAGATTACATGAAAGACCCCAAGTATCTGCTTGGCGCAGTTCCCGAAGTGGATGGTGTCGTCACCTTCCAAAAGGCCTTTAGCGTCACAGACAAGAACGAGCAGCAGATCTACGACATCATGCTTGCCTACATCAAGAACTCTTTGATCGGCAACGCCATCCACGACCCGTCGCTGCCCTACACTCGCATCATCTCCGAAGAGAAAGTGCAAGGCAACATTGTGGCGCGCATCGAGGAATACATGGTCTTCAACAAAGTGACGTTCCTTCAGCTTGACCGTACCCGTTTCCGCTATCTGCTGAGTGCCAACGTCAAAGGAAATAAGGTCAGCCTTACCATCACACAAATCTCATATTACTATAATGAGAACATGGAAGGCAAGAACGGCATTCCCTACAAAGCCGAGGAGTGGATTACTGACAAAGTGGCTGTCAACAAGAAAGGCACGAAGCTCTATCCTCGCAGCGGCAAGTTCCGCAGGAAGACTGTGGACCGCACCCAGGAAATCTTCGAAGGCTTCATGGATGCTCTCTCCACTATGGAAGTCGAGGAGCAGGTTTTGACGAAGAAGAGAAAAGGTATCGTAGAGGAATAAGACGAACTTGCAACGAGTTATGAAACAGACAGTTCTGACTTTGGCTCTGCTGCTTTTGGCGACCGTTTCTGTATGCGGCAAATGCCAATACTGCAAGTCCTACGAGGACTTCCTCGCTGACAAATGGATTGACTTGGACACCGTCTATTGCACCATTCACAGCAAAGGACACCAGATTATGTGGGGCGTCAGCAATTACAAACTGAAGACTGGAGACGAATATACCGACAGGCTCCTTAATACGGCCTTCGTCGTGATGCAAGCCGACACGCTCTATGTGAACAGTCGCAACCTGCGATTCGAAAAGTCGAGTCTGGGAAAAGGTTATTGCAAAGCCGCTCGAATCGGAGAGCACAACTTGCTGCTTACGGGCAAATTGGCAGGCAAGGAAGCTCAGGACGATGCCCTTTCAGGATCAGGAGCCGCTATAACAGCAGGAATATTATTTGGTGTGGCTGGAGCCGCAGTTGTAGGAGGCATCGTTGGTGGCGCGTCTGCGAACAAGCTACTCAAGAACAAAGTCTGCTACCTCATTACCTCCGGAGCCAATGAGAAAGGGCGTTTCGACCTCAAAAGGTTTGAAGACCCAATGATGGACAAGTTGCTGCTGAGCCGCAATCTCGTCGAGTTGCACAACGCCTATTATGCCGAGAAAGACAAGAAAAAGCGCAGGCTTGCAAGCCGCATCATTCCCATTCTGGAAAAAGCAGGAATCATCGATTAAGACAAAACACTTTTAACTATGAATTACAAAGTTCTCATCCTTGCCCTTTCGTTGGGCTGCATCGTCGGAACGGCTGATGCCAAGAAGAAAAAGACAAGTGGAAATCCCATCTTCCAGGGTTGGTACGCCGATCCCGAAGGAGCCGTTCTCGACGGGAAGTACTGGGTATTCCCCACATTTAGTGCTCCCTACGACGAGCAGTTGCACTTCGACGCTTTCTCGAGCAAAGACCTCGTGAACTGGACGAAGCACGAGAATGTCATCACAAAGGCCGATATTCCTTGGTTGAGGAGAGCGCTTTGGGCTCCTGCAATCATCGAGGCGAATGGCAAGTTCTACCTTTTCTTTGGTGGAAATGACGTGCATGAAGGCGAAGTTGGAGGCATCGGAGTGGCCGTCAGCGACAAGCCTGAAGGCCCTTACAAAGACGCTCTCGGCAAACCGCTCATCAATGAAATTGTGAACGGAGCACAGCCTATCGACCAATTCGTCTTCCGAGATGATGACGGACAGTACTATATGTTCTACGGAGGTTGGCGTCATTGTAACGTCTGCAAACTGAGTCCAGACCTGCTTTCCATCGTTCCTTGGGAAGACGGACAGAAGTTCCACGAGATTACTCCCAGCCGAGAATACGTGGAGGGCCCCTTCATGTTGAAACGAAACGGCAAGTACTATTTCATGTGGAGCCAAGGTGGTTGGACAGGTCCCGACTATTGCGTGGCTTACGCCATCAGCGACAGTCCCTTCGGACCCTTTACGCTCAAGGGAAAAATTCTGCAGAGAGACGAGAGTATCGCTCGAGGCGCAGGTCATCACAGCGTCATCAAAGTGCCCGGAAAGGACGAGTACTACATCATCTACCATCGTCGCCCACTTGAGGAACGCGATGGAAATCACCGAGTTACCTGCATCGACAAGCTCGTCTTCAATGAGGACGGAACCATCCAACCCGTTAAGATGACCTTCGAGGGGGTAAAGAAAAATAAGATACGGAAATAGGTCGAAGGGAAACACGGCGTGGTTTAAAGCAAAACATCACGTTTGACGTTGGCGATTTACTAGTGTGACGTTGGCAATTTACTAACGTGACGTTGGCGATTTACTAACGTGACGTTGGCCGACATCACTGCAGTCGTTTTTCGGAGCAACAAGGAAAGGGATAGAAGATGACACGCAAACAGCTTTATCGCGAGGTTTCGGCTTACTTCAAGGAGGCTATGCCGAACGCCAAGACGGAGTTGCACTACGACAATCCTTTCCAGTTGCTCGTGGCCGTCATATTGAGCGCACAATGTACTGACAAACGCATCAATCAGGTCACTCCCCGCCTCTTCGAGGACTATCCCTGTGCCGAAGCGATGGCTTTGGCGACTCCGGAAGTCATCTATTCCTATATAAGTTCTGTCTCCTACCCTAACAACAAGGCCAAGCATCTGGTCGAAATGGCGCGAATGCTTTGGGAAAAGTATGGCGGAGAAGTGCCTCAAGACCTGAAGCAACTGACTGAACTTCCGGGAGTTGGACGCAAAACCGCGAATGTTGTGCTGAGTGTCGTTTGGGGCGAAGCAAGGATGGCAGTCGATACCCACGTCTTTCGCGTCAGTCACAGACTTGGGCTCGTGCCCGATTCCTGCACCACTCCTTTCTCTGTGGAACAGATGCTCGTCCGCCATTTCACAGAGGAAGAGATTCCAGACGCCCATCATTGGCTCATTCTTCACGGCCGATACACTTGCACAGCCCTTCGTCCGAAATGCGACAAATGCGGCATCTCGCATCTCTGCAAAGCCTATCGGAAGAAGATTCGCAGTTAAAACTTGCACGTTTCACAGAAATGTCGTACCTTTGCAGAGCAATTTCAACCAACAACATAACACATTAATATTATGACTATTTCTGATTACAACTTTGCCGGCAAAAAGGCAATTGTGCGCGTTGACTTCAATGTGCCCTTGAACGAGAATGGTGAGATTACCGACGACACCCGCATTCGTGGCGCCCTCCCCACTTTGAAGAAGATTATCGCAGACGGTGGCGCTGCCATCATTATGAGCCATATGGGCAAGCCCAAAGGCAAGGTGAACCCCAAGTTGTCACTCGGTCAGATTCGTGCTGCCGTGGAGAAGGCTCTCGGTTGCCCCGTTGCATTTGCTCCCGACTGCGCTAAGGCTCAGGACGCAGCCAAGGCTCTGAAGATGGGCGAGGCACTCATGCTCGAGAACCTTCGCTACTATCCCGAAGAGGAAGGCAAGCCCGTGGGCATCGACAAGGAAGATCCCGCTTACGAGGAAGCAAAGAAGGCAATGAAGGCAAGCCAGAAGGAATTTGCCAAGACACTTGCCAGCTATGCCGACTGCTACGTGATGGATGCCTTCGGAACGGCTCACAGAAAGCACGCTTCGACTGCCGTCATCGCCGATTATTTCGACGCAGACAACAAGATGCTCGGCTTCTTGATGGAGAAAGAGGTTAAGGCTGTCGACAATGTTCTCTCGAACATCAAGCGCCCCTTCGTAGCCATCATGGGTGGTTCGAAAGTGAGCACCAAGATTGGCATCATCGAAAACCTGCTCGGCAAGGTGGACAAACTGATTCTTTGCGGCGGTATGACCTACACATTCATGAAGGCTCATGGCGGCGAGATCGGCAATTCTATCGTTGAGTTGGACAAGCTCGATGTCGCTCTCGGCGTGGAAGAAATGGCAAAGAAGAACGGCGTGGAACTCGTTCTGGCAGAGGATAGTGTTTGCTGCACAGGTTATGATTTCGGCACTTTCAGCGTTAAACCAGGTGCTGAGGTTAAGACTTTCCCCAGCAACGCCATTGAAGACGGTTGGGACGGACTCGATGTAGGTCCCAAGAGCCAAGCCAAATTCGCAAAGGCCATCGAGGGTGCAAAGACGATTCTCTGGAACGGTCCTGCTGGTTGCTTTGAGTGCGACGACTTCTGTGCCGGCAGTCGTGCAGTAGGCGAGGCAGTCGCAAAGGCAACTGCAGAAGGTGCTTTCTCTCTGATTGGCGGTGGTGACAGCGTTGCTTGCGTCCACAAGTTCGGTCTTGAGGACAAGGTCAGCTACATCTCAACCGGTGGTGGCGCCCTTCTGGAGGCCATCGAAGGCAAGGTTCTTCCTGGCGTAGCTGCCATCAAAGGCTAATCGTAATTCATTATTCTCAATTCATAATTCATAATTATGTCGAGGATTAGGGATTAGGATAACTTTGAACTATGAATTATGAACTATGAACTGTAGACATTCACTACTGGCAATCATAGCCACAATCATGCTGGCCTCCTGCTCTCAGCGACAGGAGGCCACGCAATTTGATGCGGACAGTACAGGCATCGACACCACTGTCTTGCGTGTTGCCGTCATGCCTGCAATCAACTGCCTGCCAGTCTTTTATGCCGAAAGGACTGGACTTGCCGACAGTCTTGGCCTGGAGATGGAACTGCTTCGCTATCAGGCACAAATGGACATCGACACGGCTATTACCTTCGGACACGCAGACATCGCCTACACAGACCTGATTCGCATCGCCAAACTCAACAAGGCAAAAGTCACACTTTCGGCCTTTGCTTCTTGCGACGAACCGATTTCCCTCATCTCGCTCAAGACGAAACGTGTGAAACAAGTCAACCAGATGAAGGAACAGATGATTGCCGTCAGTCGACTTTCTGCTACGGACTATTGGTGCGACCGACTGCTCGACAGCACTCGGACAAGCTACGACGACATCTATCGTCCGCAAGTGAATGATGTCCGACTTCGCGCCGAAATGCTTCGTCAAGGACTCATCGACGCCGCAATGATGGGGGAACCCTATGCAACATGGATGACGATGCTTGGGCACAAACGACTCTTCCTGTCGAAGGGCAAACAGCCGCAACTTTATGCTTGGGCAAACATTTCTGCCACAAAAAAGCAGCAAAAGGTCTTCCTCGACATATTGAAAGAGGCGACGGAACAGCTGGGCAAACCGAGCGAGGCAGCCCTCCTGCGCGACATTCTGAAGCAGGAATACCAATTGCCGCCTGCCGTGGTCGATTCCATCGAACTGCAACCCGTCAGACAAACCTCGGCTGTTCGTCCTGCAGATACAGAAGAAGCCGAGAAATGGCTTAGCAAAAGGACAAGAAAGAAGCCATGATAGACGCCAAGACACTTCGCCTCATCACTCAGAACGGCCTGCAGAACTTTGCTGCGGGGCGCATTCTGGATGGCATCGCAGCACTCCGAACCCTCCTTCCGCATTGTGCTGCAGAGACCATCTTGTGTTCCGAAGCGGAGAGTCTGGAAGAGAATTACCACCACATGCTCTCGTTCCTTCGGGGAGGTGGGAGCGACGAGAAGCGAAGCGAGGTTCAGGAAAAGATTCAACGTCAAGGCGTTGCACTCCTGGAACAGGCAAACAGAGCCATTCGCATCGCATTGGACAGCGACCTCTATTGCAATGCGCGGAAGACGGTTTCTCTGGAGACGGACATTCTCGAGACCGACGAGAGGCAGGACGACATCTTCGACATGTTGTGGACATCGCCCATTTGGACCTCTCAGGACACTGCCCTATGGTACGATTTCATCCTTCGTCAAAGGGATATCGTGCAGCAGAATCTGACCGGAGCCCTGTTCCTTTCCCTGTGGGAACACTACGATGCCGAGAAGATGCAACTGCTTAACATCCTTGCAGATAGTGAATGCCATCGCACTCACATTACGGCTGTCACCTACTTGTTGCTGCTCAGACTTCGCCACAAAGAACTGGTTTCGCTGATGCCACCCTTGCCGGACAAACTCCTTTCCCGCAAAGGGCGACAACTCGTAGCACAAGTCGAATACGAATACCTGCTGATGCTTGTCTCCGAAAAGAATATGGAAATGGAGCTGAAGGAGGCGGAAAGCCTGACGAACGAACTGCTTTCGGGCAAACAATCAATGACCATCAGCAACATCAAGGGCATTGTCGAACTGAAAGGACGCTACCTGAGGAACCGCCTCCAACGGGGGCTCGACATCAACCTCTCCAAGTTGTCTCTTCTGCACAACTGCGAATACATGCGACGGGTAGCACATTGGTTCCAGCCTTTCGACAAGACGCATCCCCTCTTCCAATCAGTCATGATCGACGAAAAGGGCAACGAGAAACCTAAACTATCCACTCTGGTCGACCTCATAATGGATTGCGACGTCGACAAGTTGGCCACCCTCTACCTTGCCGCCAACGACAAGGACTTCTCCAAGGCATTGCAACAACTGGAAGACCAGGAACTGCCGGACGTCGAGAATGCCGTCATTCCAGAGTATTCCTTCCGCTTCATCATGCAGGATCTCTACCGCTTCTTCCTGCATTCCCCCTTGCATTCCCAGCTCATAAAACCCTTCAGGGGGGAAGAGACGCTGCTTGATTTCCCGGAACTTGCCGCTTTGTTCTCGGCCGAAGACAGTATCAGCTGTTGCAAATTGCTGTTCGAGCTTGGTCGCGACAAGCAAGTCCTGGCGATTCTTGACAATGTCATAAGTCGCGACGGAGCCAGCGTATCGGCTTTGATGCTCAAGGCAAAAGTGCTGAGAAGAAAGAGCCGGATCACCGAAGCCATCAGTTGCCTGAGAAGTGCCGAAATGTTGGAGCCGGAAAACACAGACATCCTTCGCCTTTTGACAGAGTGCTATGCCCTGCAAAGCCGCTTCGAGGAAGAACTGGAATACCTGCAGAAACTGGCGGAATTGCTTCCCGAAGACAGGGAAATCCGGCTCTTGATTCCCATCACGCTCCAGAAACTGAGAAGGGAAGAGGAAGCCCTGCAGTTCTACTTCAAACTGGATTACGAATCGACGGAGGACGACAAAGACTACGAAACCATTCTCTACTGCATCGCCGACACCTCCCTTTCCCTCGGAAAACTCGACATCTCAGAGCGATACACACAGAAAGAGTTGGAACTCCATGACGGCAAGAAACCAAGCGCATTGATCAGGATGGGACATATCAGACTGCTGGAGGGCAACTGGAAGGGCAGCATCGACTACTACATCCAGGCAATCGACCTCTCGCTCGAGACCTCGGATCAGGAGCCGGAAATCACGATAGAGCATATCAAAGCCGATGGGAGGGCACTCGCCTCGAAAGGCATCAAGAAGGAGGACCTGCTGCTCATATACGACATCCTGCAAGCCGCCACAGACAACACTCCAAAGCCCGATTCCCAGCAACCCAAGCAACAATAAGCCGCTGCAAAGTCCCCAGATCCGTTTGTCTAAATAAAAAGAGAAAGCCCCGAATTGGGGCTTTCTCTGTGCAATATCTGTATAGATTTATTCGGCTCCTCCGCCAAGTGCCTGATAGAGGTCGATGGTGGCGGTAATGGCATCCATGCGGTTGCTGATCTGGCTCATTTGAGCAGAGAGCAGGGAGTTCTGAGCTGTGATGACATTCAGGTAATTTGTGCCGGTATTCTGATAGAGTTTCTGCGTGGCATCGAGTGCCTTGGAAAGAGATTCCACTTGCTTGTCTATGAGTCCTTGCATTTCGCGTGCCACATAGATGTCGTCCATTGCCAGATTCACCTCGTTGCCAGCCTTGATGACTGCCTGCTTGAAGTCGTTTGTGGCTATTTCCATCTCTGCCTTCGAGACCTTGTATTGTGCACGGATTCGACCGTTCTCGAAGAGAGGTTGGGCAAGGCTTGCAACAGCTGCTCCGATGAATACGCCAGGATTGACGGCAGCTCCAAGACTGTTGGTGAACTGACCGCTAGAAGAGATGGTGAGCTGCGGGAAGAAATTGCTATACGCGATGTTCTTGTCGTAGAAAGCGGCTGCCAGTTTGTACTCGGCATCGCGGACATCCGGACGACGGTCGAGAATCGTGATGGGCAAGCCTGTGGAGCAAACGGCAGGCGTTTGGAAGGAGGCCAGCGTGTTTCTGTCGATGTGGAATTGCGTCTCGCCTAGGAGTGTCGAAAGTGCATTCTCGAAGGTGCGGATGCTGTTATCGATGGAAACGACAGATGTTTGGATGCTGTAATAGGTGGCTTCGATGCTTGCCACGGCTGCCAGATTGCTCTGACCTGCGTCCATCAGCTGCTTTTGCATCTGCAGGTATTTGCCCCAGTTCTCTTCCGTCTGCTTTGTCAAGAGCCTTTGTTCGTCGAGCATGGAGAGGTTGTAGTACATCGAGGCGATACTTGCAACGAGTTGAGCCTGGATGGCTTGCTTGGCGTTGCGAAGCTGGTCGCGAGTCACTTCGGCCTTCTTCTTGTTGTTGCGCAGCGAACCGATACTTCCCACTTGCCAACTCATCTGAACCGGCAGGGAGTATGTCTTGCTGGCAGAATAGTCGTTGCGACCGTATGGGTCCCATGCTTTGCTGACAGTTCCGCTTGGATTGAAGTAGAGACTTGGGATATAAGCCAGTTTGGCACATTGCAGAGCATAGTCGGCTTCGTTGATGCGCAACTCGGCATTCTTCATGTCGGTATTCTGCTGCAGTCCACGCTCGATGAGTGCCTGAAGTTTCGGGTCTGTGAAAATGTCTCTCCACTTCAAGTCGCCCAGACTGTTGTCGCCAGCGGTCTGCATGTCGCCATAAATGCCGTCGGTAATGATGTCGGCAGGACGCTCGTAGTTCTTATAGAGCTGGCAGGAACTCAGAAGCATGGCCCCCACCAAACCACCCCAAAGGGAGGCTTTCTTAATGCTTATGCTCATTTCTTATTCTCTTATTTTCTTGTTATCTGATTCTTGCTTTTCTCTCTGCGAACGCTCTCTTTCCTTGAGGAACTGCTGGTCGGCTTCTTCGTGCATGACGGGACGAATCTTTTCCTGCAGGTATTCGAAGATAATGAAGAAGAGGGGCACAGTGAACAGAATGGCGAGTGTGCCGACTGTCATACCGCCTATCACGCCAATGCCAATAGTACGGTTGCCATTTGCTCCGGCTCCGGTTGCAAAGACGAGAGGTATCATGCCGAAAATCATGGTCAGTACGGTCATCAGAATGGGGCGCAAACGTGCCTCGGCGGCAGCAAATGCGGCTTCCACGATGCCCATTCCCTTACGACGACGCTCCAGGGCGAACTCTGTGATAAGGATGGCGGTCTTGGCAAGCAGACCAATCAACATGATGACACCTGTCTGCAGATAGATATTGTTCTCAATCTGTCCCATGAACAGCATGCGACCTATCGGAGCTGCCTGTCCGTTCATGGTTATCGTCCAGTTGAAGCCCGTGTTCCACAGCCATGCAAAACCATAGGTTCCCATCAGGCCTGCAGGAACAGAAAGGATGACAGCGAAGGGGATGAGGAAACTCTCGTACAAACAACTCAGAATGAGGAAGATAAGTATCACGCAAATGGCATAGGTGAGGTAGGTGTCGTAGCTGTCGAGGGTCTCTGCCTCCTCGCGAGCCATGCCGCCATATTCGTAGCTATAGCCTTCGGGGAACACTTCCTTGTGCACGTCCTTGATGACCTTCATTACCTCCGTATTGCTGACACCGGTGTTGGCTGTCACGTTGACAGATATAGAGCTGAACAAGTTGAAGCGATTGTCAATCTCAGGACCGAGGACGGGCGTCAGTTTCACGAACTGGCTCAAGGGAGCCATCTGCCCGTTGTTTCGGATGAACATGTTGCTGAGGTCGCTTTCGGTCGTTCTGCTTTGCGGATTGCTCTGCAGCATGACACGATAGACCTTCGAGAACTGGTTCATGTTGCTGACATACGAACCGCCGCAATAACTTGCCAAAGCACTCAATACGGTTGCCGGCGAGATGCCTGCCCGCTTGCATTGTGCTGCATCGACCTCGACCTGGAACTGCGGGAAGTTGCGTTCGTAGGTCGTGATGCAACGGCCAACCTCAGGATGTTCGCTAAGCTCTGCGATGAACTTCTTGGTGTAATCGTAGAAGAGCGCCTTGTCGGCAATACCCGTCTTGTCCTGGAGCTGCAGCTCGATGGAACCCATGCCGTAGCCGGGAATCATGCCAGGCTCGAAGACGAAGCACTGTGCCTCGGGTATCTCTTTCAGCAGTCGGGCGTTCAGTTTTGCGTTGGCCACCATCGTGCTCGAGCTCATCATGTTGTCGAGCGGATGATAGTTTAGGAAAGCAAAGCCAGCCAGGACTGTAATGACGGCAAATGCCAAAGCCTTCTTGCCGATGTTCTTCCGCTTGATTAGGCCTCTGACAAAGACTATCAAGGCTATGATGAATGCCAGAAGGGCCAGTGTTGCAATGCCGAAACCAATGCCGTATTGACGTTCGCCCCAAGGCTTCATTCGGATGACGGACATACCGTAGCTGGTGCCTTGACCGGACATGAAGCCATAGCCGGCCACCTTCGTGTAGTCCTTCACCTCGGGCACTTCCTCGATAATCTTCTGTGCCTTGTTCATGACGTCGTAGGTCGAAGCCACATTACTGCCAGGAACTGCACTCACGTTCATCATGCAGACGCCTTGGTCTTCACTTGGAACGAGGCCGCCAGGCAGATGGCTTGCAAAGAACAGCACGCCGACAATGGCAACGGCCAAGGCTCCGAAGCAAACATAGAACCTGACCTTGCGCGAAACCATGCGTCGCAAGACGTTCGCATACTTTTCCATCATGGCCGTGTAGGTCGCTTCATAAGCGAGGCGAGTACGGTAGTTGATGGCTCCGAAGAAACCTTTGCGGCGCTCTTCGCTTGCAGGACGCATCATCATGGCACAAAGCGCGGGGCAGAGCACAAGGGCACTGACGCAAGACAGACCTACGGCCGTTGCCAGCGTCAAACCGAATTGCGTGTAGAAGATACCTGCTGTTCCGCCTGTAAAGCTGACAGGAATGAACACAGCCATGAAGACAAACGTACAGGAGATGACGGCCATCGTCACATCGCTCATCGCATCCTTTGTGGCTTCGTAAGGACTTGTGTAGCCGGCATCGAACTTCGCCTGCACGGCTTCCACCACCACGATAGCGTCATCCACCACCGTACCGATGGCAAGCACCAAGGCAAAGAGTGTCAGCAAGTTAAGCGTAAAGCCGGCCAAGGACAGACAGGCGAATGTTCCCACCAAGGATACGATAATAGATATCGAGGGGATGAGGGTCGCCTTGAAGTCCTGCAGGAAGAAGTATACCACGAGTACCACCAGAAGGATGGCGACGAGCAAGGTCTCTTCGACATTCGAGATGGATGCCAGCAGGAAGTCGTTGCTCGACATCATCTTGACGAACTTCATGCCGTTAGGCAGGTCTTTGCTCAGTTCTTCCAGTTTGGCGCTTACACGGTCGTTCGTCTCCTTCGCGTTGGCTCCGGCCAGCTGGAAGCAGAGGAAAGTGACACCCGGATGACCATTTGCCTCTCCGTGGAAGGCGTAGCTGACAGCACCGAGTTCCACATCTGCGATGTCCTTGAGTCGGAGCAGCGTTCCGTCCTCATTGGCACGAATCACGATGTTTTCGAACTCGGAGATTTCTTTCAGACGTCCCTTGTACTTCAGGGTATACTGGTAGTAGTTTCCGATGCCGTCGCCATGCGTTCCGTTCACGGGTTTCTCGCCAAGTTGTCCGGCAGGCGACTCCAAGTTCTGCTCTGCCAAAGCGGTCGAGATGTCGGTCGGAATGACGTCGTATTGTGCCATCAGTTCGGGCTTCATCCAGATGCGCAGCGAGTATGTGCCGCCCAGCAGCATGACGTCGCCCACGCCCTCAACACGCTTGATCTGCGGAATGACGTTGATGTCCAGATAGTTCGAGATGAAGTCCTCGTCGTACTTGCCGTCTTCGCTGCAAAGGGCGTCAATCTGCAGGAAAGACGTCTGGCGTTTCATGGTCTGCACACCAACCCTCGTTACGTCGGAAGGCAGCAAGCCTTGCGCCCTCGAGACGCGATTCTGCACATTGACGGCAGCCATGTCCGGGTCGGTGCCTTGCTTGAAGATGACATTGATGGTTGCAGAACCCGCATTGGTGGCGGTACTGCTCATGTACAACATGTTCTCCACGCCGTTGATGGCCTCTTCGAGGGGCTGAATGACGGCGTTCATCACGGCATCCGCACTTGCTCCCGTGTAGGTAGTATAGACGCTGACAGTTGGCGGAGCGATGTCCGGATACTGTTCCAAAGGCAGGGAACTGAACGATATGGCGCCGACCAGAAGTATCATAATGGCTATCGAAATGGCCATTACGGGTCGTTTGATAAAGATGTTACCTTTCATGTCTGATATTTAGAAATGTAGAAATGAAGAGAATAAGAAAAGGGATGAGCCTCTCTTTTCTCTTATTTTTCTTATTTTCACAATGTCTTATTTTCCTCCTTGTTGGGCTTTATGTCCTGTCCGTCTCTCAGCATGCCGGCGCCTTCTGCCACGATGACGTCGCCCACCTTCAAGCCGTCCTTAATCACATACTCCTTGCCGTTGGAAAGGGGTTCCGTTGTGACGAGCTGTTCGTGGGCAATGTTGTCCTTGTCCACGAGATAGACCTTGAACTTGTTCTGCATCTGCACTGTGGCAGTCACAGGAATGACAATCTGGTCCTTATAGGTGGTGGGGATGACGACAGAGCCGGTGCTTCCGCTATGCAGGAGTTTTTCGGGATTGTCAAAGACGGCACGAACCTGGACGGTTCCCGTGCTGCGGTCAACCACGCCGCTCACGCTTTCCACCTTTCCCTTGTAGGGGTATTCGCTTCCATCCACGAGCAGGAGCTTCACGTCGGGCATTGCACCGATGGCCGCTTCTGCGCTTCCGCTCTCACGCGTCATGTTGAGGAGCTGACCTTCAGCAATCGAGAAGTAGACGTACATCTGGTTGTTGTCGCTGACGGTAGTAAGAGGTTGTGGCATGTTGCTGCTCACCAAGGCGCCCTGACGATAAGGGAGTGTGCCTACAACGCCATTTGCGGGACTCTTCACGACCGTGTAGCTGAGGCTGTTGCGAGCGTTGACGACTTGGGCATTTGCCTGAGCAACCTGTGCTTTGGCGCTGAGAAGCGTGTTCTGAGCCGTTTGGAGTTCGACGTCGCTGATAATGCCGTCGTCGAAGAGCTTCTTCTTGCTGTCGTAAGTCAGTTGTGCAGTTGCCAGGCTAGCATTGGCAGCCTGTTGCGAAGCCAAAGCCGTATTCAGGGCAGCCTGATAGGGGACTTGGTCGATGATGAAGAGCGTCTGGCCCTTTACGACCTTCTGTCCTTCTGTGACGCAAAGCTTTTGCAGCGTGCCGCCCACTTGCGGATAGACCTCGATATCCTGTCGGCCGCGAATGGTCGCGCTGTAGTTTGTGGTCATCGTCACGTCTTTGGTCTGGACTGTCATTGTCTCGAAGTTGGCACTCGGCATTTGCTGTTGTGTTTTGTTGCCGCTGCATGAACACAGAACAGCCATAGTTATCAATGACAAAGTCATGATAAGAGTTGATGTCTTTCTCATAGAAATGTAATCTTGATTAGTATTGCCTTATAATTTGCGGGTGCAAATTTACGAAATAAATATGAAATAGAGAGCAATGGGGTAACCCAAATGGCACACAGAATTGTTCAATATCTCCGATTTGCGTGCAATATTTAAGATATTTTAAGAGAAGAAGGGAGGCTCCCACCCGAAATGAGAGCCTCACAAAATGATTGTTGACTATGTCTTCATGCCTGACGCTCGGCATAGCTTAAACAAGTTTGGCTTTGCTCTCTTTTGAATCGGCATGTTGACTTCGTCGACAAGGCAATGGCATTGGCACTCACCCCCGACACATCGTTTGGCGGCACATCTGTAAGCAGACTCAAGAATTTCTACAAGCAATTCGGCAGTCTCATTTTGGCAGTCATTTTCCCCTGTTTTTGTGCAAAGGAGAATCGCCATCCTTGAAGGGAAATCCAGAACCCCCGAAAAACCCCTCTGATTTGCCCCAGAATCGCTTCTTTTGCCTTCGACGTACACTTGACTGTCTCGGGCAGGAAAATGCGCTTAAAACGCGTTTTTCTGATTCCCTTTAAGCAAAGCTTAAAAACCCTTCTTTTGCAGCAGTCCTCTGAGGGGCAGAATCACAAAATCACAAAATCACAAAAGTAACAATCAAAAAAAAGAGAAAAGAATATATATATTATAATATTATTTTATACGTATACTTTAGTATACGTATAAAATAAATATAAACAAAATGAATTTAGAATTAATACTGGTATTTAACCCTTTTTAACTCTTTCCTGTGCCTTTGTCTCAAAAACCCTTGTGATTTTTGTGATTTTTGTGACAAATCCACATAACATGCTGAAAACAAGCATATCTGCCCAATACAACCTCACGCCAAAAGCTGTGATTTCTGCCGATTCCGTGCCGAAAATCACTCAAAAACCGCCATAAATTGACTTCCCGATCCTCCAAACGGCCATTTCCGACACTGTAGAAATGTTAAAATTCTTGCTAACAAATTAGGCAAATCAGGCACCCCAACATGCAAGATAGAGGCCTCATTCTGCCAATTTGAGGTTCTTTTATTAGAAAATGGAAGTTTTTCAGGAACAAAGGAACAAACAGAACATTGTTTTTTGAGACATATCACATTAGTAAAGATGTGTCACAACGGCCCGGGGAAGGTTGCCGACAATGTTCGCAACTGCAAGAAAAAAGGAAAGCCCCGAACTTTCGAGGCTTTCCCAGTATTATATCAGCCTGTTCAGGGCTTCTTTGCCATTGTGAGTTCCATCGAACCGCCCTTGACGACGTCGGAGAACTTGATGCTGCCGGCCTTGCTTGAACTGCCATTAATGCGCTTCGAAGGCTTTACATAGACATTCTGCTTCGAATTGTTCTTGGCTGTGATGACGAACTTGTCGCCGCCGTAATACTGCTTGTCGAGCTTGATGGTCACCTTGTCGAAGATGGGACTGCCGATTGAGAACGCGGGTTCCGGCGAGGTGAGTCCGTCGACGGCAAACAGTCCGATGCCTGCCATCACGTACCACGCACCCAACTGTCCCTGGTCTTCGTCCTGACCGTAGCCGTAGCCGTGAATGCCGTCGGTGCCGTAGAATTCGTCGCAAATGGCGCGAACCCACTTCTGGGAGAGGTCCGGACGGCCGCTATGATTGAAGAGCCACGAGATGTGCAGGCAGGGTTGGTTGCCCTGATTGTAGTAGGTACGCAGGCCTGCGAAAGCGTCAATCTCCTTGCCACCCGAGAAGATTTGGGGCTGGGAGGCTGTGAAGATGTCGTTCAGGCGCTTGTTGAACTCGTCCTTGCCCACTTTCTTGATGAGTTCCTCGGGCATGTGAGGAACGTAGAAAGTGTACTGCACGGCATTGCCTTCCTGGAAGCCTCGCCACACTTGCATGGGGTCGAAATTCGCGATGAAATCGCCGTTTTTGAGACGCGGATGCATGTATCCGGTCTTTTCGTCGAAGATGCGTTCCCATCCGCGAGCCATCCACATCAGTTTCTCCAGGTTCTCCGTCTTGCCGAGGCTCTTTGCGAGCATAGCCGTAGCATAGGCCGAGAAGGAATACTCGAGGGTGTGGGAGCCGGAGAAGTAGAAGTCTTCGCCGCGCTCGCCAAGGTTCTTGTGCGGAGCATACCCGAGTTCCACGAAGTCGGCTGTGTCGTCCTTACCTGCTCCGGAAGGGCGATGATTGCCGTCCATCTCGTTCTTCAGGCAAGCCTCGTAGGCGAGGTCGAGGTCAAAGTCGCGGATGCCGCACTGATAGGCCGCGTCAATCATGAGCGGTAACTGGTTCGTGCCTACTCCGGAAACGTATTTCGAGTTGGCCAGACCCGAGTTGGCCAGACCATCGGCAAGCCAGCCGCAGTCCTTGTATTCCTGAAGCGTCGAGGAAACGAATTCTGACAGATGATCCGGGTAAGCGAGGGCCCAAAGCTGTGTCAAGTTCCATTGGCCGCCCCACATGGCGTCCGTGTTGAACATCTGGAATTTGGGATTTCCACCTTCCATGGGAACCTGCCCGATAGTGCCGTCGTGCTTGGGATAAGCGCCGTTCACGTCGCTCATCACGCCTCTGCCGAGCAAAGCATGGTAGAGTCCCGAATAGAATTTCTTGAGGTCTTCTTCATTCTTACCTTCCACCAGGATTCGCCTCAAAGCCTCTTCCCAAACGAGTTGCGAGCCTGCCTTTGCCTGATCGAAGCTGACGCCTGTTGCCTCAGCCTTGAGATTGATGCGGGCATTCTGGACAGAAGTAAAACTGATGCCTACCTTGACGGTAATCTGCTCATTCTTAGTCGTTTGGAAATCGAGGTAAGCGCCGGCTCCAATGCCGTGAGCGTAGGTCTTCCCCTCGTGAACTTCCTCTCCGTTGAACGTGCCGCAGGAAGCGGCTTTCTTGTCCACAACGGCCGAGAAGTAAACGCGCTGGTCGGCATTCGGCTGGTACTTCTTGATGTATTCGGGGCGCGTGATGACGTATCCCTCAATCGTGCCGTCCTCGTTCACCCAGACTTCCGAGTCCTTCACCTTGCCGCTCTCGCCTTGCTGATGACCGATATCGAAGATGAGATGCGCTTTTTGCGACTCGGGATAGGTGAAGCGGAGGTAAGCCACGCGCTGGGTTGCCGTCACTTCGGCATTGATATTGTAGTCCTTGAGCAAGACCTGATAGTAGCCCGCCGTGGCGTATTCCTCCTCATGAGTGAAGGCAGAACGGTAACCCTTGGGGCCTGTGCCGTCAGGAAGGCCCGGAATGGTGCGCAACTGACCTGTGGAAGGGGCGACCGTGATGCCGCCCACCTGAAACTCGTGGGTGCAGACAAAACCCTCGATGGACGTGTCGCGATAGTCGTAGCCGGTAGCCTGCCAACCGTCGGCATTACCCAGGGAGCCATTGGTGGACGGGCCGGGCTTGGCCATACCGAAGGGCATAGAGCCCGGAGCGAAGTGGAAAGCGCGGCAATGGGCTGTGCCGATGCGGGGTTCCACATACTGGAGGAGGGACTTCGAGGCCTGTGCCATCGAGCCTAAAGCGCATGCCAGAAGCGATGCGAGAAGCAAGTTTCGTTTCATAAAAATATCATATAATGTGTTTGTTTCCGTGCAAAGATACGCAAAAAAGGAAGAAATGCAAAGGGAAAAGACATTTTTCTTGTTTTCATGGCAAAAGGGAGGACAAAAAACGTGGCAAGCGACGATGGCAGACGTCTAGTGTGACGATTGCAATTAACTAGTGTGACGATTGCGATTAACTAGTGTGACGTTGGCAATTAACTAGTGTGACGATTGCAAACGTCACGTTAGTCGTTGGCGATTTAGCTGTGCCTCGCCGGAATTACCTCTTGAGCTTGCGAAGCAAATACCTTGCACAACTGGACCGATGCAGCAACTGATAAACGCTCAAAGAGAACGATCCGATAAAGGCTATACCTCCGGCTATGTATTTTTCCTCGATGGAAGGCGAGACGAGATAGCAGTACTCGACGGCAATCAGCACACAGGCAAGCTGTCCCAGGCAAAAGAAGAATGTACTCTTGCGGAACACAAAACCGTAGCGGAAATGGCAGTAGAGGAAATAGACTATCACGTCGTAGAGGGCTCCCGCACTTAGCGCTATGCCCGCTCCGACAAGTCCGAACGAGTTGTAACACCACCAAATGAGCAACCCGAAGAACACATCGTAGCAGACCTCGAGCACGAGGAAAGCGATGGTGTGACCTTTTGCCAAAACGCTATATCCCATCGGCAAAGCCATACAGCGCAGGAAAGGATAGAAGACAGCCAGAGTGGCCATACCCGTTACGACCAAGAACTCGTCCTTGAAAAGCAACTGCAGCACGTACGGCATGAACACGACAAGCAGTATCAACAAAGGCGTCAGGATGAGGGTACATACGTCAATCTGCTGATTGATGGTATTGTTCATTCGCAACCTGTCGTGACTCACAGACGAGAGACGGGGGAAATAGTCGGACTCCAAAGCCAGGAAAACCAGTCCCGCATAGCCGAACATCAGGGCCCAGCCCGCATTGTAATGGCCCAACTCCTTCATGGTATGGTGGGCAAGAATGATGGCCGGAATGACCATCTGCAAGCCGGCATTCGCCACACCCGCCAGGACGTACGGAATGCCCACCTTGACGAGGGGCAAACCCTCCAGGAAAGTCTTGTACGAAAGCGGTTTCACCTTGTACGACACCAGAGGAAGCGAGAAGAAGAAATGCACAATTGCCGACAAGAATCCGCAAGCGATCAGGCCCACGATAACGCCTCGAATGCCCAGCAAATAGTAGAGGGGAATCGTGCACAGCAATGTTCCGAGCGCCAGGATCGTCTCGATAAGGGCCACCTTCCGGACTTGACGCAAACCCTTCAGGATGGCGCATTCGCCTTCGGCTATGATGTTGCTCACAGCCACCAACGAGGTAAGCATTACTGCGGGCCAGCGAGTCCAGTCGTGATCGAAATAGAAATAACTGATGATGGGCGAGAAGAAAAGGCAGATCAGCACAGAAAGGATGGCCGACCAAAGCACCCAGGTCCGGATGACCATCACTTGATGCGCCATCTGTTCCTCAGTTCCAGTCTCAAACAACTCGCTCGTCTTTCGCGTGGCATTCAGGGGAATACCCATGTTGCTGGCTTTGTTGAGGAACTCGAAGACAGCATTATAAGCCGTAATCAGTCCCATTCCCCAACCTCCGAGAAGTTCGGACGTGAGCTTCACGCGAGCCGCGCTGACAAACATCTTCAGGCCTTGCACGCCACCGAAAATGCCCGTGTACTTCAACACGTGGTCGTACGAGGTGTCGCTCGTCTCAGGGTTATGAAGATTCTTCAGTTCGTCCATCGCTTATATAACATTCGGGCTGCAAAGGTACGAAAAATAGTTCATAGTTCATAGTCTACAGTTCATAGTTTTTCTTTTTAATGTATTATTATGAACAAAGAAGCACGTATTTTGAATTAAAAGTATTACCTTTGCATAACTCGAACTATGGACTCTGAACTATGGACTCTGAACTAATCTCCGTCATCGTATGCACCTATAACCAAGAGGACACGATTGGGCGTACGCTCGACAGCATCTTGTCGCAAAAGTGTCACTTGCCCATCGAGATTGTCATCGGCGAAGACGGTTCCACAGACAACACGCTCTCGGTCTGCCAACAGTACGAGAAGCGGCATCCAGACGTGATTCGCATCCTGGCAAAAAAGCAGAACGGAGGCTTCGTCAGGAACTATTTCGACTGCCTTCGCGCTTGTCGGGGGAAATTCATAGCCGATTGTGCAGGCGACGACTTTTGGACAGACAACCAGAAACTCGAGCAGGAATCCATCATTCTGGAGCAAGACGAGAGCGTCGGAATAGTCCATACCAACTGGCTCAGGTATGATGAAAGGACAGGAGAACAGTTTTCACTAGGGGGAGAAAGCAGGGAAGTAACTTTGGCAACCATCCTGATGCCCATCGAAAGGCCTGCCATCCATCTCTGCACAGCCCTTTACAGAAACGACTGGATACGCCGGGCCATGCAGGAATACCCGCAGTTCTTCGACCCCGATGCCTACCAATGCGAGGACATACAAATCGCTTTCCTCCTCGCCCGGATGGGCAAAGTCGCCTATCTCGACACACCGACACTCGCCTATTCCTGTAGCGTCGGCACCATCTCCAATCCCGACAACGAAGAGAAGCAGTTCCGCTTCTGGGCAAACGCCACCAGGCTTTCACACGATTTGGCACAAACTTTCGGCATACACGACGAGCAGCTCGACCGGTTCTTCCAAGCCCGCGTCCACAAACTCCTGATGCACGCCTTCCGTAGCGGGAATCCGTCTCTGCGAACACAGGCTTTGGCGATACAAAAGGAGATGAATGTCGCCGACAATCGTCAAATCCGTTTTGCCAAACTCTTGCTTCTCCCCGGAATTTGGCAAGTGATGCGTTTCGTTAGAAACGTCTTGAAATCCCCCAAAACACAAAAATAAGCGTTTTTCTGAGAAAAAAGTCTCGCTAACGCTTGCAGAATAGGGAAAAAGTTGTACCTTTGCACGCCGATTATTATCAAAGGGTCCCTAAAAGGCCCTCTCGGAGCGTGTGAATAGTCCGCATCATTGGCCTGAACGGACGGTTCGTGAATCTCTCCGGAAAAGAGAAATAAACTAGGTAGAAACAAACAAAAGTAAGACAAAGAATGGATACTTTGAGTTACAAGACCATTTCGATGAACAAGAACACCGTCAAGAAGGAATGGGTTGTAGTGGACGCTACGGACCAGGTTCTCGGTCGTCTCTGTTCGAAAGTGGCAAAATTGCTGAGAGGCAAGTACAAGGCAGAGTTCACTCCCAATGTGGACTGCGGTGACAACGTAATCATCGTGAATGCCGACAAGATTATCATCACTGGTAAGAAGATGACAGACCGCACTTATCTGTCATACACAGGCTACCCCGGTGGCCAGCGTGCAACAACTCCTGCCGAGATTCTGGCTAAGCCCAACGGCGCAGAGAAGTTGCTCCGCCGCACAGTAAAGGGCATGCTGCCCAAGAACAAGTTGGCTGACAAGCTCATCGGCAACCTCTACGTTTATGCAGGTGCAGAGCACAAGCAGCAGGCACAGAGCCCCAAGGCTATTGATATTAACCAGTATAAATAATCACCAAACATGGATACGAAATACATAGCTAATGCGCTGGGTCGTCGCAAGTGCGCCGTTGCCCGCGTCTATGTCAAAGAAGGTAACGGTAAGATTACCATCAACAAGCGCGACCTCACTGAGTACTTCCCCAGCACCATCCTGCAGTTCGTGGTTAAGCAGCCTCTGGCTCTGCTCGACGTCGCTGAGAAGTATGATATCAATGTTAACCTCTACGGTGGCGGCTACACAGGTCAGTCTCAGGCTCTTCGCCTCGCCATTGCCCGCGCTCTCGTGAAGATTAACGCCGAGGACAAGAAGGCACTCCGTGCCGAAGGTTTCATGACACGCGACAGCCGCGAGGTCGAGAGAAAGAAGCCAGGTCGTCCAAAGGCACGTCGTCGCTTCCAGTTCAGCAAACGTTAATATTCAATGCATAATTCATAATTCACAATTCATAATTAGGCTGCGCCCTGCTTTCGGACAATTTTCCTTGCTACCAGGCGAAACAACAATTATGAATTATGAATTAACAATTATGAATTGACAACAAGGTTTAGCATCTAAATCTGCCTGACTCCTCGCACGCGTATATATTAAATAATGTATGGCGCAAAGGGGGACTACTCGCAGATTGGTTCTTCGCCCAGGCTCAGGCGCAAGCGGAGCTAACACAAAAGAATTAACAAAGAAAGTAAACAACAAACAAAACAAACAAGAACAATGTCAAGAACTAATTTTCTTCGGTCACCTCAAGAGAAAGTGGAACCCCGCTATGGCTCCTTACATCTTCATGGAGCGCAACGGCATTCATATCCTCGACCTGCACAAGACTGTTGCAAAGATTGACGAGGCTGCCGAAGCCATGAAGCAGATTGCCAAGAGCGGTAAGAAAATCCTCTTTGTCGCTACCAAGAAACAGGCCAAGCAATGTGTTGCCGACCTCGCTACTTCCGTAGGTATGCCCTACGTCATCGAGCGTTGGCCCGGCGGCATGCTCACCAACTTCCCCACAATCCGCAAGGCTGTGAAGAAGATGGGCAACATCGATAAGCTGATTGCCGACGGCACTTTCAGCAACCTCTCCAAGCGCGAGATTCTGCAGGTAAGCCGCCAGCGTGCCAAGCTCGAGAAGAACCTCGGTTCCATCGCCGACCTCAACCGTCTGCCTTCTGCACTCTTCGTCGTTGACGTACTGAAGGAGCAGATTGCCGTTCGCGAGGCAAATCGTCTGGGCATTCCCGTGTTCGGCATCGTCGACACAAACAGCAACCCCGACAACATCGACTTCGTTATCCCCGCAAATGACGATGCAAGCAAGAGCATCGAGGTTATCCTCCAGGCTTGCTGCGCTGCCATCAACGAGGGTCTCGAGGAGCGTAAGGCCGAGAAGGCCGACAGCGATGCTGCCGCAGAGCAGGAAGACCAGCCCGTGAAGAAGGGCCGTCGCAGCGGTAAGGCTCGCGAAGAGGCTGAAGAAGCACCTGAAGCACCCGAAGCTGAATAAGTGAAAAATGAAAAGTGAAAAGTGAAAAATTATTAGTTCACGCCTTCCGAGACAAAGACTTCTAATTTTTAACTTTTAATTCTTAACTTTTAATTATTTTATTTGTACTATGGAAGTTACAATGAATGACATCAAGAAGCTCCGCGAAATGACGGGTGCTGGTCTGGCAGACTGCAAGAAGGCTCTGGCAGAAAGCGACGACATGGACGGTGCTGTAGCATATCTGCGCAAGAAAGGTCAGGCTGTTGCTGCTAAGCGTAGCGACCGCGAAGCTGCCGAAGGTTGCGTGCTCGTTAAGGCTGAGAACGGCTTTGCCGCCATCATCGCCCTGAAGTGCGAGACCGACTTCGTGGCAAACAACGCCGACTTCGTGGCTCTCACACAGAGCATCCTCGACGCTGCCGTTGCTGCAAAGTGCAAGACTTTGGACGAAGTGAAGGCTCTTCCCATGGGCGAAGGTACCGTTCAGGACGCCGTTACCGCTCGCAGCGGTATCACTGGCGAGAAGATGGAACTCGACGGCTATTGCACCATCGAGGGCGAGAACATCGCTACCTACAACCACATGAACCGC
>CACZBC010000036.1 GCA_902779315.1 uncultured Bacteroidales bacterium | reverse complement strand
CTCGATGCTGTCGTGGAACTCACGCATCACCTGAATGCGCTCTTCGAATTGCTTGGTGTCCTCTTCGCTCCACCAGGTTACGAGGTTGCCGTTCTTGTCATACTTGCTGCCCTGGTCGTCGAAGCCGTGCGTCATTTCGTGACCAATCACGACACCGATGGCTCCGTAGTTGAAAGCGTCGTCGGCCTGCATGTCGAAGAAGGGCGGCTGCAGGATACCTGCGGGGAAGCAAATCTCGTTGGTCGTGGGGTTGTAGTAGGCGTTGACGGTCTGCGGCGTCATATACCACTCGTCCTTATCGACTGGCTTGTTGAATTTGGTCTTAATCATGTCCTTGATGGCCCATTCGTTCACGGCAAGCATGTTGTTGAGGTAGTTGTCGCCAATCTCAAGGTCGCTGTAGTCCTTCCATTTGTCGGGATAGCCTACCTTGACGTAGAAGGCATCAAGTTTCTCGCGAGCCACTTTCTTCGTTTCGTCCGACATCCACTCCTGAACATCGATACGTTCGCCAAGAGCTATCTGCAGGTTCTTGATGAGTTTCTCCATGCGAGCCTTTGCTTCTGGCGGGAAGTATTTGGCAACATAGAGCTGTCCGAGGGCTTCTCCAAGGCCATCCTCAACGGCTGCAACGGCACGTTTCCAGCGCGGGCGGTCCTCTTCCTTGCCGCTCAACACCTTGCCGTAGAAGCCGAAGCTGAGAGCACGGCTGGCATCATCGATGTAGGAGGCAACCATATCCATTGCGTGGAAGAGATAGACGTTCTGCAGGGCTTCGGGCGTTTCTTCCTTCAGGACCTTTTCCACCTCGTGGATGGCGAGAGGCTGACCGAGGCAGACTTCCTTCACGCCCTCCATATCGAAGTTCTTGAAGAAGCCGTCCCAATCGATGCCGGGGAACTGCTCTTTCAGCTCTGCGTAGGAAATCTTGTTGTAGTTGGCCTCAGGGTCGCGAAGCTCTGTACGGCTTTTGCTGGCTTCAGCAATACGCGTTTCGATGCGCATCACGTCCTCAGCGATTCTCTGAGCATCCTTCTCGCCAAAGCCAGTGTGGACAGAGAGGTCAGCAATGTACTTCTTGAAGGCGGTTCGGATTTCCTCAGAGCGCGCGTCCTTGTCGAGGTAGTAGTCCTTCTGCCCGAGCGTGAGGCCGCCCTGAACGATGTTGACGAGGTTGTTCTTCGAGTCCTTCTCGTCGGCTCCGATGTACATTCCGAAGAGACCCGGAACACCTTGCTTCTGCATACGCGGCCACTCATTCTTGAGCCAGTTTGCTGTGATCTCGGGCTCGCACTGGTAGCCGTCGCAAAGCAGGAAGCCTTCGAGCGCGCCCCAATAGTGCTCGTTGAGGTTCACGCTGTCCATAGCCGAGTTGTAGAGGTCGGCAATCTTCTGAGCGATAGAGCCCTTCTCGTTCTCTTGGGAAGAGACTTCCTCGATGAGTGAGCGCAGACGCTCGTTGTTGTCCTCTCCAAGCTGGTCGAAGGAGCCGAAGCGGCTGTACTCGGCCGTCAGGGGATGAGCTTTCTGCCAACCGCCTGTCGCATACATGTAGAAGTCTGTGCCAGGCTGATAGGTTGAGTCAAGATTGGCGAGGTCGATGCCAGACGCCAGTTGCTTGCCATTAGGCGTACAAGCTGCAGTCAATGCTGCCAAAGCGAATGCCATAATAAGTTGATTCTTTTTCATAATTAAATATATAATTGGTTATTGTTTGTTGTCCGTTGAAAGATTTTTGCTGCCAAAGCTCCGCTGATGTTGTGCCAAACGCTGAAAACGGCTCCAGGTATGGTGGCAAGCGGATAAGCCGCGAAGTGCATGTTAGCAAGGGAAGAAGCCAGTCCGCTGTTCTGCATTCCGACCTCTATGCTGAGGGCAACACACTTCGGCTTCTCCAAACGCAGCAGGCGTCCTATCGCGAAACCAAGCGAGAGCCCAAGCAGGTTGTGAAGTATGACGACAAGGATGACTATCAGTCCGCCAAGCATCAAGCGGTCGGCATTGTGCGAAACGATGATGCCCACCACCAAAGCAATGGCGAGGGACGAGAAAGCTGGCAGATAGGGAGTGACGGCTTTCGTGATTCGAGGAATGAAACGCTGGCAAAGCAGTCCGACAATGATGGGCGCTATCACCACATAGACAATGCTCAGCAACATCCCCAACGTATCAACCTCAACCATCGTTCCTGCTGTCAGCAACACTAAAAGCGGCGTCACAATGGGGGCGAGCAGGGTAGAGCAAGCAGTCATTCCAACGGAAAGCGCCAAATCGCCTTTCGCAAGGTAAGTGATGACGTTCGAAGCCGTTCCTCCGGGGCAACAGCCAACGAGTATCACACCAAGCGCAAGTTCCTTCGGAAGCGAGAAAGCAAGCGTCAGCAACCAGGCGAGCAAAGGCATGATAGTGAACTGCGCAAGGCAACCGACGAGGATATCTTTAGGTCGGCTCAGCACAATCTTGAAGTCATTTGGCGAGAGCGTCAGTCCCATTCCGAACATAATCACGCCCAGCAAGGGATTGATGGTCTTCGTGTCAATCCAAATGAACGATTCAGGCAAGAACATCGCCACTGCTGCCACTACGAGCACCAGCAAACCCATCCATTGTGCTATAAAATCACAAAGCCGCTTCACTTATTTTGAATTTATTAAATTTGAATTATATTAGCGCCTCCCATTCCTCCTCAGCCTGTTTGAGTTGTGCTTTCATCCGCCCATGCTTCTCGTAGAGCGAAATGTCCTGACTGCCTTCTGGTGTTGACATCTGGTCTTCAAGGATGCGAATGGCGGCTTCCAGTTGCGTCACTTTGTCCTCAGCCTCCTGCAGGGCTTTCTCCTTTCGCTTCTGCTCACGAGCGAGGGCTTTCTGCTCGGCGTAAGAGAGAGCTCCTGCATTGGGAGTTGCTGCTTCTTCTTGTTTTGAAGAGGGGGGAGAAGACATGTTCAGTTGTGTGAGACTGCTTATATTCTTATTCGTCAGATAGTCATAAATGCCTCCCAGATGCTCGCGAACCTTTCCGTCGCCAAACTCATAAACCTTTGTCACAAGCCCGTCGAGGAACTCGCGGTCGTGACTCACCACGATAACTGTGCCGTCGAAGTCGCGAATGGCAACTTTGAGCACATCCTTCGAACGCATATCGAGGTGATTGGTCGGTTCATCGAGGATGAGACAGTTCACGGGTTCCAGCAAGAGTTTTATCATTGCCAAACGTGTGCGTTCGCCTCCTGAAAGGAACTTCACCTTCTTGTCGCTGGCTTCTCCACCAAACATGAAAGCACCAAGAATGTCGCGTATCTTGAGCCTGATGTCACCTCTTGCTACGCGGTCAATTGTTTCAAACACAGTGTATTCGCCTTCGAGCAACAGAGCTTGGTTCTGCGCAAAGTAACCTATCTGAACGTTGTGTCCTACCTTCAGGTTTCCGTCGAAAGGAATCTCGCCCATGATGCACTTTACGAGCGTCGTCTTGCCTTCGCCGTTTCGTCCTACGAAAGCCACTTTCTCGCCTCTTCTGATGGTGAGATTGACGTTCTTGAAGACGCAATGCTCTCCGTAACTCTTGCCCACCTCATCACAAATGACTGGGAAGTCGCCGCTTCGCATCGAGCAAGTGAATTTGAGGCGTAGAGCCGAGTTGTCCACCTCGTCCACTTCGATGGGCACAATCTTTTCCAGCTGTCTTATCTTCTGCTGAACCTGAATGGCTTTCGTGGCTTGATAGCGGAAACGTTCTATGAAGGCTCGGGCGTCTGCAATCTCCTTCTGCTGGTTCTCGAGGGCGCGAAGTTGTTGCTCGCGGCGTTCTGCATGGAGCGCGACATATTCGTCGTATTTGACTTTGTAGTCGTATATCTTGCCGCAACTGATTTCGATGGTGCGATTCGTCACATTATTAATAAACGCGCGATCATGGCTGACGAGCACAACTGCATTCGCCCTAGTGGCAAGGAAGTTCTCGAGCCACTGGATGCTCTCAATGTCTAGATGGTTCGTGGGCTCATCAAGGAGAAGCACATCAGGATGCTGAAGCAGCAGCTTTGCCAGTTCGATTCGCATTCTCCAGCCTCCGCTGAACTCGCTCGTCGGTCGGTCCAGATCCTCGCGCTTGAAGCCCAAACCTTGCAAGGTTCGCTCCAATTCTGCCTGATAGTTCAAGCCTCCCATCATTTGGAAATGCTCGTTCAGATGGGTGAAGCGTTCCACGAGCGACATGTATGCTTCGCTCTCATAATCAGTGCGTTGTGCTAGTTGATTATTGAGCTTTTCCAATTCGTCGCTTATCTCTGTTATGTGTTCAAAAGCACGCTCTGCTTCTTCGCGGACAGTGCGCTCGTCGTTGAGTACCATCACCTGCGGCAGGTAAGCAATCGTTGCGTCTTTGGGCACACTCACCGTTCCGCTCGTGGGCTGCTGAATGCCTGCGATTATCTTGAGCATTGTGCTCTTGCCTGCGCCATTCTTGCCTACGAGTGCAATCCGGTCGTGCTCGTTTATGACGTAGCTGATGTCGTTGAAGAGCGGCTTTGCGCTGAATTCTACACTTAAATTGTCTATCGAAACCATAATTCGAGTGCAAAAGTACAAAATAAATATGAATTATGAATTGTGAATTATGAATTATTTCCTACCTTTGCCTTCACAAAGTCATTAACTTAAACTTATTAACTATGAAATCAAAACTCTTCTTCCCCCTTTTGGCACTTGGTTTGCTGATTGGGTTCAGCAGTTGTGAAAAGCAGCAGAAAAATCAGGAAACTAAAGTCGTGACTGACAAGCAGGCTACCGAAACTTCCGCCAAGGACATTTTCTTCTACACCGCCAAGCATCGTGCCGACAAGTATGTCCCCACAGAGGAGAAGATGGGCTTCAGCTCGCAGATTCAGAGCATCAACGATGGCGAGTTCGAGGGCAACACAAGCCTGAAGGAAGTCTGGATTGCGCCACAGATTCAGCACATTGCAATCAAGGCATTCTCTGGTTGCACATCGCTCGAGAAGGTGCATTTCCAGGGTGAGATTCCCGTTGTCAACGACCAGGCCTTCGAGGGTTGCTCCGCCATGAAGAACCTTCTCATTGATGCCTACACCATTGGTGTTGACGCCTTCAAGGACTGTTCTTCGCTCGAGACGGCCCGCTTCGGTGAACACATTTGGTGGCTTCGCGTGGGTGCTTTCGAGAACTGCAAGAAACTCAGAAGTGTGCTGATGGGCATTGCGATGAAGAAGATTGACGATGGAGCTTTCGCAGGTTGCACGGGAATCGAGGAGTTCACCGTTCCCAACGACTTCAAGAACCGTATGTTTGGCCTCGTTTCCGAATCGGCAGCGAAGTGGAAGAAGGTCTATCTGCTCAGCACGGAATACTATCCTGTTCCCAAGAACTGCACGCCCAACAAGGGTTGCACGCTCTACGTTCCCGATGCCTTCCTTGCTCAGTTCCAGGCTGATGCAGAATGGCAGAAGTTCGGTGCAGTCGAACCTCTCAGCAAGAGCAAATACTTCACCGCTGAAGGCTTCTGGAAGTAACCATTCATGAGGAAAGCCTTTCTGTTGCTTATTTCCTTGCTCTGGACGGCCTATGCGTCGGCACAGAGTCCGCTCCTCTGGGGTGATCAAGGCAATGGCACGTATCGCAATCCGCTCCTCAATGCCGACTATTCCGACCCGGATGTCATTCGCGTTGGAGACAGCTACTATATGGTTTCCAGCAACTTCAACCATCTGGGGATGCAGGTTCTGGAGAGCGCGGATATGGTCAATTGGCACTTCGTAAGCCAAATCTTCAGCCGCTTCGATTTGCCCGGATGGGACGAGACGAAGCACTACGGCGGAGGCGCTTGGGCACCCAGCATACGCTATCACGAGGGCAAGTTCTACGTCTTCTTCTGTACGCCAGACGAGGGCCTCTTCATGTCGTCGGCTAGCGATGTGCGCGGGCCTTGGGCGAAGTTGCACCACGTCAAGAACATAAGTGGATGGGAAGACCCGTGCCCTTTCTGGGACGAAGACGGAGGGGCTTATTTGGGCCGAAGCCAGCTGGGAGCGGGACCTATCATTGTGCACCGAATGACGGCTGACGGACGCCAGCTGCTGGATGATGGTGTGACTGTCTACGAGGGGCCTGTTGCTGAAGGGACAAAGTGGATGAAGCGCGGAGGATACTACTACCTCATCATTCCCGAAGGCGGAGTGGGGGGCGGATGGCAGACCGCTCTGCGCTCGAAGAATATCTATGGCCCCTATGAACGGCGCATTGTCCTCGAACAGGGCAGCACACGCTTCAATGGCCCTCATCAGGGAGCGCTCGTCGATACGCCCGAAGGTGAATGGTGGTTCTATCATTTCCAGCAGACACCGCAGCTGGGCCGAGTGCTCCATCTTCAGCCTGCGCGTTGGAAAGACGACTGGCCCCTCATCGGTGTGGACATTGACGGCAATGGCGTGGGCGAGCCTGTAGAGGTTTGGACGAAACCCAAGACAGCAGCCACTCAAGCTCCCTCCCTGCCGCAGACTGACGACACTTTCGACGGCACAACGCTGGGGCTTCAGTGGCAATGGAACCACAATCCCGTGGAAGGTGCGTGGAGCCTCTCCGAGCGGAGGGGGTGCCTTACTCTTCATGCCCTGCCAGCCGATAATCTGAGGGAAGCCCGAGGCACGCTCACGCAAATGATGATGGGCTACGAAGGCGAGGCAACGGCGCTGCTCCTTGCTTCCGAACTCGACCAGGCTTCTGCTGGGCTCGTCTGTATGGGGCGCGACTTCAGGGGCATCGGGCTCTGTCCAGAAGGTGTCTGCATCGAGGCAAACGGCGAGCGAACTGTTGTGCTGGTAAAGAAGCCGAAGCGCATCCATTTGCGGCTCTCACTCAATGAACCCCAGAACAGCTATCAATTCGCGTACAGCCTGGACGGCAAGCATTTCGTTCCTGCAGGCGAACCGTTCCAGATGCACGAAGGCAATTGGAAAGGCGTTCGTCTCGGCCTCTATTGCTACGGCTCGAACGGCAAAGCCCACTTCGAGCAGTTCCAGTACAATGTCACGAAATAAGCCAAAAGTCGCCCCGTTCGTTATCGCGTGTGACGATTGCGATTAACTAGTGTGACGTTGGCATTTGTCACGTTTGAAGTTTGCAAACATCACGTGTGAAAATCCGAGTTTACCCTGCAGTAGTTCCCTCATCTTTCACGCCTGCAAATTTCGAAATAATCGTGAATTATGCAAGTAAATTAAAGTGGGAAAGTGTCTTATGGACAGGAAGCGAAATGGACGGAATCACGGCAGCACTATAAGATTATTAATAGAGTTTTATTATTAATAATATTATTATTATATTTAATATAGTATATATATGTTATATATATATCTACATTCTCCCTCCGTTTTACCCTAAAAAGCTATTCCTGTCCACATGTCCACATGTCCACTTTCTCACTTTCTCGGTAAAACGTATGGGAGTATGAGAAGTTTTTCGTAACTTTACACCCGAAGCACTGACACTACATGAACGGATAGTCTTGGCAACAACGTATGCCCTCCATTTCCCCCGCAAATGGCCCTAGAATCGCCTCAAATCCCTCAGGCGCACAATCTGCCGCCGAAGCAAAAACAAGCGCTCCACGGGCTCGTGGGCGAGGCTTTAAAATTCAAAGAATTTTATGCTTCTGAACGTTCCTCGCTCTCAACTCTTAATCCGAAAAAGCCCCCACCGATTGGCGGGGGCTTAGTTTTTTATCCGAGAAGTTTGTTTTTTAGCAGAGGGCTTGCGTGTCGAGGGCAATCATGAGTTCCTCGTCGGTGGGGATGCAGCAGACGGTAACCTGGCTGTCGTCGGCGCTCAGGATGGCTTCCGTAGCACGGCAGCTGCGATTCCTGGTCTGGTCCATCTTGACGCCCATGTACTCGAGGCCGTTGGTGGCTCCTTCGCGCACTTCCCACTGGTTCTCGCCAGCACCGCCAGTAAAGAGGATGATGTCAACACCTTCCATAGCTGCGGCATAAGCGCCGATGTACTTCTTGATGCGATAGGTGTACATCTCCTTTGCCAGACGGGCTTTGTCGTTGCCTGCAGCGATGCCGGCCAGGATGTCGCGGAAGTCGCTGCTCCCTTCGCTCACACCAGCAAGGCCCGACTTCTTGTTCAGCAGGTCGGAGATGCCTTTCGTGTCGAGGTTGAACTTGTCCATCAGATAGGTGACTGCTCCGGCATCAATGTCGCCGGTACGCGTGCCCATCATCAGTCCTTCCAGAGGTGTCAAGCCCATCGAGGTATCGACGCACTTGCCGTACTTCACGGCAGCAATCGAGGCGCCGTTGCCGATGTGGCAAGTGATGATTCTTTTATCTTCGGGCTTCACTCCGAGGAACTCGCAAACGCGCTGGCTCACGTACCTGTGACTGGTTCCGTGGAAGCCGTAACGACGCACACCATACTCTTTGTAAAGTTGGTAAGGGAGTGCATACATATAGGCGTAATCGGGCATTGTCTGGTGGAATGCGGTATCGAAGACGCCCACCTGCGGAATGTTGGGAAGCAGGGCGGAGACTGCATTCACGCCCTTGATGTTGGCAGGATTATGAAGAGGAGCGAGGTCGTTGCACTGAGCGAAAGCTTCCATCACTTCGGGAGTGAGGCGAACGGACTTGTTGAACTTCTCGCCGCCGTGCACCATTCGGTGACCTACGGCATCAAGCTCCTCGAGGCTCTTCAGGACGGCATATTCGCCTGTAGTCAGCACTTCGAAGATGTACTGCACACCAGCCGTATGTTCCCCTATGGGGTGTTCCCATTTGTGCTTCTCGCCATTGAGTTTGACAGTGATAAACGAATCGGGCAGACCAATCTTCTCAATGCCGCCACTTGTGATGACGGACTGGTCGTCCATGTTGTAGAGTGCATATTTAATAGAACTGCTGCCGCAGTTAAGAACTAATATTTTCATTTTAGTGAAGAGTGAACTATTTCGCATCCATCGCTTGGCAAGCAGTGATTGCTATCATTTTATAAATGTCATCTACTGAGCAGCCGCGGCTGAGGTCGTTGACGGGACGGGCGATGCCCTGCAGAATGGGGCCGATGGCTTCGGCTCCAGCAAGGCGCTGAACGAGTTTGTAGCCAATGTTGCCAACCTCCAAGCAGGGTGCTACCAGCACGTTTGCTTTGCCTGCAATGTGGCTGCCGGGAGCCTTCTTCGCTCCAACGCTTGGCACGAGAGCCGCATCTGCTTGCAGTTCGCCGTCAATCTGAAGCGTGGGCTCCATCTCTTGGGCCTTCTTCGTGGCTTCAACAACCTTGTCTACCACCTCGTGACTGGCGCTTCCCTTCGTGCTGAAGCTGAGCATAGCCACGCGAGGCTCCTTGAAGCCTGCTACGCTACGGGCAGTCTGAGCCGTGCAGACGGCAATCTGAGCAAGCTGGTTGGCATCGGGCATCGGTGTAACTGCAACGTCGCCCATCACCAGGACGCCATCCTCGCCATACTCCTTCGCAGGCGTAATCATCAGCATAGCTCCGCTGACGCAACTCACGCCAGGCGCGCATTTGATGATTTGCAGGGCAGGACGAAGCGTATCGCCAGTCGTGGAGAGTGCTCCCGAAATCTGTCCGTCGGCATCTCCGCTCTTGATGATGAGACAGCCATAGTAGAGAGGGTCTTTCACTTTCTCGCGAGCCTCTTCCTCAGTCACGCCTTTGTTCTTCCTGAGATTGTAGAAGAGTTGGACGTAAGCCTCAGTCTTCTCGTTGGTTGCGGGGTCGATGATTGTGGCTTTGCCAATGTTTTTGAGTCCCAGCTTGTCTGCAAGCGCGAAGATTTCACTTGGCTTGCCAATCAGGATGATGTCGGCCAGGTCGTCTGCCAAAGCTTTGTCTGCCGCTGTTAGTGTTCGCTCCTCCAAGCTCTCGGGCAGCACGATGCGCTGCTTGCAGGACTTGGCTCGAGCGATGATTTGTTCCATTAAAGTCATATCATTTACTATTTTATCATTTACGGTTTACCATTCAATCCCCCTCTCTTTGGGAGAGGGATGGGGTGAGGCCTAGAATTTTCCTTTCATGAGTAGTGTCTCCAGTTCTTCCGCAGAGAGGTGGGCGCGAAGCATATCCGAATAGGCAGCGCTGATGTTGCCCGTCTCTTCGCTCACCACGATTGCCAGGGCGTCGGTCTCTTTGCTGATGCCTTTTGCTGCACGATGTCGAAGGCCGAACTCCTTTGGAATGTCCAGGTCGTGACTGATGGGCAGGATGCACGAAGCGGCTGCTATCCGTCCTTTCGCGATAATCATGGCGCCGTCGTGAAGCGGACTGTTCTTGAAGAAGATGTTCTCGATGAGTCGTTGTGTTATCTTGGCGTCAACCTCTTCGCCCGTTCGCATGAACTCGCCCAGGGGCAGGTCGTTCTGCAGGACGATGAGGGCTCCGACGTGTTGCTTGCTCATGTTCATGCAGGCCATAACGATGGGGAAGATGGTCTCGCGTTCGTTGCGGAACTCACCCGTGTTCTTGTGCTTGTCCAGTCGGAAGAATCGGAAGAAGCGATGAGCTTGGTTTCGGGCTCCTATGTTGTAGAAGAAGCGTCGGATGTCTTCCTGGAAGAGGATGATGATGGCAAGTGCGCCAACACCGACCAGTTGGTCGAGAATGCCTCCCAACAACTTCATCTCCAGCACCTTGCTGATGATAATCCAGAAGCTGACGAAAAGCAGAATGCCATAGAAGATGTTGACGGAGCGCGATTGCTTCATCAACTTGTAGCAATAGTAGAGCACTATCGCGACTAGGAAAATGTCGACGATGTCTTTGAAACTTATGTTAGGCATTCGCTCAATTCGTTAATGATCTTAATACATTCCATTGCTTCCTAATACATTCCATTGCTTCCTTCACTTCGTGGGCTCGAAGGATGTGAGCACCCTTCTGCAGAGCCACAGTATGCAGGACTGTTGTTCCGTTGGAGGCTTCCCCGGGAGTCGTTCCCAACAGCTTGTATATCATGCTCTTATGGCTTATGCCGACGAGCAAGGGCAAGTCGAGTTCGTGCAAGACTTCGAGGTTCTGCATGAGGATGTAGTTCTGCTCGAGTGTTTTGCCGAAGCCGAAGCCCGGGTCGAGGATGATGTCGCACACACCCAGCTCGTGAAGCTGCTCGACTTTGCCGCCCATCTCTTGCAGGAACTCAGAGAGGAAAGTGTCTTCCTTCTCTTGGGGAAGTGCTTTATTGTGCGTCAGGACGTAAGGCACTCGCAGCTCTGCTACCGTTCGGAACATCTCTTTGTCGAGTTCGCCTCCGCTGATGTCGTTCACTATTTGCACGCCATACTCTTCGACACACATCTTGGCAACATCTGCCCTGAATGTATCGACGCTCAGGACGGCTTCGGGAGCTTCCTTGCGGACAATGGCCAGAGCTTCCCCGAGGCGCCGCATCTCCTCCTTTTCATCGGGAGGCGTAAAGCCGGGACGGGTGGAGCAAGCCCCAACGTCAAGTATCGCAGCACCTTCATCGAGCATCTGTCTGGTTCGCAGACGAATGGCTTCGTCTCCTTCGTGATGCTGATAGAAAGAGTCGGGCGTAGCATTCAGAATGCCCATCACTACGGGCTTCTCCAGCGAAAGCAATTCGCCGCCTACGTTGATGCTGTATGATGAAGTCGAGAGCACAGTCACACAAAATATCGCACAAAGGTACACATTATTTATATAAATGGCAAGAATTTCCGAAAAAAGGTTTAACTTTGCAAGGCAAAACGAACTTAGATTATGAAATATCGCACTCTTTCCCTTTGCCTTTTGACGGCAATAATGTCTCTGACGGCTTGCGTGCCTGTCGATTTCACAAACGCTTCCGTCCAAAAGTATGCCGATTTGCAAGGCGTTCAAAAGCAGAGTTACCAGGGAATGGCCATTTGGGACAACTATCTCGTCAGCCTTCAGAATACGGGTTGGGCCACCATCTATCGTATGCAAAATGGCGGACTTCAAATGCTTCGCCAGTTCCCTTTGGCCAGTCAAATGCCTGAGAATCATGCCAATGTGGCTTTCTTTGGCATAGAGCGTTACCACAAGAACGACCAGTTCCCGCTGCTCTATGTCTCGCAATGTTCCAAGCAGAGGCACAACGGCATGAAGGACGTCTGCTTTGTGGAGCGCATTTCGCTGACGGAAGCGCCCAGACTGGTCCAGACTATCGTTCTCGACGATTCGAACGGCCTCTTCGGATATGCTTTGCAATGGATGATAGACAGCAAGCGCAAACTCCTCATTGGTTATGGCAATACGGTGGAGAACATGGGAAAAGGCAATCGTTGGCGCACCATAATCTTCCCTCTGCCCAGGCTCAGCGACGGCCCTGTCGTCCATCTTCATCCCAGAAATGCGCTCGACAACTATTGCATCCAGGACTTAGACCCGCGCTTCCCCTCCAATCATATCGGGCAGGGAGCGTGCATCAAGGGCGACCAGATGTTCATTCCCGTTGGCGTGGGAACAGCAGCGCAGCCCAGCATCCTCTATGTCTGGAATCTTCAGAAGAAACGACTCGACAACATCATAGATTTCCAGAAGCAAGTGCCTCACGAATTCGAGGATTGCGAACCCTATCGCCGCAGCCTCATCATGCAAACGAATGGTGGCGGAGTGGTCCGCATCAAACCTCATCATGGCAAGAACAACAAACGATAAAGACATGAATACCAAAGCATTATATGCCATTTACAAAGAGCATCCGGTTGTTACGACGGATAGCCGCAAGTGCCCGGAAGGGAGCATTTTCTTTGCCTTGAAGGGCGAAACGTTCGACGGGAACCACTATGCCCTTCAGGCCCTCCAGAAGGGTTGTGCCTTCGCCGTTGTGGACAATCCCGATGTCGCGAAGCAGGACGAGCGGCTCATCCTCGTTCCCGATGTGCTGAAGGCCTTGCAGGATTTGGCCGCCCATCATCGTAAGGTTTGGGGTGGGACTGTCCTCCAGATTACGGGCACGAACGGCAAGACGACTACGAAGGAACTCATCAGCGCTGTCCTTTCCGAAGGCAGGCAGGTTCTCTTTACCGAAGGCAACCTCAACAATCACATCGGAGTGCCTCTCACCCTGCTACGCATCAAGCCCGAGCACGATATTGCCGTCATCGAGACTGGCGCCAATCATCCTGGCGAGATTGCTGACCTTTGCCGTATTGTAGAGGCAGACTTCGGACTCATCACGAATGTCGGCCGTGCCCATCTGGAAGGCTTTGGCAGCTTCGAGGGCGTGAAGCGGACGAAGGGCGAACTCTATGACGACCTGCTGGGGCGCGGCAAGAAAATCTTCCTGAATGCATTCGATACCGACCTCCTCCAGATGGCTCAGGAGCGCGGTTTCGCATTATGGGAGGATGCCCTTCCGTATGTCGAGGGCAGGGTGAGCGAAGTGGCACCTTTCGTCGAGATGCAATGGCGGTCTGAAGACGACGCGCCTTGGCACACAGTCAAGACCAACCTGATTGGCGCCTACAATATAGCCAATCTTCGTGCAGCAGTCACGATAGGACTCTATTTCGGTATTGCTCCCGAGCAGATTGACCACGCTTTGCAGACTTACAAACCCACCAACAGTCGGAGCGAACTGAGGGAGGTCGGAAGCAATCGCCTTGTTGTCGATGCCTATAACGCAAACCCCTCGAGCATGTCGGCAGCCCTGACTAACTTTTCCTTCTTTGATGGTGAGCATAAGATGGTGATACTCGGAGACATGCGAGAACTTGGTGAAGAAAGCCTTGAAGAACATAAACGTATAGTCGGGCAGCTTCAGGGGATGGAGCTGGAGCGCATTTGGCTCGTGGGTAGTGAGTTCGAAAAAGTTGCAGAAGAGGGTATGCGCGTCTTCAAGGATGTGGAGGAAGTGAAGGCGGCTTTGAAGGCAGAGCCGATATCAGATTCCATCATCCTCATCAAGGGCAGCAACGGCACCAAACTCCACCAATTGCCCGAGGCGTTCGAATAGGAACATACACTTCGTAGCAGGATGAAGTCTCTCCGCTGCAAAGCAGAGGGGCTTCTTTAGTTAGTTTCTGAGTTGAATTGGAGGGCAAAGTTTATGGCCGTTTTGAGGTAGTAAAATTCAAAGAATTTTAATGGTTCGTTAAAAGCCTCGTGGAGCGCCTGTTTTTGCTTCGGCGGCAGATTGTGCGCCAGAGTGATTTGAAGCGATTCTAGGGGCATTTACGGGGGAAATGGAGGGCATACGTTGTTGCCAAGACTATCCGTTCATGTGGTGTCAGTGCTTCGGGTGTAAGTTACGAAAAACTTCTCATACTCCCATACGTTTTACCGGGAAAATGGGAAAATGGGAAAATGGTAATACGACAGGAATGATTTTCATGTCGTCACGAGGCGGTAAGAATAAATAAGATAATTTTATATTATCTATTATTTATAATTATAATATAAGATTATTATTAATATTATTAATTAATATAATTAAAACTCTATTAATAATCTTATAGTGCTGTCGTGTTTCCGTCACACGTACCCGTTTTCGCTTCCTGTCCATAAGACACTTTCCCACTTTCCCACTTCGCCGCTGCTGAAAAAACTTTCATTTTCTGTGAAAATAATTGCCAATTTACTTGCATAATTCACTATTATTTCGTAAATTTTCAGTGTGAAAGATGAGGGCACTGCTGCAGGGTAAACTCGGATTTTCACACGTGAAGTTTGCAAACTTCAAACGTGACAAATGCCAACGTCACACTAGTTAATCGCCATCGTCACACTAGATGATTGCAATCGTCACACTATAGGGGGCTTTCGTCGCCCAGGAACTGGCGGAGGATGCCGCTTTCTGTGAGGGAGGCTGTTGTGCCAGTATGGATTTCCCCGTCCTGCACAATCCAAAGTATGTCGCTCAGTCGAAGTGACATTTCCACGTCGTGCGTACTCATCAGGATGGTTTTGTCCGTCTCGTGAGCGAGTTTCTGCATCAGTCGGAGCGTGCTTATCTTTGCGTGGAAGTCGAGGAAAGCCGTCGGTTCGTCGAGCAGGATGATGGGCGTCTGTTGCGCTAAGGCTTTGGCCAGGAATGCTTTCTGCCGTTCTCCGTCGCTCAGGGTGTCGATAGTCCGCTCCGCCAGATTGCCTATTCCCACCATTTCTATGGCTTCGCCTACGATGGCTTTGTCTTCTTTTGTGAGGGTTCCGAAGAAGCCTGTATAGGGCGAACGCCCCATCCCTACGAGGTCGGCAACCTTCATGTACGGCACTTCAACTCTCTCTGTCAGCACGATGGAGACGGCTTTGCTCCTTTGCGAAAGGGAGAGCGACGTGAGGTCTTTACCGTCGAACAGCACCCTCCCCGCCAGGGGCTGCAGGAAGCCTGCCAGGGTGCGCAGAATGGTGCTTTTTCCCACGCCATTCGAGCCGAGCAGACAAACAAGACGACCTGGTTCGAGCGTTTGGTTGATGTCGGAGAGGATGGCTTTTTCGCCGTAGCCGACTGTAAGGTTTTGCAGACTGATCATTCGTGTGCTTTGCAGAATTTGTATCCCAGACGACGGTAGGTTTGTTCGAGCAGAGCAAGCCGTTCGAGGAATTGCTCGTAGTTCTTTGCTTCGGGCTGAAGCCATTGTACCTCGCTCATAGCGGCCAGTCGGGGCAGGAGCATATATTCGGCATGGTCTGGGCTGAGGACGTATTCGGTCCAAAGGTTGCACTGAGCTCCCATGATGTACTTGGCCTCTTCCTTTGTCAAGTCTTCCGGAACGGGTTCCATGCTGTATACCTTGCTCAGAGGCAGATAACCTCCGATGGCCAAGGGCTGGGCATCGTGATTCTTGAGCTGGTAATAGTCGATGTAGCAGTGGGAGGTGGGCGTCATAACGACTTGATGATGGAGCTTTGCCGCAGCCTTACCGCCTTCGTATCCACGCCAACTCATCACAGCTGCATTCTCACTCAGACCGCCTTCCAGTGTCTCGTCCCAACCGATTATCTGACGACCTTTCTGTGCCAGGAATGCCTCCATCTCCTTGTTGATATAGGTCTGCAACTCAGCCTCTTTGGTGAGTCCCAGTTCCTTCATCTTCGCCTGACATTTGGGACAACTCTTCCAGCGAACGCGCGGACTTTCGTCTCCGCCGATATGAATCAGCTTGCTTGGGAAAACGTCACAGAGCTCGCCATAGACAGTCTTGAGGAACTCCAGCGTCTTGGGATTGCCTGCGCAAAGCACATCGTCTGCTATGCCCCAAACGCTCCAGACCTTATATGGACCTCCTGTACAGCCCAGATCGGGATAGACGCTCATCGCCGCAATCATGTGGCCAGGCAGGTCTATCTCGGGGATGATGGTAATGTAGCGCTCTGCCGCATAAGCCACAACTTCGCGCAGCTCCTCCTGCGTGTAATAGCCCGTTTCGGGTGTGTCGTCATAGATGGCATTGTTGGGGTCGGAAAGTCCGATGTTCTTGCCTACAATCGTGTACGGACGCACGCTTGCCTTTGCTGCCAGTTCGGGCAGGGCTTTCACTTCGAAACGCCAACCTTGGTCGTCCGTCAGGTGCCAATGAAAGCGATTGATGCCGTGCAGAGCCAGGATGTCGATAAACTTTTTGATGAACGAAATGGGGAAGAAGTGGCGGGCACAATCGAGCTCCGTACCGCGATAGCCGAAACGTGGCGAACCGCAGACATAGGCGTAGGGAAGCCGAATCTCGCCCGTCTCGTTCTTGATGCTCTTGCGAAGCGTCTGGATACCATAGAAGACACCGCTCGGGCTGGCACCTTGAATCGTGATGCCTTTCTTGCCAATGTTGATGACATAGTCATCCGGATTGCTGCTTTTGAGGCCTAGCATGAGGTTGACGTCTGCACCTTTCTTGCCTGCTTCCAGGAGAGAGAGGTTCAGGTATTCGGCAGCGAACTCGGCATTGCGTTTCATCTGTTGGCTGCCAGAAGGATAGCCCACAGTCATACCTTCGGACAAAATCATAGACTGGCCACTCTTGTCAAAAACGATTTGTTGAGGCAGGGGAATGACTTGATAGTTGACTTCTGCAAAAACGCTCAGGCTGAATGCCGCAAATAGTAGGGTAAGGAATCGCTTATTCATAATTAATTGTTCTTTTGTTTCAGTATAACGTGTAAAACGACGGGAGCGCCGATGAGTGGCGTGATGACACTGATTGGGATGATGCTGCCGTCGCGGGGCAGGGTGCTCAGCAGGTTGCAAGCCAAAGCCAAATTCGCTCCGATTAGCATAGTGGCAGGCATCAAAGTCCTGTGATATGAAGTGCCAAGCGCGAGTCGGGCGAGATGTGGAACTGCCAGGCCGATGAACGAGATGGGCCCGCAGAAAGCCGTTGTAGTGGCCGTGAGCAAACCTGTGACGAGCA
Source organism: uncultured Bacteroidales bacterium (assembly GCA_902779315.1). Taxonomy (GTDB): domain Bacteria; phylum Bacteroidota; class Bacteroidia; order Bacteroidales; family Bacteroidaceae; genus Physcousia. The sequence continues at coordinate 19,516 of CACZBC010000036.1, read as the reverse complement.
AAAGCATTTGCCGTACCCTGCCAATCCTGACGCCCAGATTCTCCGCATAACGGTCGCCAAGAAGCAAGGCGTCAAGTGGTTTGATCAGAAGCGTGGCAAGCAATAATCCCAGGAAGGAGAGCGCACAGAAGACAGGCAGACGCTCTATGCCGACGGATGCGAAGTTGCCCATGCCCCAAATGACAAAACTGTGAACACCTTGTTCTGTTGCCGAGTAGTTGAGGAGCTGGATGATGCTGCCCGTCACATAACTGATGATGACACCCGTTATGAGGAGCATCACCTGACTGCGCAACAGCTTGCTCAGTATCATCAGCAAAGCCATAATGGCAAGGGCTCCCACCATTGCCGCAACAACGACCAGCAGATGTCCGCCAAGAGCGAGATTCCCGATGGAAGCCGTACCTCCAAGCAGAAGCAAAACGATGGCGACACCGAGGTTGGCTCCAGAGTCGATGCCGAGAATGGAAGGGCCTGCAAGAGGGTTTCGGAAGGCCGTTTGTAAAAGCAAGCCGCAGGTGCCGAGAGCTGTGCCAGTAAGCAAAGCCGTCAGCATCTGGGGCACGCGTCCTTGCATCACGATGATGCTCCACGCAGGATGTCCTTCAATTTCGTTTCCGCAAAGAATCTGCCACACGTCCTTTACAGGAATGTCGAGTGACCCCCATAGCACATTCGCGATGGAGAGAAGCACCATCAAGACGGCAAGCAACTTCAACTTGTATTTATCTTTCATCGGTTTTCAATGGCTTAAAGTATTCGTATTCCGTCTCTATCCCCAATTCCGGGTGAAGGATGCTGATGAGGTTCTCGAGCAGCCGTTCGGGATGGAAGGGTGTCTCTTCATAGAGGAGCGCTTGCGATGTGTCGCACCACCAAATGGGAGCCTTGATGTTGGCAAGCAGAGGTGTGTCTGCATTCATTTGCTTCCGGTCTAGGTTGCCGTGATGCTTGATAATCCATATGTCGGCTTCTACGCCTTTGTCCACCACCTTTTCCGTGCTGAGCGGAATGCCTCCAGCCCCTTCCAGATTGGCGAAAAGGTAATTTGCTCCAGCGTCCTCGTAGAGCCTTGTAGAACTGCTTCCAGAGCCGGGCAGAGTCCATTGTCCGCTCCAAGGCATTTCGGGCAAGAGTCGGGGTTTGGTCTTCGTGTTTTTTGCTAAGTCGCGAAGTTCTAGATAGCGCGTTTCTACCGATTCGAAGATGCTGTCGGCCTCCTCTGCCTTACCGAACAGACGGCCGTAGAAGCGTATCCACTCAGCCCGACCGAGTGGTGTGTTTTCCATGTAATCAGCACACCAGATGATGGGAATGCCGAGCCTTTCGATACGTCCCAAGCCACCGCTGTTCTCGAAAGGACTTGGCATGAGTGCATCGGGATTAAGGTCGATTATCTTCTCCAAACTGGGTTGCATGCTGTTGCCAAGATTGGCGATACGGCCCTCGCTGACAGCTTGTTTGTAGTATGGTAAGTTGAAGAACTCGAAGTCGCAGATGCCGCCTACAGCCTCGTCTGCCCCCAATTCGTGGAGCAAGGCACAATGAACGCTGCTGAAGACCGCAGCATTTTGAAGAGGCTTCGACAGAACATAGCTCCCCAATACGTTTGTCGTGTCCCACGGATTGCGCAAGGTCACTTCCATGCGGTCAGGGAAGGAGACAATCGTCAGGTTTCTTGCATAATGGAACTGCAGGGTGTCGCCTGCTTCGCCACCATTAGTCGTACGATTTCCGCCACACGAGAACAGCAGAAAGGACAGCAATATATAATATATAACAATGTATGGTTTCGCTCTCATTCCGTAGCTATGATACGTTATTATTTAAAATCTGACATGGTTAAATTCCAAATTTAACGTGCTTAATCTGCCAACTTAACGTGCCTAATCTGCCAACTTAACGTGCCTAATCTGTCAGCTTAACGTGCTACTTGTCTTCGAAGTAGATACGTTTCACGCGTGGAGCTATGCCTGTCAGGATTTCGTAGGGGATTGTGCCGCAAAGTGAGGCGAGTTTCGAGGGTGACAACTCATCGCCGAAAATAGTAGCGAGGTCGCCTTCTTCGCATGGAATGTCTGTTACGTCTATCATGCAGACATCCATGCAGATGTTGCCCACGTAATCAGCCTTCTGCCCATTAACCAGGCAATAGCCTTTCCTGTTGCCAAGCAATCTGTCCAGTCCGTCGGCATAACCTATCGGCAAGCTTGCAATCCTGCTGTCTCTTTCAAGCACGGTTTTGCGGCTGTAACCCACGCTTTCGCCAGCTTTCACGTCGTGAATCTGCAGGATGGTGGTGCGAAGGGTGCTGACGTTGTGAATGGTCTGGTCGTTACGGGGGTTGATGCCGTAAAGTCCGAGTCCGAGTCGTACCATTTCGAGTTGTCTTTCGGGGAAATGCTCGATGCCCGCGCTATTGCAGATGTGTCGCAGAATGGGGTGGGGAAAGGCTTCCTGAAGCTGTTTGCTGCCCTTCAGGAAGAGGTCGTATTGTTTGGCGGAGAATTCGTCGAAGTTATCAGAGTCGCTGCCAACGAAGTGCGAGAATACAGAACGAGGAATGAGGGCAGTCTGCCGTTTCAAGCGCTCGATGAGTCTGGGAATATCCTTCTCCGGATCGAAGCCGAGACGATGCATTCCTGTATCGAGCTTGATGTGAACCGGGAAGTTCGTAATGCCCTCGTGCTCAGCAGCATAGATGAGTGCGTCGAGGAGTCGGAAACTGTAAATCTCCGGCTCCAGATTGTATTGGAAGAGCGTGCTGAAACTGCTCATTTCGGGGTTCATCACCATGATGCCTTGCGTGATGCCTTTCTCGCGAAGTGTGACACCTTCGTCGGCTACGGCTACTGCCAGGTAATCGACATTGTGGTCCTGGAGCGTCTTAGCCACCTCGACTGCCCCTGCTCCATACGCATCGGCTTTTACCATGCAAACCATCTTCGTCTCGGGCTTCAGGAACGAGCGGTAATAGTTGAGATTGTCCACGAGTGCGCTAAGATTGACTTCGAGGATGGTTTCGTGCACTTTCTTCTCCAGTCGGTCGGTTATGCGCTCAAAATGGAACTTGCGTGCACCCTTGATGAGGATGAGTTGATGCTCCAGTTTGTTCATTATGTCGTCCTGCAAGAGTGCGTCCGTATTGGCGAAGAACCGACAGCAGATGGGCAAGCCGGCAAAGCAGTTCATGTGGGCGGAAATGACGCCACCAACGGCAATCAGGTTGTTGATGCCGCGTTGTTCAAGCAGATCGGCAAGTTGAGTATAGAGGGCGTGAGGTTCTACTCCGCTCTGCAGGATGTCACTCAAAATGAGGGTGCGCTGGCGGCCTTCTTTCTCGGGTCTGCGATTCATGAAATCGAGTGCAATGTCCAGACTGCTAATGTCGCTGTTATAGGAGTCGTTGATGAGTGTACAGTCGTTCTGTCCGTCCTTCACTTCGAGTCGCATAGCCACTGGTTCGAGTGCGCGCAGACGTTCTTCTATTATGTCATCGTCGAGTCCCATCTCGCGACAGGCAGCTCGGCAAAGTGCTTCGTTATCCTCATAGGCATTCCCTGTGGAAGGACAGGCAACAAGTCGGCCTTTCAGCCGGGCCTGACGAATGCAATCCTTTATCACGGAGTCTCCGGCAGGATAAATGACAACCTTCGCATCCTTCATCAGTTGGAGTTTCTCCATACACTTTTCCTCGAAGGTTGAGAAGTTCTCCTGATGTGCACCACCCAGGCAAGTGAAGATGCCGATTGTGGGCTTGATGATGCGCTCCAGAGCCACCATCTCGTTCTTCTTCGAAATGGCTGCCTCGAAGATGCCAATCTGGGTGTTTTCATTAAGTCCCCATACAGAAAGGGGAACACCTGTTTGCGAGTTATAACTGCGTGGGCTGCGGGTAACTGTGAAGTCGGGTGCCAAGAGTTGGTAAAGCCATTCCTTGACAACAGTCTTTCCATTACTGCCCGTAATTCCTATGATGGGGACGTCAAAGCGAGAACGATGTTGTGCTGCAAGTGATTGAAGTGCGAAGAGTGTATTTTGAACGAAGAGGAAGTCGGCATCTGGGAAATCGCCTTCCACCTTTTCGCTTACCACAAAAGCACGTACGCCTCGTTGATACAGGTCGGCAACATACAGGTGTCCGTTACCTACTTCTGTTTTTATGGCAAAGAAGAGTGTTGATTCTGGATAACAGAGGCTGCGACTGTCCGTCAGCAACCAGTCAATCTCACGCCCTTTCAGGCCGTCCGTTGGGGCTCCAATAAAGGATGCTATTTCAAGAGTATTATACATTTTAAGTATTTACGATTTGTTGTTTTCGATTTAACAATTCCAAAGTTTGTTCCAGATGTGTTCAACCGCTTCTGGAGCGGGATGAATCATGTCTTCGGCATAGAAATGATAGTCGCGAAGTTCGTCCATCATGATTTCGTATGCAGGGAAGTAGACCGCTTTATTTGTATATTTCTTGCATATTTCGTCGACTGCAAGCAATAAAGTCGCTTTTGCTAACTGACTGCCGTGAAAGCCATACTTTTTATAGCGATAGGGGCTGACAGTAAAGACGACTTGCAGTTTTGGGCAGTTTTCCAGAAGAAGATTCATCATGTCACTCAAGGTCTTCACACATGTCTCCAGGTCTAGCGTCACCTCCTCGAACTTGGCGGCAGGAACTTTATGGCAATTTGTTACCGTCATTCCGTTCTCCTTCAGTTTGTAGCACACGTTTGTACCTAGTGTAATGAAAAGGAAGTCGGCCTTTCGCAAGGCATTCCCGAGGTCGAGGAATATTGTTCGGATGGTTTCGTTGAACCGTTTTTCTTCAGTATCGCTGATGAGCGTGTTCGCCCACCAACAACGCCATTTGCCATCGAAGTGGAAGACCGGCAAATTGTCTTCTCCTGTCAAAGCTTGCCTAACTTGAATGTCGATGCTTTCAGGATTGTAGGCGGCTCCCAATGGATTGCAGACGACACTCATTCCTTCCTTTTGGAAGCGTTCGCCCATGTATTGAGCAAAGCACGAGCCAAGCAGTACGAACCGATGTTCTTTTTGCATCAATTTCGTCCATTTTGGCACTTCCACAACTGTTCGGAAAGGCATCTCCTCAACCTTCATCTTCTTCTTTCGCTGATTTTGTTGCACAAAATTACATAAAACTCCGCAAAAAAGCGTATCTTTGCCGTGAAAAATATATTAAATCGTGAAAAAAGAGCCTCAAGAGCTTCTTCCAAATATAAAGTTCCCGTCTGACCTTCGAGCTCTACCAATCGAAGCGTTGCCTCAGGTTTGTAATGAACTCCGGCAAGATATTATTCGGGAAATGGCTTGCAATCCCGGTCATTTCGCAAGTTCACTAGGTGTTGTAGAATTGACGGTTGCATTACACTATGTTTTCAATACGCCTTACGACCGTCTCGTATGGGATGTCGGACATCAGGCTGCAGGTCATAAGATTCTGACGGGTCGTCATGACGCATTCCCTACATATCGTCATTTCGGTGGTCTTCGTCCTTTCCCTTCTCCAGACGAAAGCGAGTATGACACCTTTGCCTGCGGACATGCTTCGAACAGTATCTCCGCCGCTTTGGGAATGGCTGTTGCCGCTCACAAACAAGGTGAAGACGAGCGGAAAGTTGTGGCTGTGATTGGCGACGGAAGCATGAGCGGTGGTCTCGCATTCGAGGGTGTCAACAATGCCAGCAGTACGCCAAACAATCTACTTATCATATTGAATGACAACAATATGAGTATCGACAGGAGTGTGGGCGGCATGAAACAATACCTGCATCATCTGCACACTTCCAGTCTTTACAATAATGTTCGTTTCCGCTTGTCGAACGGACTTGTCCGTCTTGGTGTCTTGAGCGAGAAGAGACGACAGAAGATTCTTCGTTTCAACAATTCTCTAAAGGCTTTGCTCAACAATCAGCAGAATATCTTCGAGGGCTTCAATATCCGTTACTTCGGGCCTATCGACGGTCATGACGTCATCGAACTTGTCAATACCCTTCGACAGATTAAGGATATGAAGGGACCGAAGCTTTTGCATTTGCATACAATCAAGGGCAAGGGCTTCAAGCCAGCCGAGAAGAACCCGACGGTCTTTCATGCTCCAGGCAAGTACGATCCAGAAACTGGCGAACGCCTTAAGGACAATACAGATGGTATGCCTCCAAGATATCAGGATGTATTCGGCGAAACCCTACTTGAACTTGCAAAACTTAATGAGAAGATTGTGGGCATTACGCCAGCGATGGCAACGGGCTGCAGCCTAAACATCATGATGAAGGAGATGCCCGAACGCACTTTCGATGTTGGTATTGCAGAAGGGCATGCTGTCACTTTTGCAGGAGGTTTGGCGAAAGAAGGGCTGATTCCTTTCTGCAACATCTATTCTTCATTTGCTCAACGCGCGTTCGATAATATTATTCACGATGTTGCGCTTTGCCGATTGCACGTTGTCTTTTGCTTCGATAGGGCAGGACTTGTCGGGCAAGATGGTGCCACGCATCATGGTGCTTTTGATCTTGCAGCACTTCGTCCCATTCCCAACCTGACAATAAGTTCGCCCATGAACGAACATGAATTGCGTCGGTTGATGTACACGGCTCAGCTTTCAGACAAGGGACCTTTTGTGATTCGCTATCCAAGAGGTCGAGGTGTGTTGATAGATTGGCGTTGTACTTTAGAGGAGATTCCTGTTGGAAAGGGACGCAGGCTTACAGACGGAAACGAAGTAGCGGTCCTGAGTCTTGGTCCCATCGGAAATGTGGTGGCAAAAGTTGTTCAAGAGTTGAAGGAGGCAGGAAAGTATGTCGCTCATTATGATATGCGATTTCTGAAACCTATTGATGAGGACATCCTGCAAGAAGTAGGCAAAAAGTTTCATCGTATTGTTACCATAGAAGACGGCGTCGTTCAAGGCGGACTGGGTTCCGCTGTTATCGAATATATGGCAGATCACAACTTGCACCCGCAGGTCGTTCGGCTTGGTCTGCCCGACCATTTTGTAGAACACGGCACTCCGGAAGAGCTCTATCATCTTGTTGGACTTGATGCGGAGGCCATAAAGAAAGCAATCTCATGAAAATCGTCATAGCAGGTGCAGGTGCTGTCGGCTCACATCTTGCGGCACTCCTTTCAAGAGAAGACCAGGACATCATCCTTATTGATGAGAGTCCCGAGAAGACCACTCGATTGCTCAATTCGGGCGACCTCGACTTGATGACGCTCAATGTCTCGCCGACCTCAATTAGTGGTCTTCGCGAGGGTGGTGTGCATCAATGCGATCTCTTTATTGCCGTGACGCCTGAAGAGACGCGTAACATCACTTGTTGCATGCTTGCTCATACGCTTGGAGCCCGCAAAACGATTGCCCGCGTCGATACTGCCGAATACACGATGCCTCAGTATCGCGACCTCTTTCAGCAGATGGGTGTCGATTCCATTATTTATCCTGAAGGTCTTGCTGCAAAAGAAATTCTTGACGGCATCAAGCGTTCTTGGGTACGTCAGTATTGGGAGGTCGCAGGAGGTGCGCTTGTTATGCTTGGCATCAAACTTCGCGAGAAGGCTCGCATCACAGGAGTTGCGCTTCGTGACCTTTGTGATGCTCAGACACCTTACCGCATAGTTGTCATTAAGCGAGGAGACGACACCATTATCCCTTCTGGTAACGACGAACTGCGAAACGGCGATATCGCTTACTTCATGACGACTAAACGCCACATTGGGTATATCCGCGAGATTGTGGGCAAGGAGGATTATGCCGATGTCCGAAACGTAATGATTATGGGTGGCGGACGTACTTCCGTTCATGTGGCTGAAGGCAAGCCTGATTTCTACAACATCAAGATTATTGAGCAAAACGAGGAGCGTTGCCGCCGTCTGAACGAAATTCTCGAAGATAGCGATATCCGCATCATTCAAGGTGATGGACGCGACACTAAGCTTCTTTTGGACGAAGGGCTCTCCGATATGCACGCGTTTTGTGCCCTTACTCCTGAAACCGAAACCAACATTCTAGCCTGCCTTGCGGCAAAGCGTATGGGCGTACGCAAAACAGTTGCTCTGGTTGACAATATGGACTATGTTTCGATGGCTGAGAAGCTTGATATAGGTACCATTATAAACAAGAAGATGATAGCTGCAGGTCGCATCTATCAGATGATGCTCGATACCGACGCTCACAACGTGAAGTGTCTCACCATTGCAAGTGCAGATGTGGCTGAAATCGTGGCACAAGAAGGTAGCCTTGCTTGTCAAAAGCCAGTCAGCGAATTGCGTTTGCCTTCAGGTGTGACGCTTGGCGGCTATGTTCGTGGCGAGGACCAAGGAGCGCTTATCTACGGTAACACCCAGTTACAACCTGGCGATCGTGTTGTCGTCTTCTGCAAGAGTGGTCTCATCAAACAAATGGACCGCTACTTCTCCAAGAAAAGTGGCGGCCTGCATCTGTTCTGATATCAAGTGGTTTTGTTGTATTAAATGACCTCTTTGCCAAAGGGCGAAAGGGCCAGTCTTGCCAGTCGGAAATGCATCTTTCCGAAAGGAATGCCGATGATGGTGATGCAGAAGATAATGCCGAAAAACATGTGGCTTAGCCAAATCCAGATGCCCCCAATAATGAACCACAGCACGTTCATGAAGAGGTTCAGGCAACCATGTTGAGGTTGCTTCTCTCTCACTCTGGAGCCGAACGGCCATAAAGCAAGCAAACCTAGTTTCAGGCATTGCAGTCCGAAGGGTATGCCGATGATGGTTATCATCAGACCTACAGCTCCCACCAAATACTCCAGAGCAATCCCCAGTCCTCCAAAGACAACCCAAATGATGTTCCCCAGAAACTTCATGACTTTTAACAGGTTATGTGGTGCGGCGTATCGTTTTGTATTTCACAGAGAATGGCTTCAATCCCTTTGCGGCATCAGCTGCCGTGATGCGTTTGCCACCATTGTCAAGGTCGATGAGGACGTAGCGGTTATTGCCCATGCCAAGTTCCTTCATATAGGAGAGTTGACGGAGGCCGTGACGTGTTTCTATGCGTTCCACCATATCGTGATGTTCTTCGGCAGTCATGGCATAGATGATGTCCACGCAAGCCTGATCGATAGCCAGAATATCTGTAGACGAGAGGATACCCACGTCTGGTGTCACGACTGGTTCTGCCAATATGCCTTCGCAGTCGCATGAAACGGACATGTTGCGCATTACGTTGACGTATGTGATATGATCGCCAAAATGATCGATAGTCGCTTTTGTGGATTCTGTCATGCGCTCCATGAACTCTTCTTCGCAAATCGACCATTGATCGGAGGAACCTTTCACGGTATGAATCAAGCCTTTGCCTATATGGCCATCTGCACATCCGATGCCGATATTCTTGTTTGAGCCACCGAAACCGCCCATTGTGTGTCCCTTGAAATGTGTCAGAGCCACAATCGAGTCATAGTTTAGCAAGTTCTTGCCGACATACATTTTCTTGAACCACTTGCCGCCTTTGATGGGTAGGGTGGTAGTTTCCTGCTCGTCGAGAATGTCAACGGGACAGAAGGTCCAGCCGTTTACTTTCAGTGTCTTACGATGCTTTTCTGTGGTGTCGCGGTCGCCCTCGTAATATGTGTTTGTCTCGATAATGCTAGCTCCTTTCAGGTCCTTTTTGAAAAGGGTCTTCACCCATTCCCTAGGGATAATGTTCGGCCCGTTTTGCTCTCCTGTATGCAGTTTCACCCCCACTTTGCCGCAGATGTTTTCGCTGACTTGTTTGTAGGCGTTGATGAGTCCTTCGGCCGAGAGTTTGCGTGTGAAGTATACGACCGATTCGTTGCCCGTTCGCTTCTCATACGGCACGTATTTCTTGCCACCAGTTCCGGCTTTTACTTGAGTTTTCATGATAGTGTTCTGTCGTTATTTTATCAGGTTACCGAGAATGCTTCGGCCCAGTTCGCGAGTAGCTGTTCTGGTAGCCGTGCTGACTGTGCTCTTTGTAATCTTCTTGCCGAGGCTTTCCTTCGAACGACTCTTCTTACCTGTCACAGTATTAGCGACATAAGTGCCGAGAGCTGCAGTAACACTTGTAATGACGGCCGACAGGATTTTCGAGAAGAAACCTTTCTTTTTGCTCTTCTTTGCTGACTCTTTTTCTTCCTTTTCGGCTTGTTTCTCTTGCTCTGCCATCTCGCGTTCCTGAGCCCTAGCTGCCTCTTCTTTTTCGCTTTCGGCAAGCAGTACTTCGAAGGCACTCTCGCGGTCTATCATTGTGTCGTAACGGCCGAAGATGCGCGAGGTCTTGATGATAGTGTCACGTTGTGACTCTGTGATTGCGCCGATTTGACTGAGTGGGAAGAGTACTTTGGCACGCTCCACTACGTTCGGAGTACCCTTTTCATCGAGGAAAGAGACGAGCGCCTCGCCTGTTCCGAGTTCCATGATGGCGTCTTCCGTCTTGAAGTCTGGATTTGCGCGGAAAGTCTCGGCAGCGGCTTTCACGTTCTTCTGCTCTTTTGGCGTGAAGGCGCGAAGGGCGTGCTGAACTCTATTGCCCAATTGAGCGAGAACCGAATCGGGTATATCTGTTGGGTTCTGCGTTACGAAATAAACGCCAACGCCCTTGCTTCGGATGAGTCGGACAACTTGCTCTATCTTGTCTACCAGACTCTTTGGCGTGTCTGTGAAGAGTGTGTGAGCCTCGTCGAAGAAGAAGACCAGTCGCGGCAAGTCTTGGTCGCCCACTTCGGGCAGACGAGCGTAGAGGTCGGAAAGGAGCCAGAGCAGGAAAGTGGAGTAGAGTTTGGGCTGGTGCATCAGTTTGTCAGCAGCCAGAACGTTCATCATGCCCTTGCCTTCAGCGCTGACTTGCAGGAGATCCATGATGTCGAAAGCTGGTTCGCCGAAGAACTTGTCGGCGCCTTGATTTTCGAGTGAGAGTAGGGCACGTTGAATTGCTCCCACGCTAGCCGTCGAGACGTTACCGTAAGTTTTTGTCAACTTGGTGGCGTTGTCGGCAATATAGGTCAGCATGGAGCGTAAGTCTTTGAGGTCGAGCAACAAAAGTCCTCTTTCGTCGGCCACCTTGAAGAGAATCGTCATCACGCCAGCCTGCACTTCGTTCAGTTCCATGAGTCGCGACATCAGGTCTGGACCCATGTTCGAGATGGTGGTACGCATGGGGTGTCCCTGTTCGCCAAAGACGTCGTAGAAGCACACTGGAGCACCATGGAATTGGGGGTTCTCGATGCCGAACTCGGCACAGCGTTTCTCGATGAAGCCTGACATCTGACCTGTCTGCGAAATGCCAGAGAGGTCGCCCTTCATGTCGGCCATGAAGCAAGGCACGCCAGCCTCAGAGAAGGTTTCTGCAAGGACTTGCAGGGTAACAGTTTTGCCCGTTCCCGTAGCGCCAGCAATCAAACCATGCCTGTTCGCCATCTTACCATTGATGCAAATCGGCCCATTCTGTCCGTGAGCCACATATAAACGTCTGTCTTCGGTTAACATAATACTTACGATTTAATAGTTTATGGCCACAAATGTACAAAAAAGTGGGCATAATGCAAAATATATTTCGAATTATTTTAATGCTCGGGCAGAAGAAAGTCATGACGTCCCAAGACGTTCAATTCCATATCCCCTTAGTAAATCCTAAACGACACACGTGAAAAGTGGAAACATCACGTGTGATGTTTGCCAACTTCACACGTGATGTTTGGCAATTACACTGGGGAACTCAAGAATAGGCTCTCGACTCAATACAACCTTTACCTCGAGAGGAACTTGTTGTCAATGAGGTTGTTTGCGATGGCGTAAATGGTGAGGCCCGCAAGAGAGTGTATTTGCAGCTTGCGCGAAATGTTGCGACGATGCGTGATGACGGTGTTGACGGAGATGAAAAGGTGAGCCGCTATCTCTTTGTTCGACATACCTTGAACGAGACAGACGATAATCTCTTTCTCGCGCTCAGAGATGGATTCCGAACTTTCTGCGTTCCTGATCATGCTGGAGATGCGAGCCGAGACACCGTCTTCCTTCACTCTCTGTTCCAAGAGACGAATGGCAGGGACGAAGAGCACTTCCTCGACATTGCTGTGGTTGAGGAGCCACTCCTCGTTGTTGTATATGTCGTAGAGGGTTGCGGTGAGTTGATTGTTGGCCAGTCCTGCTGGGGGCAGGTACTTGATGATAATGTTCTTCAACTCCTGGAACTTGCCCGTCGTATCGCTGTGATGCTTCGAGAAGATGTCGACATTGTAACCTGTGGTTGGTTCGCCTTTCAAGAGGGCTTCTACGTAGGGGAAGAGAGTTTTCTCCTCGTATTTCATGTGTAGCTGGATGTCGTGTGCGTATTCGTCGAAGAGGCGCAGTATGAGGGGCTCCAGTCCTTCGCCTTTGCTGAGCGAAGCCTCAAGTTCGTGGCGAATGGAGGGAAGCTGGAAGTCGAGGAAATAGCGGTGGGAAGCTTGAAGATAGCCGAGCAAAGTCCTTACGGAAATACGGTCGTCTGTCTCTTTCGGCGTGTATCCGTTGATGAGGAAGTTGACGACGGTGAGGAAGGTGTAGCAGTCTACGTCCTGCTCTCGGCAGACTTCGCTGACCGTCTTGTCGCCAAAGCCGAGCCGAATGCCGAATGCGCTGAGGCCCTGAAGCATACTGTAGTTGTCGCTGATGAGGTCGATCATTTTGTCGTCGGCCTCGTAAAGTTTCAACTTTTTCATAGCGTTTTGTGTTGAATTGCGCTGCAAATTTACGACTTTCCTGCGAAGAATGCAATCACAATTATTAGGTAATTCGTTCTTACTTGACCTTTTTCCTTAATTATTATGGGGTACTATCTTAATGAAAAACGAGGACTGCTGTTTTGTTTGGGCTGTAAGAATACACATTTTTGCGTATTGCGAGTATGCGGGAAGCGCCTTACCTTTGCAGCCGAAAAACGAGATAAAACCCGATTATGAACAACTTCAGAACTATGATTGCAAGCGGTTTGTTGCTTTGCTCAGCAACTGCTTCTGCACAATGGAATACAGACTCGACTGAGATAGACAGTTACGAACGTTTCCGCGTTGGAGGCTATGGCGAAGTGGTGGCTGCCTTCAAGGATTATGGCACGAACCGCTTCTACGGCAACAGCGAAGGAAACACACGCGTTCATCGTAACACGATAGCCGTACCTCGCTTTGTGCTTGCTGGAGACTACAAGTTCAACAAGCATTGGAACGTTGGCGTGGAAGTCGAGTTCGAGAGTGGTGGCACAGGAACGGCCTTCGAGATAGAGAACTCGGAGAACGGCGAGTACGAGACTGAGGTAGAGAAGGGCGGAGAAGTTGCCATCGAGCAGTTCCACATCACCTATCACATGAACCAATATTTCAATGTTCGTGCAGGCCACATCATCGTGCCTGTCGGTCTGAATAACGCACATCACGAACCTGTCAACTTCTTCGGAACTGTCCGTCCAGAAGGGGAGACTAGCATCATCCCCAATACTTGGCATGAAACGGGCTTGAGCCTCTTCGGCCAAGTTGGCAGAAAGTGGGCTTCGTTCAACTGGGAAGCTCAAGTCGTGGCTGGCTTGAATGCTAACGGCTTCGACCGCAACAATTGGGTGAAGAAAGGCAAGCAAGGTTTCTTCGAGAAGGACAACTTCACGTCGCCAGGCTATGTGCTTCGTCTCAATTATACTGGTGTTCCTGGTTTGCGACTTGGGGCAAGTTGGTATCATTGCCAGAATACGGCGTCAAATGCCGACAAACCTACAACGTATAGTTTCAGCGTGCCTGTCAATCTTTGGAGCGTCGATGCGCAATACCAGCACCGTTACGCCATTGTTCGAGGCAATATTTTGAGTGGCAAGGTGGGCAACTCCACGCTTCTCAGTGCACGTAACGTCCGTCAGAGCAATGCCAGCCCTTACTCGAAGACGGCTCCCATTGCAAGCAGAGCTGTCAGTTATGGTGTGGAAGGTGGCATTAGGATGAAGAACTTCTTTGCCTCCACGAAAGCTCCAGACATTATTCTTTTCGCTCGATACGAATACTATAACGCTCAGGAAAAGGGCGAAACAGGACAAGTGATGGAAGCACGACTCAAGACCTCAATGTGGACCTTTGGTTTGAACTATCGCCCCATACCTTATATAATAATAAAGGCTGACTATACAACCCGCAGAATAGGAGGCGGCAAATACAACAGTGAAAATGAGTTCGCTCTTGGTGTTGCCTTTACGGGTTGGTTTAAAGGAAAGAAGAGATTCGACTACATGTAAGATATAAATACTCCATAAAACTAAACAAACGACATGAAAAAGAACATTTTTATCATTGGCACAATTGCCATCGCAATGACTGCCGTTTCGTGCAGTAAAGACTCAGACGACAACAAGATTATTGTCGACCCTGTTGAAAAAATGCCCGAAGGAACTGCCGACGTCACAATCAACGAGACCGATGCCAACTTCGCGGACTATCAGACGAACTGGTGCAACTATGCTGCAGCCGTTTCATCGCGCTTGAAGACCGATGCCGAAACACTTTACAAAGCTTGGAACGAAGGCTTGAACGGCGAGGAAGCATACCAAACGACCTTCAAGGAAGTTCGTGGTGCTTACTCAAGTCCCAACAGTTGTATCGAGCAAATCATAGACGGTTGCATAGATATCGCTAACGAAGTGGGCGAGAGTAAGATAGGCGACCCGCGTGATAAGTGGGAGAACAAGAAATACACAGAGGCTGTTTATGCCGTGGAATCTTGGTACAGTTATCACTCCATCCAGGACTACGCCAACAATATTCGCTCCATTCAGAACTCTTTCAACTGCACCTATAAGGGCGTTCAAGGCACTCATAGTATTGCCGCTTATCTCAAGGCTCACGGGCAAGCAGAGTTTGCAGGCCAAGTGAACGCCGCTATTCAGACTGCTATTAGTAGCATAGAAGGTATGGCAGCTCCCTTCAGAAGCCATATCGGCAACCCAAGCGTCATCACAGCTATGGAGGCTTGCAACACCTTGAAGAATGTTCTCAAGACGCTTAAAGCAAAGGTGGAAAGTTTCGAAGACGAAGCAGAACTGAAGGCTATTGTGGCCGATTATGTTGATGTTGTTGTGCTTCCTACCTATAAAGACCTCATGAATGCTAACGCTGCGCTTCACCAAGCAGTTACGGTTCTTGCGGCAAGTCCCTCGAATGCAACCTTCGAAGCGGCTGCAATGGCTTGGATGACGGCTCGTCAACCTTGGGAAATGAGTGAAGGTTTCCTCTTCGGACCTGTCGATGAGCTGGGACTCGACCCCAATATGGATTCGTGGCCTCTCGACCAAGATGCCATTAAGAACGTGCTTGCAAGTGGCGACTTCTCTGGCCTCGACTGGAGCGGCGACTTTGATGAAGAGAACGAAGGAATCGCTGATGCACAGAGCATTCGCGGCTTCCACACGCTCGAGTTCCTGCTCTTCAAAAACGGACAACCAAGAAAAATAGAGAATTGATAATTGGAGATTAACCATTGAAACATAGTATTTATATTTGCCTTGCACTCCTCCTTGTCGCTTGCGATAGGGAGGATGATTGCTTTACGGCAGCCGATTTCGAAACGCACGAGGGCTATGCTTTGAGTGCAGGAACGAGTACAGTCTTCATCAACTCCAGTTTCGCCTACGATACAGAAGCCGATTGGGTGGAGAATATCAAGGCAAACTCGCGAAGATTCATCAATGGAGACGGACTATATGACGATGCTCTGACGCAAGCAGCAGGTCTCGGCCCTGTTTATGCCGGTTATTCCTGCGGCTCATGCCATCGTAATGCAGGTCGAACAAAACCTGCTCTTTGGACGCAAACAGGCACAGATCCAGACGGCACACCAGTCTATGGTTCTGGCAGTTATGGGTTTAGTGCTATGCTTGTCTATGTGACGAGGAAGAACGGAGCGTTCTTCCAGAACTATGGTCGCGTTCTTCACGACCAAAGTATCTATGGCGTAACGGCTGAAGGGAAACTGGAATGTCGTTGGCACGAAGAGCAATTTGCCTTTCCGGATGGTGAGACGTATAGTCTCGCTTATCCTCAATACACCATTACTGACTGGTATAAAGGCTACGGAGAGACTGGCGAACCAATTGATCCGGAAGAGCTTTTCTGCACGGTTCGCATTCCTCTTCGGCACGTGGGAATGGGTCAGATGATGGCTTTGGACAGGAACGAGATAGAACAACTTGCGGCAAAATCGAATTATCCTGAATATGGAATAAGTGGCCGATGCAACTACATCACGGAACGCGGCATCCGTCAACTCGGACTTTCGGGCAATAAAGCACAACACGCGGACTTGACTGTCGAGTTGGGCTTCTCGTCGGATATGGGAGCGACAAACAGTCGTTATCCTGAGAAGATATGTGAAGGACAATCGCAGATGCAGGAAGGTTCGATGATGGGACTGCTTTACGACCGTCTCGACGTTACGACCGAGGATATGGAAGACGTGGACTTCTACTTGCACGGACTTGGTGTTCCTGCTCGAAGACTGGGTAGTACGAAGCAACCTGCCGCATATAAAGGACGTACAATTAACGAGAGGGAACTCGTCGCTATTGGCGAGCAGAAGTTCTATGAAGCGAAGTGCCATCTTTGCCACGTAACAACTCTCCACACCAGACCTCGTGGCGCAACCCTTCTCAATGGTACAGAGTTGCCTTGGTTGGGCGGTCAGGCGGTTCATCCCTATAGTGATTTTCTCCTTCACGACATGGGAAGCGAACTGATGGGAGTCGGTTTGAACGATAATTACGTTAGTGGTCTGGCTCGCGGAAACGAGTGGCGAACGACCCCGCTTTGGGGCATAGGACTTCAGGAAAAAGTTAATGCCCACACTTATTTCCTGCATGATGGCAGAGCACGAAACCTGACAGAAGCCATTATGTGGCATGGTGGCGAAGGCGAAGCCAGTAAAAATCTGTTCGCAAGAATGGAGAAGGACGACCGCTCGGCGCTCATCAAGTTCTTGGAATCACTTTGAGAAAAATCATAAAACCTTATGAAAAAGACACACATATTACTTTTATTTGCCCTTTTTACAATGCCAAGTATGGCTGAGGAAAACGATAAAGAAAGGGGCATAACGTTCGAAAAGTACAACCTGAAGAGTGCTGATTTGAAGCAGCAGACAGAGAGCATCGATATGGAGAACGGCGTACTTGGTATCGCAGACGACAGAGGATTCACCCTTCAGTCTCGTGATGGCAAGTTCATCTTCAAGCCGTATCTGTTCTTGCAGACAAGAGGCCAGTACAATAACTATGATGACGAAGGTTTGGACAAAGCGTACAATCAGGACAATGTGGCTAATTCGGGCTTCTCTATGCCGTATGCCATCCTTGGTTTTACTGGCACAACTTTCGGCAGATTGGATTACAACCTGAGCATTAATGCAGCCGGAAGTGGTGGAAACGTCCTGCAACAAGCTTGGGTGGACTACCGCATCTCGCCTGCTGCTCGCTTTCGTGCGGGCAAGTTCAAAACGCCTTTCTTCCACGCTTATCTCACCACTTTGGGCGAGACTTTGTTCCCCTGCTTGCCGACTTCCCTGACAAGTTCAGTCATTTTGCCATATAGCCTGAACGCCGTAACACCCTCCATCGGCACAGGTTTCGACCTTGGATTCCAGTTTCACGGCAAGCTCAAGCTCACTCCTAAAAGGCCGAACAGCTGGATGATGGGTTACGAGTTAGGACTTTGGAATGGTAGTGGAAGCGGTGTCAATACGGCAACGAAGACGCTTTCAGACGACGCCCACATTCCCTCGTTGCTTTATGCTGGCCGACTCACTTTCATGCCTTGGGGAAATATGCCTGCTACGCAAGGAAACAGTCATATGCTCACGGGCCGACACATGCTTTTTGGCGTGAGCGGAGGTATAAATGTAGAGAGCGAAAGCGAGAGCACGAACGACACACGAATAGGTGTGGAGTGGAGCATGCTTCACGGCAGATGGTATGCTGCGGCTGAGGCTTATTGGATGCACGTCAGCTTTACGGAGCGACAGAAGATTGACGAGAACTACAATTTCTGGGGTTGCTACGGTCAACTTGGCTATTTCTTTACGAAAAGCCTGCAGGCTGGCTTCCGTTACGACTTTCTCGACCGTAACGGTTCTGGCAAAGATGGCGTCCTGAATATGCCTGCTGCGGTGGTGAATTACTATGTAAACAAGTGCAATCTTAAGCTTTCGGCGATGTATCAGTTCACAGGTAGATACGGTCACGCCACTCAGCTTGACCGTGATAATGACGACCTGGGACTCAGCACACATTCTGCCACCTTGCAACTGCAATACAGCTTCTGAGATGAAATCGACACATTATTTATATATAATAGGTTTGCTTTGGGGGCTTGTTTCCTGTGATAGCGGAGACATTTTGGATAAGGTCTATACCGTTGACGAAAAGGGTTATACGGTAAAGGTGACGGCCCAAGTGAGCGGACTCGGCGAGTGGGAAGGAACGGGCAATACGGTTGCAGTAGCAGGTTTCACGGCAGACAGTAAGTACGCCATCTTGCAAAAAGCTCTGCCCTCGAGTGTCGAAGACAACTTGCCTCTCAGTATCGTATTGTCGAACTTGAGTAGTGAATTGCAAACTGTGGAACTCGTTCTGACCAATTCCCTCAGGAAGCGCATCATCACGCTCGCAACCATAAACATGAACGACTACAGGGACAATTCCGCTCGCGACACGATTCGTCTGGACCTGGGGCGTATCGATGTAGGGCGTTTCGGCGTTCTGCAGACAGGACTTTTCGACCGAGCTTGCATCCAATGTCACGGAGCAAGTGGTCGTTCGGCTGCGGGTCTCAACCTGACGGAAGGTAATGCTGAGGCCGCTTTGGTGAATGTTCCGAGTTCTCGAAAAGAGGGATATCTTCGCGTGGAAAGCGGTAATGCTGAGGGCTCGCTACTTCATCTCATCCTGAACGAAGGCGGCGAGAACCTCCTTTCTCACAATCATACGGAAATCCTGAGCAGTCAGTTCAAGTCGAACCTAGAGGAGGTTTCGAACCTCATCGACAATTGGATTGAAAACCTCCCATAGTTAGATTGAAAACATAACACTATATAATTGCCATCATAACACTATACGATTGCCAA
This sequence comes from uncultured Bacteroidales bacterium, assembly GCA_902779315.1. Classification (GTDB taxonomy): domain Bacteria; phylum Bacteroidota; class Bacteroidia; order Bacteroidales; family Bacteroidaceae; genus Physcousia. Next base: position 379 of record CACZBC010000036.1, on the reverse strand, counting down.
CGTAACACTATACGTTTGCATTTTAACTACGCCTCGTTTTCCAACACGACACAGTACAACATTAAATACCACATAATGCATCATGCAATTTAAGAAAATATACTTTGAAAAAATCGGTGCCACAATCGAACTGACGGCCTTTGCCCCAGAGAAGAAGACTGCGGAATTCCATGCTATTCTGCATATCGAACCCAGGGGCGAAACGTTCCAGGAGCAGTTCCGACGCATCTGTCAGGCAGAGGCCTGGCTGCTTGAACTGGAGGACGTTAAAGGCGCAAAGCCTGTCTTCAAAAGGTACTTCCTCTCGGATGCTACCAACCAAAGGCCCTTCATGAAGCAGGACGATTCGTGCACCGTCTCGTACATTCAGCAACCGCCC
>CACZBC010000035.1 GCA_902779315.1 uncultured Bacteroidales bacterium | reverse complement strand
GTGGTCGTAGCATCCTGCACCGGCAAAGCAGACGAGTTGCCTCGTGTTGTCAGGTGCAGTCAGTTGTTCGAAGAAGAGTCGCAGGTCAGTTTCCGAGAGGGCTTCCGGCAGTTCGTAGTCTCTCTTGAAGCGCGCAGCCTCAGGAATGTCGGCAAAGAGGTCGTGAACCGTCTTCGCGCCAGCGGCCTTCAGCATCTCCTGCAAGTCCTCCTCGGTGTGGGGAAAGTACTTGTACATGATGATTTTATTCGTTACAATGTGCTTTGTATGCTTCCACGTCCATCAGGTTGTCGAGTTCCGAGGGGTCGGAGAGCTGCACTTTGATGATCCAGTTGGCAAAGGCGTCTTCGTTCAAGAGCTCGGGTGTGTCCTCGAGAGCCTCGTTGACTTCAACGACGGTGCCGCTTACGGGAGAAATCAGATCACTTGCAGCCTTGACGCTTTCAACGGCGCCAAACTCTTCGCCTGCAGTTACCTCGTCGTCCACTTCAGGCATGTCGACGTAAACCACATTGCCGAGAGCATGCTGAGCATAGTCCGAAATGCCAATGTAACCATATTCGCCTTCTACGCGAATGTACTCGTGTGACTCGCTGTAACGGAGTCCTTCTTCAAATTTTGCCATAGTTTTCTTATTTTTTATAATGTTTATCGTAAAATTTCTTCTTGACAACTTTGCCCTCGAAGACTTTCTTGCGGATTTGGACAAAGAGTGGGGTGTCGAGTTTTGCATAGTCGGTCTTGACGAGAGCCATGCAGACGCTCTTGTCCACGCTGAGGCAATGATAGCCGGTTGTGACTTCGCCAACCTGTTCGCCTTCAGCATTGAGGACTGCATAACCGTGACGAGGGATTGCCTTATCCACGAGTTCGATGCCGACGAGCTTCTGTGGAACGCCGTTTGCCTTCTGCTCAACGAGGGCTTCCTTACCGATGAATTCGGGCTTGTCAAGCTTGCAGAACATCGACAGACCTGCCATTACGGGGGAGATGTCTGCGCTAAGTTCGTCGCCATAAAGTGGCAGACCGACTTCGAAGCGCAGGGTGTCGCGACAACCAAGGCCGCAAGGTTTGCAGCGGCCACTCTGGATGAGCTTGTCCCAAGCCTGCTGCGTGAACTCGTGAGAGCCGTAGATCTCGAATCCGTCCTCACCCGTATAACCTGTGCGAGACACGATGATGTCGCCCACGACCTTAGCCGTGTAGAACTTCAACTCCTTGCAGGGGATGCCGAGCACCTCTTCAACGACGGTTTCGGCTTCAGGTCCTTGGACTGCCAATTGCCCGTAGAAGTCGCTCTGATGGTCAAGCTTGATGTCGAAGCCGGCAGTTTGTTCCTTCATCCAAGCCACATCCTTGTCGATATTTGCGGCGTTGATGACGAGGAAGAAGTCGTTCTCGCCCATCTTATAGACGAGCAAGTCATCGACTGTGCCGCCATTCGGGTAGAGCATCATACCATAATATATCTGTCCGACTGGGGCTCCAGCCACATCATTCGTGAAGATGTGCTGAACATACTTCTCTGCATCAGGACCCGTGATGCGCACTTCGCCCATATGACTCACGTCGAAGACGCCACAATGCTGTCTTACGGCATTGTGCTCGTCTGTGATGTTCGAGTACTGAATAGGCATGATGAATCCGCCAAAGGGCGACATAAGTGCGCCGAGAGCCACATGGCGGTCATAGAGACACGTTTTCTTTTCCATAGATAAATATTGGGTTAAGGTATTTTTGTTCAATTGTTTCGATGTTTTTTACGTCTTCTTCCGTCAGTCGCAACTCTTTGTTGCAGAGCTTTTCGGCTGCGAACTTTTTGAATTCCTCGATGCTGAGGCTGGTGTGTTCCTTGAGTAGAGTGATGCGTTGGCGCACACTTTCCACTCCGTGCTTGTTGAGCTTCGTTTGAGGCGGCGTGATAGCGTTGAGCATGTGCCTCATGTCTGTATCGAAGAGCATTGTGCCGTGAACGATGCTATGGCCGGGAATGTGGTAGAAGGCATTGCCCGAAACCTTTCGCTCGCCGATGAGAACATCGTTGTTCTGCGTGGAGGTCGCCTCCAGTCCGAGTTCCTTGAGCATCCTGCAGACCATTTGCATGTAGGCCTGGAATGTGGTTTGCACCTCGTCGCTACGGGTTATGTAGCTCATCATGACGTTCGAGCGGTCTGCGTAGACGCAGCCTCCTCCGCTCTTCCGACGATAGAACCGGATGCCGTGTTCGCGGCAATAGGGGATGTTCACCTCGTTCTCGATGACTTGATGCCTGCCGAAGATGACTGTCGGTTCCACTTGCCAGAGGAAAAACAGGTCGTCGCCGTTGTTCAGGGCGCGAGCCGCATATTCCTCCATTGCCAGATAGAAGGAGAGGCGTCGCGTTTCGTCCGAGGGCAGAACCAAGTGAATCATTGAGCTGGTTGTTAGTCGCTTAGCGACTACAAAGATACTTCTTTTTCTTGGAAAAGCAAAATGAATGCCCAACTTTTTATGTTTTCTTAATGATATCTGCCTTTTGGAACATTCTTTGTCTCATGTTGAGAATGTAAAGGATTTTCCCTAAAACGCTCATCTTGATTGCAAAAAACGGCCTTCGTTCCAGCCAAAGGTTCAAAAGGCTCCGAATTTCGCCGTTTTTGTATCTGTTTGAGAGTCAGAATCTTGCGGAATCGAGTGGGGAATCGAAGCAGAGAAAAAGGTTAGAAAAGGCGAGCTTTTCGACCAAAAATGCCCCATTTCATCGGCAGATTTAACGTGTGAAGTTAGCAAACTTCACTAAGGTCGTTGGCAAACTTAACGTGTGAAGTTTTGATTTTAACTGAGGGTCGTCGGCCAGCTTTGCCTGTGAAGTTATCGCTTTTCACATGCCATCTTCAAAAACTTGTAAAGTTTTTTCTTTCAATTCGTCTGCCTTTTTCTGTTCGAAGAGCAAAGGAGGACGCAAGCAGGCTGCGACAAACTCGTGGCCTATTTAACCGCAATCTTCTTGCCCTTGAAAATGTAGATTCCCTTAGCTGAAGGACGGCCATTCAGACGACGACCAGAGAGGTCGTACCAAGCATCACCTTCGCTATGAGCAAAGCAATCTGGGCTCTGAACTTTCGTGACAGTTGGACTTTCGTCGAGCCACTTGAAGTATTCGCCATAAGAACCTGTGGCAGTAAGTGCCAAAAAGAAGTTCGTGCCAGCTGTACTGTGGTCTTGAGGGGTGAAACTATCATCTAAACGGAAGAGTTCGCCTTCGTCATCGAGGTGAGCATCTCGAAAAGCCAGATAGTTACTGAAGGGTACGACGGTATCGCCTCTTGAGTGAAGGAATTGGATGCGATGTTGAGGCTGCCAACCTGATGCGACTCCGTTGTCGACCATCGCTTGATAAAGGTCTGCCCACTTGCCTGAATAATTCTTGTAACCTGGTTTGAAGATCTTGTCGAGCTTGCCCCAAACATCGTTCGTGGAAGGCGAATAGAAGAGCTCAGCCATTTGTTGGGGAGTATAATGGCGTCCATTAGCATCGAGGCCGTTCTTCAGTTGTTGATACCACTTCTTGCTGATGTCGCCAGTAGTGTATTGCTTGCTGGCCAGCCAATCCATAATGCCTGTGTCGAGGAACTGCTGAGAGAAGTAGTCTTCGAGTGTGTGACCTTGCATGATAGGGTGGCTGTCGAGTGCACCTTTGACAATCATCGGCATTACCATCGGCATCGTACACATTCCCTTTTGGTGGCTGGTTTCAGCATCGAAACTGCTTCCGTCGTCCTCCATATAGTATTGCATCGTGGCAAGAAGGTCGTAAGGCCCGTCACCACAAATGCTTCCGCGGAACCTCAACTCATCTGAAAGATCATTCTGTTCAATGTAACGATGTACTGCGAGGGCAACTGCTCCGCCTTGCGAGAAACCCCAACTGAAACTGCGCCAATCGCTCTTGAAATCCAAAGCCCGATTGTCGTTGATATGCTTCTGGTAAAGCTCGAGGCCATACTGAACTGCGTCCATTACTTGTCTTGCAGTCAGCTCCTGCGAAAGATAAGGGTGACTCCTGTCCTTGCTCACGCCATAACCCTCGTAATCAGGAGCAATGACGACACTACGAGAAACGAAATTGTAGTTGGAATTCAAGCCTAATCCGTACTTGCCTTTCACCAACATGCTGAACAAAAGGCGGTCTTGTGAGTTCTGATTCGATGTGGGGCACTCTTTGTCGGCAGTAATCGTATAGTGACTGTAAATGTGAAGCGACTCGATACTATCGGTTGCAGCGGGCTTCGAAGGCATCCAGGCAATGAGCAAGGACGAGAGAACTACGTCTTCGCCACTTGCACTCTTCGAAGGATAGTTGAACGTGTAGAACCGAGCATCGCTGCTCTTATAGACCTGTACAAGACTGTCGGACACCTCTGCAACTTGTGCCTTTACCACAAGGAAGCAGAGAAAAAAGGCAAGAAATAGGCTCTTCTTCATAGTTGGTTAGTTCTTCGTTTAATGCAAAACAGGCCGATAGCCTCTTGGCTACCAGCCTGTTCCTGTACCCCGAGCCGGGGTCGAACCGGCACAGGTTTCCCTATCGGTGTTTGAGACCGACGCGTCTACCGATTCCGCCATCGGGGCTTAAAACCGGCTGCAAAGGTAGGCTTTTTTTTTGTTCCTACCAAACTTTTTCGTAACTTTGTGCCAAAAAGGTGCACTAAACACAAAACTATGAATGTAAAACGATACTTTTTGCCATTGTTCGGCACATCATCTTTGATGGTGTTCGCAGGCTCGCATCGTCATAATATTATATATATAATGTGTGACGACATGGGTTATGGCGACTTGGGATGTTATGGGCAAAGGCTCATCGCTACTCCCAACATCGACCGAATGGCAGAGGAGGGGTTGAGATTCACTGACGCCTATGCAGGTTGCCCTGTAAGTGCACCCAGCCGTTGCTCGTTCATGACGGGCCAGCATACAGGTCATGCGAAGATAAGAGGCAATCGCGAGTACTGGGGACGCTCTGTGCTCAGGCAGAATATGTTCGGCGAAAATGCTGATTACTACGTAGTTGGGCAGGAACCTTACGATATGACTCACCCCATCATCCCTGAACTTTTCAAGAAGAAGGGCTATCATACGGGCATGTTCGGAAAGTGGGCTGGAGGCTATTGGAACTTCGACTTTCCTGACACTTATGCCCGTCTTCCAGATGGAAACACGGATACAAGCCGGAGCAGGGAGAGTTCGTCGTGCTCTTTGCCCAACCTGAGGGGCATAGATTGCTTTTATGGTCCTGTCTGTCAGTTTCAGGCTCACACTTATTTCCCCAATTTCCTGAACCGATACGACCCCGAAGGAAAGGGCGACAAACACCTTGTGGCAGAGGTTTTGGAGCAGAATATCGAGTATCCTGGCGTGAATTCCGGCAGCGAAGACTATGAGAAGCGGACTCAATACTCAGCCGACCTCATCCATCGTTATGCCCTTGATTGGCTCGACAGACAAACGAAGGACGAGCCTTTCCTGGGCATCTTCACCTATACTCTCCCTCATGCCGAGCTTTGGCAACCTCGAGACTCAATCCTTGAACACTATCATAAGCTCTTCCCAAGCGAGCAGGAACGCTCATTCAGGACAGATGCAGGCAGTTGGTATTATGGTGGCGAGGACAAACATGCCCAGTTTGCAGCCATGATTACACGCCTCGATTCGTATGTCGGAGAGATTCTCGAGAAGCTCCAAGAAAAGGGGCTTGCAGAGAACACACTCGTCATCTTTACCAGCGACAACGGCCCTCATGAAGAGGGTGGGGCAGATCCAGGCTTCTTTGGGCGTGATGGAAAGCTGCGAGGCATCAAGCGAAGCACCTACGAAGGCGGCATTCGCATCCCCTTCATCTGTTGGGGAGCAGGCATTCCGAAAGGCAAAGTCAGCCATCATCAGCTTGCCTTCTACGACCTTATGCCAACCTTCATGGAGTATAGTGGCGCGTTCTCGAAGGGGGAAATCAAGGAACACAGCCTCGATTCTCCTCGTTATGACGGCATTTCCTTCTGCCCAACTTTGCTTGGAAAGGACAGGAAACAACAGAAGCACGAGTTCCTCTATTGGGAAATGAGCGATGGAGGAACGCAAGTGATAGGCGTCAGAAAAGGCGATTGGAAACTGGTCGTCAGTCAGGGAAAGCCGTTCCTCTACGACCTTTCTACAGACATTCACGAGGACCACGACCTCAAAGCTGACTATCCTGACAAGCTTGCGGAACTCATCAATATTGTTCATCAAGAGCACGAGGAAAGCCCCTTCTTTCCCATCAGCCTGCCTTGATAAAAAACATCACGTGTGAAGATGGCAAACTTCACACGTGATAATCGCAATCGTCACACGTGACATTTGCATACTTCACGTGCCACGTTTTCAAGTGTCAAACTAGAAAGCCACTTTCAGGCCTACCGTCATTGTGCTGAACTTCGGCCCATAACTGGTTCGAAGGACATTGAAGGGGTTGTATTTGTAGTAGACACCTATGTGATGCACAATGACTTCAGCCCCCACTCCAACAGAGAAGCGGCTCTGGTGAACGTTCCCAGATGTGATCTTCTTCTTTTCGCCATCCTCATAATAACGCGTCTTGAGCGAGCCCCAAGGTGTGAAGTAGAGCTCAGGACCTACGGCAAAATACACCTTTTTGTTGAAGTAGTGGTAGTATTTGAGAGGGAAAGAAAGGCTGAACGTATGGATACGGCTGAACTTGGGCTCTGTGCCTTCAGGATAGTCCTGCATGGAAATGATGCCGCGTTCGTCTTTGGAGAACATCTTGAAGTCAGTCACCCTATAGTTCCTCCAGTCGAATCCCATTCCGATTCGCATGAAATCTTTCTTGCCGACACGTACCTTGCTGCTAATCACGTCGCCCCACTCAATTTCGTAAGACTGCCCCATGTCGATGTTCACACCTTTGTCTTCGTTGATGCCTGTGATGAAACCGAAGGAGAGACTGCTGCTCAAGTCTATCTCCACAGTACTTCTCGAATTGTTCTTCCCAACTTTAATCATCGGCAACTTCTCGTCGTCGAAGATGTCATCTGCCATTACGCTTGTTACTCCCAATGTTGCCAATAAGATGGCTGCTAAAACCTTTTTCATTGTCTTATACATTATTATATTAAGTGTTTACTTCTTCTTGAATGTTTTCCTGAGGTCTGCCAGGCTGGCTTTACCTTCCATATAGACGAGGGTGATGCTGTTTCCGCCCGTTTCCTGTCGGCATTGATAGCAGATGTATCGGTGCAGACCTTTCTTAGTGTCGGCAATCTGAACGATGGCGTAGTAGAGGTGTCCGTCGCGATATTCAAGTTCCAGATTGTCGTTCTCGTCAGAGAGACGACCCTGCATGTCTTCCTTGAAGAGCGCTTCCACCTTGTCGCGAGCCGAGTTGCCAGTAGTGAACTTGACTGTATGGAGCACCTTCAGTTTGAATGGTTCGAGGCTTTCTCCCTTGACGAGACTTTCGTGCATGGCCAGTTCGTTAATAATGTTTCCCTCGAAGACCTCGTTAATGCGGAGACCTTTCTGTGCCGAGAGGGGCAGGGTGGCTGTGATGAGCGCAAGTGTTATGATTAGATGTTTCATTGCTCGTTGAATAATTCGCTAAGTTGTTCTTCTTGGTTTCCGTTGCTGAATATCTCTTGCAAGGCATTCTCTCCCATTTGCATGGCTACTTGTTTGTCGTTTAGCATCTTGCCTTCAACGTATGCGATTGCCATGTTTTCCTCTTCCTGCTGAGGTGGTGCCAGCAGAATGACGGCAAAGGCGGAAATGCAGGCTGCAGCTATGAAAGGCCAAAGTGGAAGACGACGCTGCGTTTTCAGTACTTGTTCTTCAGAGAACCTGTCCAATGCCTCTGTGCTTGGCGTAGGTGTTTCCTCCTCTATGATGGCAAACATATGAGCATAAGGAATTAAGTCGGTAGGCAGATTTTGCTCACTATCAAAGTATTCCTTGAGCAGTTTCAGTTCTGCCTGCGTGCTTTCCCCTTCCATATAGCGGGCGAGCAGTTCGCGTATGTTTGTCTTCTTGTCCATTATTGAGTTCGCTTTATAAGTTTCTCCAAGAGGTTCTTTCTTGCCTTGCAGAGTGCGGTTCGAACGGTTACTTCGCTGATACCAAGCACCTCTGCTATTTCGTTGTTCTCGAGTCCGTCCTGCTGGCTCATCCTTAGAATCTGCATCTGGGCAGTAGGGAGCCCTGCGATGCTGTCCTCGAGCCACTCGGCATTCTCCTTTTCTTCGAGCATCCACTGTGAGTCGTGCGTGCTGATGAGACGTATCTCGTCGCTCAACTCCATTGGAACAATTCTCCTTTTGCGAAGCTTGGAGATGCAGAGATTCTTGCAGATGGCGTAGCTCAGCGCTTGAACAGAGCGGACTCTGCCGAGCTGTTCTCTGATGGTCCAAAGCTTGAGCAAGGTGTCCTGCACATTGTCTTCTGCCTCGCTCTCTTCCCTAAGAAAGCGGCGACTGAGGGACAGGATGTCACCCCTCAGCTGACGTGCTAATGTACAGAACGCTTCTTTCTCCATTATGTCGTTGCTCTACTATAAAGACGCAGAAAAAGGAATAATGTTCCCGCCTGTGATGAAAAAAATAAGAAAGTTACAAAAAAGCGGGCGAAGGCAGATGTGAAAGCCTTCGCCCGCTTGTTGTTGTGTGCAGATTGTTATCTTCCTAGGTCGAAGCTTGCGCACCAACCGCCATTTCGAGCCATATGAATGGGCACGACTGTCGAGTTGTTCACTCTGCTTTCCTTGCGGAGATAGTCCATTGCGATGATGTGTGCGTTGACACCATCCTCGAAGCTCGTCATCTTATACTGTTTTCCTGCAGTCAGGAAGTCGAGCTTGAGTTGCAAGTCACGCTCAGTGCTATTGGTGATGCCACCAATGAACCACTTGTCGCCCTTGCGCTTTGCTACTACGCAATACTGGCCTGCTTCAGCTGCGACAACTCGTGTCTCGTCCCAATTCACAGGCACGCTTGTGAGGAAGTCGCGGCAGTCGGGCCATTGGTCGTAGCGGCAGGGATTGTCCATCAGCATTTGCAGGTTGCTTTCGCAAAGCACGAAGATAGCTAGGTTGAAGACTTTCGTGCCAACACCTGCACAGATGGGACGGCCGCCATGATGGCGTTCGGGCTGGTAGTTAAGCATTGAGCCTGGGGTGTAGTCCATGGGTCCGACAGCATTTCTGATGAAGGGCAGCCATACACTATTATCGGGTTTGCAGCTGCCGTTATACTCCATACCACGCACACCTTCGTAGGTCAGGACGTTGGGATACTTGTAATCCAAGCCGCTGGGATGGAATGCGCCGTGGAAGTCAACAAAGATGTGATGCTTGGCAGCCTCTTTGGCAACGCGTTCGTAGAAGTTGACCATCCATTGGTCCTGACGGTCCATGAAGTCGATCTTCGTGCCTTTGATGCCCCACTCCTCAAACTTCTGGAAGAGGTCCATGTGGTGCTCGACTGTGAGCCAAGGCAACCAAAGGATGACGCCCACGCCTTTGCTCTTGCCGTAAGCGATAATCTCGGGCAGATGCACCTCGGGATTGGTCTCGAAGGGGTTGCGTGTGTTGAGCGCCCAACCTTCATCTATGAGGATGTAACCCACGCCATTGCGGGCTGCGAAATCAATGAAGTACTTGTAGGTGTCAAGGTTGATGCCAGATTTGAAAGTTACATCAGGACCGAAGGGAATGCCGTTGAGCCAGTCCCAGCAAGTTTGTCCGACCTTAATCCAATCGGTTTCTCCAATGGCATTTGCTGGAGCGAGACGAACAGGCATTGTGCTCTCCACCAATTGTCCGTCGCTCTGAGTGATGAGCATATAGCGCCAAGGGAATGTGCGAGTGCCTTGTGTCTTGGCAACATAGTCTGCTTCCTTGAGAATCTTGTGTCTGCGGTCGCCGTCATCCTGGTATTCAATGGGGCACTTTGGCTGGATGATGGAGAAAGCGTTGGTGCCTTCGCCAACAGACTTGAGGAAGACACCTGCATAATCAAACAGGTCGAACTCGGAGATGAGGACTTTCTGCTTCTCGCCCATAACGAGGATGGGCAGTTCGCTCATCTTGTCGTCAGCCTTCCAGGCATTGCTTTCAACGACTGAGTAGTTCTCCTCGCAGCTTGTCTTGAAGCCACCAGGTTGCTGCAGAACGAGTTTGCTGGGCGTTGCCAACTGCCAGGTTCCTACTTCGCCCATCACCTCGATGTCGCCCTTCAGGGCAGTGATGAAGCGGTAAGCAACACCGTCGTTATAGACGCGCCACTCAACCTTGTAGCCTCCGCCAAAGGTTAGCGTGAGCAAAGTGTAGTTGTTCTCGACCTTGCTGAACTTGAGGGGATGGATAGGTGTAATGGTCTCGTTGACCTTCGTAACCTTGTTGCCCTTGAGGGAAGGCTTCTCTCCGAGGGTACGATCACTGAGTGTCATGCCGATGAAGTTCTGCTTGAAGAGCAGCTCTCCATGACTTTCTACGTCATAATAGATACGGTCGGAAACGGTTACCGTTACTTTAGTCTGTCCGTCTGGACTCGTTGCGCTGACTTTCTTCTGCGCGTTTGCGACAAAACTCGAAAGGAGCAGAACCGCAAGGAAAAGTGACTTCTTCATATTGTCAGTGTTAGTTTTTAGGATTCGTTTGAAGTTGTGTTTCGGAACATCTGCAGTGACGTTGCCAAACGTCGCCTTTGATGTTGGCAAACTTCACGTTTGAAGTTTGGCTTTTTCACGTGTGAAGTTTGCCAACTAGGCGTGCTTAGTTTTTCGTAGCTTCCTTTTCAATCTCCAAAAGCTCAACGGTGAAGATGAGGCAGGAGAAAGGAGGAATCTTGCTCTGTTCCTTGTCTTTGTAAGCCAGTTCCTGAGGCACATAAAGCATCCACTTGCTGCCTACAGGCATCATGCAAAGGGCTTCTGTCCATCCGGCAATAACCTGAGCGACGGGGAAGGTGACGGGCTTGTTCCTCTTGTACGAGCTGTCGAACTCAGTTCCGTCAATGAGGTGACCTTCGTAGTTGACCTTCACCTTGGCTTCCTTTGTGGGAATCTCGCCAGTGCCCTGAGTCAGGATCTTGTATTGCAGACCGCTTGGAGTGACCTTCACGCTGTCCTTCTTGGCATTAGCCTTGAGGAACTCTTCGCCTGCAATACGGTTTGCGCCATACTTCTTCTCCATGTTGACCCTATGGTAGTACTCCATCTGCTTCTTGACGAGCTTCTGGGTGCTATCCATCGAAACGGTGGCATTTTCGCCAGAGAAGCCGTCGCGGAAACCCTTCAGGAAGAGTGTCTTGTTCAGGATATCGGTGCTGTCATTCACCTGCTTGGAGGCACCTGGATAGACCTGCTGCTCTACTTGCTGACGAATCTCGATGCCAGCCAGACGGGCCTTCTCCTTCTTGTCGGCTTCGGTGAGAGTCATTTGCTCAAAGCCCTTCAGGAAGTCGGCAACATAAGTTGTGTCGATACCCATTCGCTGAGCCAAGTAACCCTTCAACCCATTGGAATTGGCACGACCAAAGAAGTAGCTGAAGGTGTCGACACTAACCGTATCGACCACCTCAACTGGTTGCTTGGATTTATTCTTCTTTGTGTTCTTCTTTGCAGCACTCATGCCCAAAGATATGCAGGCACAGAGTGCAAACAGGATAAACTTCTTCATTGTGCTTGCAGATTACTCGATGCCAAGAAGTTCGATCTTGAAGATGAGGCAAGAATAAGGCAGGATCTTGCCGGCTTCACGCTCTCCGTAAGCCTGTTCCTGAGGAATGTAAACCATCCAAGTAGAACCTACAGGCATGTTGGTCAGAGCCTTTGTCCAACCTGGGATAACCTGGTTGCAGCGGAACTTAGCGGGTTCTTTGCGCTCGTAGCTGCTGTCGAAGATAGTGTCGTTGAGGAGCTTGCCTTCGTAGTTGACGCTAACTCTGTTGGTGTCAGCTGGGATAGCACCCTTACCTTCTGTGATGACTTCGTAGTAAACGCCGTCGCCCAGTTCCTTGATGCCTTCCTTCTTGGCAATGCTATCCATGTAGTTTTCGCACTCTTTCTTCCAGTCGCCATACTTTTCAGCCATCACTCTGGCCTTGACGGTCTGCATCATTGTCTGCATTGTCTGCTCTGCTTCGTCGACAGTCATCTTGCAGTCCTTGCCGTTAGCACCTGAGATGAAGCCGGCCAGAAGGTTCTGAAGGCTGACTGTGCGAGTGCTGTCTTCGCCGAAGATCTCGTAGCTGAGACCGGGAATCCACTGTTGAGCGATCTGCTGACCCATTTGAATACCAGCATAGTAGGCAGCCTTCTTCTTGTTGTCGCCAGCATTTGCACCTTCTTTCAGGCCCTTGAAGAACTCGTCCATATAGGTTGTGTCGACATTCATGCGCTGAGTCATGTACTCTTTCAGGCCACGAGTCTGTGCCACGCCAACTGCATAAGTCAGTGTATCAACGTCGTCCTTCAGGTTAGCTTTGGGAGCGCCATTACCGCAGCTCCACAGAATAGCAGCCAAAGCAACGGCTGCCAGAATTGAAAATTTCTTCATTTTAATTGTGTTTATAAGTTAATGAGTTTGTGATTTACAATACTTTTATCAGTTCTACGTCGAAGATGAGTGTGCTGAAAGGCGGTATGTTTGCGCCAGCACCTTGTTCTCCGTAAGCCAACAGATAGGGGATGGTGAAGCGGAACTTTGCACCTTCCTTCATCAGTTGAACGCCTTCGGTCCAGCCTGTAATGACCTGATTCAGTCCGAAGTCGGCAGGTTCGCCACGTTTGTAGCTGCTGTCGAAGACGGTTCCGTCGAGCAAACGTCCCTCATAATGGCAGCGAACCGTATCGGTAGCCTTAGGGCTCTTGCCCGTTCCTTCCTGCAAAACCTCATACTGCAGGCCGCTCTTCGTAACGGTCACGCCTTCCTTCTTGGCATTCGCATCGAGGTAGGCCTTGCCTTCAGCAATGTGTGCCTGAGCCTCTTCCTTCTGTTTCTTCGTGAAATACTCTTGCAGCATGATCTGTGCTTCGCGGTTTGAGAAGGCGGTTTCCTTGCCTTCCATCACATCGCTGATGCTCTTCGCAAAGTCCTCAATGCTGAAGTTCTCTATGTTCATGCTTTTTATCTGTTGCCCTATTCCGAGCCCCAAAGCATAACTTATTTTGTCCATATATAAAACGTTTTTATTTAAAATGCGCAGCAAAATTATAACATTTTCTCCACTCTTTAAGCATTCGCTTCGTTTTTTTTGCTATATTTGCATATCTTTAACGTAAAATGGTGGAAAATATGAGAGTAGTAGTCTTGACAGGAGCCGGCATGAGCGCAGAAAGCGGCATCAGCACATTTCGCGATAACGGCGGATTGTGGGATCAATATAACGTGGAAGATGTCGCCACTCCAGAAGGTTGGGCACGCAATCCGGAACTTGTAACAGAGTTTTATAATGTGCGTCGCAAGCAATTGCTCGACGTGAAACCTTGCCTCGGACATGAACTCGTGGCAAAACTTGAAGATAAGCATGCAGTAACCGTCGTGACGCAAAATGTGGATGATTTGCATGAACGGGCAGGCAGTAGTTATGTCATACATCTTCATGGCGAACTGGTGAAGGTGACGAGCAGTTGGTCGCCTAATGACCCTCGCTATATCAAGACGCTCGACCCAACACATTATGAAGTGAAAATGAGCGACCTTGCTGACGACGGAAGCCAGCTTCGTCCTTTCATCGTCTGGTTTGGTGAAGCTGTTCCTGAAATAGATAAAGCTGTCGAGGAATGTGCGAAAGCCGATCTGCTCATAGTCATCGGTACCAGCCTGAACGTTTATCCCGCTGCAGGACTGACTCGTTGCGTTCCTCCAGGCACACCCATTTATCTCATCGATCCCAAGCCTGTCGCATGGAACAGCGATGAGGAAGTGCATCACATCATGAAGGGTGCGAGCGAAGGTATGCAGGAACTGATGGCAACTCTGAATCTTTAATCTAAACTCGAAAAACTCAACCTTACGAAATATCATGCCAAACGAACTTAGAATACGCTGCCGCAACAATGGAAAGAGAATAAGTGTTCCCTTCGGCAGCAATCTCTATGATGCCTTTGCAATAGCGAACTTCCACATGGATTACGGTCCTGTAGCGGCTCGCGTCAACAATAAAGTGCAGGGCATGAACTACCGCTTCTATAATAATAAAGATGTGGAGTTCCTGTCGCTCTCTTCCCCAAGCGGAATGCGAACCTATACACGAACGCTCTTCTTCATCCTTGCGAAAGCCGTTGAGGACACCTATCCTGGCGCACAACTGCTTATCGGCGGTTCTATTTGTCGTGGCTATTATTGTCAGCTTCGCATGGATCGTCCTGTCGAGGATGAGGATATCCTTCGCATCAAGCGCCGTATGCAGGAGATAATCGATGCCGATATGCCCATCCATCGCATTCAATGCCCTATAGAAGAGGCAATCGAGATGTTCGAGAAGCGAGGCATGAAGAGCAAGGTTCAGTTGTTGGAAAGCCAAGATGACCTCTATACATATTACTACAAGCTGGGCGATACCGTCGATTATTTCTACAGTTGTCTGCTTACTCGAACCAGTCAGATCCATTTGTTCGACCTCATCAAGTTCTATGATGGCATGCTTCTTCGTGCTCCATCGCAGAAGGACCCTTCTCAGTTGGAAGAGATAATGGAGCAGAGCAAGCAGATGCTCGACGTGATTACCGAGCATCACAGATGGCAGGAAATACTTGGCGTCAGAACAGTTGGCGAACTCAATTATGCCATCAAGGAGGGCTATGCTTCGGACATTATCAACGTCAGCGAGGCTTTGCAGTCGAAGAAACTTAGCGATATTGCCGACGAGATAGCGGAGAGAGGTGCCCGTATTGTCCTGCTTGCCGGCCCTAGCAGTAGCGGTAAGACAACGACGGCAAAACGGTTGGCTATCCTTGTGATGGCTTGCGGCTTGCGTCCTCATACAATCAGCACAGACGACTATTTCGTCAATCGCGTCGATACGCCAAAAGATGCAAACGGAGAATACGACTTTGAATGTATCGGAGCAGTAGATACGACGTTCTTCAACAAGCAGATGAATGAGTTGTTGAACGGCGAAGAGGTGGAGCTTCCGCGTTATGACTTTCCTTCTGGGAAACGAGTTTTCGAGGGACGCAAGTTGAAGATCGGTCCTGAAGATGTCATTATCCTTGAAGGCAATCACGCTCTCAACCCGATTCTGACGCAACAGATACCTGAAGAGAAGAAGTTCCGCATCTATGTCTCCACCCTCACAACCATTCAGCTCGATGACCACAACCACATTCCGACTGCCGATATCCGCTTGCTTCGCCGCATTCTTCGCGACTATAAACATCGCGGTTATTCTGCAGTAGAGACCATCAAACGTGCTCCAAGCGTCAGTTCCGGCGAGGAGAAATGGATATTCCCCTTCCAGAAACTTGCTGATGCGACATTCAACAGTGCCCTTCTTTACGAGTTAGGCGTGATTCGCGAACAGGTTGTGCCCATCTTGGAACAGGTTCCGGAAAGGGCTATCGAGTATGCCGAGGCATCTCGCTTGCGTAAATTTATGGCATATTTCCGAGGCATTCCTGGCGATCAGGTTCCTCCTTCAAGTCTGCTTCGAGAGTTTGCAGGAGGAAGTTCGTTCAGGTACTAACAGCCCAAGAAAAGTCACAATTCGTAATCTATAAAACCAAAAACTAAAATGAAAAACGTGAAAACAGACCGATTAATGTCGATAGATGCCCTTCGAGGCTTCGATATGTTGTTTATAATGGGTGGCGCAGCCCTTCTTATCGCCCTTGCCGAATGGTTTCCCTGCCCGTTTACTCAGGCGATTGCCGAGCAGATGGATCACGTTGAATGGCACGGACTTCGCCATCACGACACCATCTTCCCGCTTTTCCTCTTCATCGCAGGTATTTCTTTCCCGTTTTCTTTGGCGAAACAACGCCAGAATGGCCGCTCTGAATGGGCAATCCACAGGAAAGTCATCGTTCGTGGCTTGATGCTTGTTTTCTTGGGAGTTGTCTATAATGGACTGCTCGACTTCGACTTCGAGAGTCTTCGTTATGCCAGCGTTCTAGGTCGAATCGGTTTGGCTTGGATGTTTGCGGCACTCATTTTCATACATACCGGTTGGAAGACCAGAGTGGGAATCACGTCCGTTCTGCTCGTCGGATATTGGCTTGTAGCAGGTTTCATCCCAGCTCCAGACGGGAATGGTGAGGACATCTTCAGCGCTCAAGGCTCTTTTGTGGGCTATGTGGATCGCATTCTTCTGCCAGGCAGGATCTATTATGGGAACATCGATCCGGAAGGCATCCTGAGCGTCATTCCCGCTATCGGAACAGCGCTTTTGGGCATGTTTACAGGCGAATTGGTGAAGTCGAAACGAAATGGTCTGACTCCTGGCAAAAAGGTATTGTGGATGATACTTGCAGGCATTGTTTTGCTGGCAATAGGTTTGCTCTGGAACGAAGTGTTCCCCATCAACAAGAAGATGTGGACGAGCTCGTTCGTGATGGTTGTGGGAGCCTATTCTGTGCTGATGTTCGCTCTCTTCTATCTTATTATAGACGTGCTTGAATGGCGAAGGTGGACCCTCTTCTTCACAGTAATCGGCATGAACTCCATCACCATCTATCTTGCTCAAAGGTTTATCCGCTTCTCCTATACCTCGGAGAAACTCTTTGGCGGACTGGTGAAATTGATGCCCGAGAATTCCCAAACCTTCTTCACTCAAGTGGCATATATCGCAGTTTGCTGGTTGTTCCTCTATGTTCTCTATCGCAATCGTATCTTCCTGAAAGTGTGATTGTTGCAAGTACAGAACGTGAAACCTAAAATATCGCCAGTGAAGTTTCCCAACGACTGCAGTGAAGTTTGCCATTTTCACACGTGAACTTTGCAAACTTCACACGTGACGTTTGCCAACGAGGCACGCCAAGTTTTATTCTTTATCTTGCGAGCGAAATTCAAAAGGAAAGCCCCGTCGTCTGATTCAGAACGGCGGGGCTTCCTATTTTGAGTTTGCAGATCAATTCTGCGGTGAGTTTACTTCTTCACAATTTTCTTTGCCGAGCCGTCAGCAAAGCGGATAATGTTGACGCCACGCTTCAGTCCATTCAGCTTCTGACCGTCCAAGGAGTAGATGCCTACTATCTTGTTCAAGCCCGAAGCTCCTGTCTTCTCGATAGCATCGGGATTGGCCGGTTTGAAGCCTTTCTTGGCAATACCGAGGATGGTGGGTATCTTGCCCGATGTCATGGAAGTGAATGTGATGCCTTTAGTGCGTTTGCTCTTGTCTGCGGAAAGCGTGTATTCGAAGATGCGGAAGTTGGTGCGTCCGTCAAACTGGTCGGCGCTGTAACCGTTGCCGCTGCCGCGCTTGATGCGGTCGAGACCGTAGATGGCTTCGCCCTGACCAGAGCTGCCGCTATACCAGTCGCTTACCGAGAACTGCTGTGCAGGCTCCGAAGTGCCGTCTTCATAGTTGACCGCAGCCCTTAGGGTAGATGCTCCTTCTGCCGAAATGACGATGAAGTAGAGCTCTTCGCAGTTGGCGGGATTCGTGAACTCAAGCATCTTTGCGGTGTTGGCAGTCTTGAGTACCAAAGCATTCTTTGCAGCAGGATCGATGGTGTACTCGATGCCGCTGTTCGTGGTCAGCTTTCCGTTCACAATCGGCAGCGAACCAGCCTGTCTGACTTCCGGAGTGAAGAGGCACCAGCCTTGATTGTCAAGGGTCGCATCCGTGTAGCTCGTCACAGGAGTGCCTTCCGCAAGGACATCGTCAGCCCAGTTCGAGATATCCACAGCTCCGCTTAGAGCGATGGCCTCCTCGAATTGCTCGTACGCTTCAACCTCTGCCATAGAGGGATAGAAGTAAGCGTTGAGGGTCGATACGATGGCGAGGTACTTCGTGTTCTTGTATTCCGGCAAGATGTACGACAACTTGGAAACGCCGTCCAGATCTGTGAAAGTCTTGATGCTCTGCATTGATGAGAGGTCGTTACCCACGCAGATTTCTACGGTCTTGGTTACAGTTCCTTCATTTCCGTTGTCGTTTTCGCCGAAGTTATTGTCAGGCAGATAGATGATCACCTTGGCGATGTTCCATCCCTCAGCAGTCGGTGCCTCGAAGATAGCCCAAAGGTCGCGCTTATGAGTGGAGAAGTCTTCAATCTCCAAAAGACCTTCTGCAGCTTTGTCTCCATCGGTAAGAGTGCTGATATTGTACTCGTTGTAGGCTGCCTCATAAGAGTAGTCGGCCTGGAAATGGCGCACTTTAGCCGTCTTCCCGGCAAGGATGTTGGGCTGGGTATCGGAGTCGATTGTCAAGGAAAGCGTGCGTTCCTGATAAGCGCCGCCATTGTTGATGGTAATGGTGATTTCGTCGTTACCGAAAGCGAGGCCAGCATAAATGGGAACCGTGAAAGTCTGTTCCTTCACATTTTCCGTAATCTCTCCGATGGTGGCATTACCTGTAGCGGACTTTGCAGTGCAGACAAAGTATTCCTCCCGCTTGTCGCCACCCAAATCATAATGGACTTTGATGTTCTTGCTTTCGCCGGCAAAGAGTTTCGTTTCCTTAGGTTCGATAGTCATCGTCAGGTTGTTGTCCTCCTTACCATACACTTCAAATTCCCAGATGCGAAGTGTTCCGTTCACATGTGGACGCAGTCGGACATAACGGGCTTTCACGGGAGCAATGTAGTCGCTCTTGATTGAAATCTTCTCGTTGCCAGGTGTGTGGTTGTCAACAACAGTTTGCCAATTGGTGCCGTCTTGTGACAACTCGATAGTGTAAGTGTCAATTTGGTCAACACCAGACTCGGGACCTGCGTTGCCGTCGTAAATGACGAATCCGTAAATGCGATAAGCACCTTCCGCATCAAACACGACTTCATTGTCGGGAGATATGTTGCACCACTTGGAAGAGGTTGCCGAGGGGTTGGTCACGCCATCGATAATCTTGTTGGGCACCTCAGTGGAATTGGTCGAACCACTGAAGCTTACCACCGTCTTTCCCCTGATAATGTTGTAAACGGAGTTCTGTGCGGCAGCGTCGGCAAAGACGTCGAAAGCCTCTGCAGAGTACTCTGTCGTGCCAACTTCATTGGTGGCGGCAACTGTGAGTGTTATCTTACCTTCGGTATTCGACTTGACCACAACAGACTGCTCTGTCAGACCTCCTGAAACGAGGCTCACACCTTCGGGAAGCGTCCAAAGATAGCTTGTGGGATGACCTGTACAATTGGCTGTTACAGTAACTGCTTCGCCAACCAAAACATAACTCTTTGGAGCGACAGAATAAGTTACTTTTGGAGCTGTGGGAGCAGGATAATTCACTTGAAGTTCGTTTGCGGGTTGCTCCACACCGTCTTTCATGACGGGCACTACAAGTACGGAAACATAGCTGTCGGAACCATTCCTTTCAAAACTGGGAATGTAGAAACCTTCGTCGCGAGTCTGTCCGACGAGTTTCTTTGTGCCGTCCATCGTTTGTGTATAGATGTCGAAATGGTCGAAATCGTTCGTCCAATTGTATTTCCAAGTGACGCGTATATCACCCTTCTCTTCGCCTAAAACACTTGTTGTAGACAAGTTTGTTACTTCCACAGGGGCTGGCGAATAGTTTGCGGGCAGGACTGCAACCTGACCGATATTGAGTGAATAGTTTGACAAAGCAGCAGCGGCTTTGATGCTGAAGCCAAGCATGTAAATCGTCTTTCCGTTGAGAGAGGAGAGATCGAAGTCGCAGATAGTCCATCCGTTTACTGTTGTCGTTTCGCCTGATAATGTTACATTTGGTTCTACCGAACTCTCGGTGGAGAGTTTTGCTTGCATTGTTAAACGCCTAGACGATTTGTAGACAACACGGAAGGTGCCGCCATTTGTCACGGGAATCTGCGTCTTATATAAACGAACTAAATGGCTGCCTGATGACAATGTGCCTGAAATCTTGAAGCTTGAACCTACATTCCAAGCATCATCCCAATCGATTGAGACCGAAAGTCCGTTATTCTTTTCAATCCACCAACGCCAAGTCGGCAACACACTTTGCATGCCAGAGTGGTACCAATCCATAGTACCCCTAATCTCACCATTTACGAAACGATGTTTGCCATTACCTACAGCCATATCGCTCACGAACGGCATAGATGTAATTGCAGAACGTTCCAAGATTCGACTTGACACGCCAGGGAAGCCACTTGAGGGAATTACTGTCGGGTCGGAATTGGTATTTACCCACATATCCTCCTCATTGTCGAATACGGTCTTTGCGATGGGGTATGCAGTTTCGCCGTGACAATCGCTTGCAGACTTGAAGGCTCTCTTTGCAGGATCTTCCCATATCTTTGTTTCAGGGCAGAAGAGGTCGAGCGAACCTACATGGCCTGTAGTGGGCATGGCACTGTTCAGAGCCGATGTCCAACCTAGGTGGCCAGCTTGTGCCAGTTCGATACCTGCATAAATCTTCGAGAAAGTCTGTGCTTCGGTGCAACCGAGTTGTTCGGCATATCCGCGGTAGTCTTTCACGGCGCCGTACTCCACGAACTGCGATGTATTGATGTGCGTCTTGAGGATGCCGGTGTTGGGTGTGCGTGAGGCATTGTACCATTGCAGCTCCATTTGGGTGTTAGGGTCATCAGCCATTGCTGCGGCGTAGAACTCGCGGAAGAAGGCTTCCCACTCACTTTGTGAACCGCCACCAGTTTCTTCATTGATGAACCATCCGTCGAAACCATAGTATTTAGCCATTTCATAGAGTTTGATAGCCATTGGATAGTGGCCGCCTTCCTGAGCCAACATCTCGCGAACCCAGACTTGCGTGCCACCGAAAGCTGCAGGTGGGAAGAAGATGTTACCTAATGATTTAACACCGCTTTGGTGAGCCGCATCAGTAGATCCGGCAGGCGGAATGTTGATTATGCCTTCCGAAGCTGCACCAGCCCAATAGACCAACTTGTCCATGTACTGCCAATAAGTTGGCTGATAACCAAGGAAGTTACCCAATTCACCTTGCGACGGGCAGAGTGAACAAGTAGGGTAGAGGATGGTGGAGTTGCAGATCTGTCCGTCATAGAATTGTGTAGAGTTGGCTTTCATCAAGGTTGGTTCCTTGAAGCGCGTTTGTAAAGGCACCTTTGAAACATTGAACGCATCATCGGGATTAGATCCTGGAGTCCAATTCTTGATGTCTTGAGGATGGCAGCATACATTGAAGGGTTGCTGGGCGAAGCTTGTCGTTGAGGCTGCCAGCAAGATGACTGCCGTGAGAGAAAGATGTTTTAAATTCATAATGAGTGTATTTAGAATTGTATTTATCTGAAGTTGTTGTAGGTCTTTCTGTTGCCGTTGTCGTCCATCGTATCGTCGACGTCCCACCAAAGTCGCGTGCTCTGCCGGTTCTTTTCCTGCAGTTCAGCATTGTTCTGATAGTATTGATTCTGGCTTTCACTATTGGGATAGAGGATTCGCTTGATGAGGTGATGGTCTAGAATTGGGTCGCCAGATGTGTTGGTAACGGTTCCTGTCTCAATGTCGTACATGCCTTCGAGGGCAGGATAGTCTGTACGACGGAAGTCAGCCCAACCTTCGTTGCCGTTCGGGAAGACTGCCATCCACTTGTGGGTGATGAGCGCTTCGAGGATGCGTTCGTTGTCTCCGCTTTGGAAAGTTCCATCGTTGAACGCCACGACGCCATCAATATACGATTGTGCCTCGGCAGCATCCACTGAGTAATGTTCCATTGAAGCCTTTATGCCGGCACGAACAAAATCCTCTACAGACAACGTCAAACTTTCTCCGCTCCAGCCTCGAAGGACTGCTTCAGCTTTAAGGAAAAGACTTTCTGCATAGCCGAGCCATACATGGGGACGGCAGTAATTGAAGTAGAAGTCGGGATTCAAATCCTTCGATGTAGGTTTGGGCTGAGTCTTTGTCAGGCTATAGTTAAGCACGGACATTGAGAGGAGATCGTCCTGAGCATTGCGGTGGCAGCCCGCATAATCCTCGCGAAGAGACTCCTCGCCTGCTGCAAGGGTTTCGGAAGTCATGTGTGCCCTGTACCAGCATTTCAGACAGCGCGGGTCGATAACCTTCGTGGTGCTACCTGTGCGACCTGTCTTGATGGTGTACTCGGCACCGCCCGTCGAGAGGTTCCTGTAGAACTGTTCCATATCCCACGACAGGACGAACTCGCCACCATAAGCAACCGAGCACATCGCCATACCGTTCTCGTCGCCTCCAGCATCTTCGCCACCTATGCTGACGGGAGCATATTTGGGAACAGTTTGCATGTTGTCTTCGTTCGATTCAAGCAGGCCGTACTGGTTGTTGAGGGCAGCCTCACCTTCCTTCTTGGCACGTTCCGGATCGACATTTGAAATGCGAAGTGCCATACGCAGACGCAGGGTGTTGGCGAAGCGAAGCCATTTCAGGTCATCGCCAAAGTAGCAGATGTCGTCGTCGGTAAGGTTGTACTGACTGTCATCATTAGGTTTGATGGAGTCGACAGCCTGTTCGAGCATGCGAAACATGCAGTCGTAAATCTCTTCTTGTGTGTTGTATGCCACGTTGTTCTGCTCGGGTATCTTGGCCTGCACATATTCCTTGCAAGGCATGTCGCCATAAGTATCTGTGTGAGCCAACAAGACGAATGCCATGTAAATACGTGTTTTGTAGAACATGTTCTTGTAGCGATCCGGGGTGTCATTGAACTTGAGGGCACGCAGGATGTTGCGGTATTCCGTGCAGCGTTGGTTGTAGAAATCTTCCCATCGATATGCCGACCAACCATCCGTATAACCGTATCTGGGCGAACCATTCATGTGTTTCGGCTGATTGTAGGCTCCGTAACCTGAATAGATATCGTGGGTGAGGTTGGTTGCACGCTGGTATTGCGAGTAATAACTCTGATAGAGGAAAGACCGGAAGTCGTTGGGAACGGCGCTGATGTACTCTTTCCAATAGGCAGAGTCTTCTGCTGTGACGGCAAAGCTGAGGTTGATGTCGGCGTATTTTGTATCGTCATCCACATTGATGACCTCGCCATTTGCAGTTCCCCCATTGCCTTCTATCTCATAAGGATTATGGCTCATCTCGGTGAGATCATAGCAAGAAGAGAGGAGGAAGATAGCCGAAGAGAGGAGGCTGAGGCTTACCTTATTATATATATAGCGTTTCATAATGTCAGAATCCTAAGTTAAGAGTGAGACCATATGTTCGTGCGTAAGGAACGGCAAGGAAGTCGAGTGCTTGCGAGAACATGCTTGTGTCGTAGCCGCCTTCGGGATTGCCCGGGGCGTTCTTCATGAGGAAGCAGAGATTGCGGGCAACGAAGGAGAGTCGGAGGGAAGTGAGTGGAGCCTTTTGGAACAACTTCTTCGGGAAGTCGTAACCGATGGAAAGTTCCTTCAACTTGATGAAAGAAGCATCATGAACGAACTCTTCGGCATAGCCTTGCTCTGATGAATAGAGTCCGATTGTCTGGTAATAGCGTTGAGCATTGGGGAAGTCGCGGTCGAGTGTACGCTCTGACGTTCCCACCATTGTCGCCATACCTTCGGAAACGCTGACAATATCGCCGCCAATCTTGGCGTCTATCAAGCCTGAAAGGATAATGCCGCGATAGTTGAAGGTGGGCATCAGGGACATTAACAATTTAGGCTGAATGTTGCCGATTGGATGGTCGAGAAGCCATTGTTCCTGATTGCCGCCACCCGTTTCGGGCTGTGGTAGTCCGTTTGCATCGAGTATGACTTTGCCTGCTTCGTCGCGTTTCATGAGTTTGTTTGCATAGATGTCGCCAAGTTTTCCGCCTGTTACGGCACCGACTTTGACGGGCATGTGCGAGTCGCCGGCAAAGTAGATGCGGTTCACGCCGTCAGCCAACTCGTCGACTGTGCTGACGTTGTGAGCGAGGTTCAGGTTGAGGTCGAAGGTGAAATCCTTTGTCTTGACGGGTGTCGTATAGAGTGTGAACTCGATGCCTTTATTGTTGATCTTGCCCGCATTCACCCATTGCTGGCTCCACGGAGAAGAGGCGTCGACCAGCATTGCCTGGTTCTTCGTGCTATTATAATAATATGTGAAGTCGAAGCCGAGACGGTTCTGCAGGAATTTCATGTCGAGACCAATCTCGTAGGAGGTCTTGATCTCGGGCTTCAGGTTGTTGTTCATCTTGATGGTTTGCACGGCAGATTGGCGAACACCATTCGAGAAGCTGTACAACTGGGTGTTGTAGAGGTTGTAGGGTTCCGGGTCTTTACCGACCTGGGCCCAAGAGAGGCGGAGCTTCGAGAAAGTCACCCATTTGGGGAGCGGCTTGTCGATTGAGTTCATGAAATCGGAGAAGATGTAGCTCAACGAAGCCGAGGGATAGAAGAACGAGCGGTTGCTGGAGGGAAGGGTGGACGACCAATCGTTTCGAGCGGTCAGGTCGAGCGAGAGATATTCCCTGAAAGCAACTTGAGCGGAAGCAAAGACGGAGTACATCGCTCTGTCGCTTCCGGCGTCTTTTGCGCTGTTGAGCTTCTCGGCGGTATTGAAGAGCCAATTGTCTTTGATGAGCATATTCTGCACGGAAGCTCCGAGAAGTTCGTACTTCTGATACATGATGTTGCCTCCCAAAGTGTAGCCGAATCGCCAATCATCGTTGAGGGTGTAGTCGCCGAGGAACATTGCGGAGATGTTATGCTCGAAGTGATTCGTCTCGCCTCGGTACATGCCATCTTCGGTCAGCTTCGATTGCCAAGTGTCGTCGCCAGTAGTGATGGCCTGGTCTGCAAGGCTGAGATTGGTTTCTTGAATGCGTGTGCGATAATAGTCGAAAGCGTACTTTGCCTGGAATTTCAGCCAAGGCTTGATGTCGAGATTGCCTGCGAAGTATCCGAAAGCACGGAGTCGTTCGCCGCTGTTCTGCATTTGATGGCGAATGTAGTATGGGTTGCTGTAGTGTTGGTCTGGTCCGAACCAGTTCTGATGAGGCCTGAGCGGGGTGCTGTATTGTGCCAGATCACAAAGTCGGACGTTTGCGGGGACGAGGAGCAACTGCCCGACTTCGCCCCAAAGTCCTGTTTGAGGACGATTGTCGGCTTTTGTCCTGGAGAGGGAGATCTTGCCGTCAACGGAAAGCCATTTGTTTATCTGCTGTCCTGCATTGAGGTCGATTGTCATTTTATTAAGGCGTTCATCCTTGAACATGCCTCGATTGTCGTTGTATCCGAAGGAGAGTCGGAAGTGGGACGAATCGGTCTGTTTGCCCAAAGCTACAGAGTGGAAGTGCGAGAAACCTGTCTTGAAGTAGTCGGTCAGCTTGTTTCCGTAAGCTTTGTAGGGGATTCGGGTGCCGTTCCAGGTGTAATCCATTTCCCCGTCGAGCAGGGGTCCGAAGGAGTTTTCGCCAGTCATGCGAACGATTTCTCCGTCGTCGTTATAGATGTATTGCTTTTCGCCGTTGCTGCCTTGGCCGTATTTGTTCTGCAACTTGATGGTTTCCGCAGCTTGGCTCCAAGTGAAGGTTCCGGAATAGCTGATGCCCCAACCGTCCTTTTTCGCACCTTTCTTTGTGGTGACAAGAATGACGCCGTTACCGGCTCGGGCTCCGTAGAGGGCTGCTGCATTAGGGCCTTTCAGGACGGATATCGACTCGATGTCTTCGGGATTGAGGTCGAAGACGGTTCCGCCTCTGTCGTATCCGCCGTAAGCAGTCACGTCGCTCGTCTGGTTGTCGGAGAAGGGAACGCCGTCTACGATCCAGAGCGGCTGGTTGTTGTCCGTGAGAGAGGAGTTGCCGCGAATGGTTATCTTGGTCGAGCCGCCCAGTCCCGTCGGTGCAGTATTCATTTCGACGCCGGCGATTTTGCCTGAGAGGGCTGAGGTGACGGAAGGGTCTCCCGTCAGGTTCAGCTGCTCGCTCTTGAGGTCTTGGACTGCATAGCCGAGCATCTTCTTCTCACGCTTGATGCCGAGAGCCGTTACAATCACCTCTTCGAGTTGTGCCGAGTCTTCCGACATTTCCACATTGACCATTGACCACCCGCCATCGACCATTGAATTTTGACTCAGAGCAACTTCCTTCGTCTGGAATCCCATGTAGGAGAAGACGAGTGTAGGATTGTCTTCGGCGGTCATGATAGTGTAGTTTCCGTCGATGTCCGTGATGGCTCTTTCGTCGGTTCCTTTGACGGCGATGCTGGCTCCGATGAGGGGTTCGCCTTGTTCGTCGAGGAGTTGTCCGCTAATCTTTTTCTTCGGTTTCTGCGGGTCGGCTTTCGAGGCTTCCGTCTTGGCCGCTTCTCCAGTTGTGGGAGTCTGTGCCGAACTTTGCAGGGCAGGCAGGCACGAAAGCAGCAAACTGCAAGCTGCAAGCCGCCAGTTGTAAGCCGTAATCAGTTTTGTCAGTTGTTCTTTCATATAGATGTTTAATTTGTATAATCTGCTTTGCAAAGTTATGCAAAATTCTTCTGAAAAGCAAGAAAAGAGGTGAAATATTAGCAAGAACAGGTGAAATCGTAGCATACTTCTGGCGAACTTGTCAAACGTCCCCAGTGAAGTTTGTGATTTACTAGTGTGAAGTTTGCGTTTTTCACGTTTGAAGTTCGCGAATGACTAGTGTGAAGTTTGCGAATGACTAGTGTGACGATTGCAATCGTATAGTGTTACGTTTGGGTTTAACTAGTGTGATGTTTACGTTTTTCGCGTGTGAAGTTTCATTTTTTTCATCTTTCGTCTTTCATCTTTCAATTAATTGTTGTACCTTTGCACGCGAATTTAGGATAACGGAAGGCCAAGTTTTGCTCTGCAAGACGGGCAGAACTGCTTGGAGCTCCTGTAGTTCAATGGATAGAACAACGGTTTCCTAAACCGTCGATCCGGGTTCGATTCCCGGCGGGAGTACTGCTTTAAAGTTCACATTTTAGAGTTCATAGTTAATAGTTAACGATGGAAATAAAGGAAAAGGAATCTGTAGTAGTTAGATTCTCTGGAGATTCCGGCGACGGCATGCAGCTCGCCGGAAATATTTTTTCTACTGTGTCCGCCACCGTGGGCAACAGTATCAGTACGTTCCCGGACTATCCTGCCGACATCCGAGCTCCGCAAGGCTCGCTCACGGGTGTAAGCGGTTTCCAGGTTCACATCGGTGCCGAACAGGTCTACACGCCTGGCGACCTCTGCGATGTCCTCGTGGCAATGAATGCCGCAGCGCTCAAGACGCAGTATCGCTACGCCAAGCCCGATGCCGCCATCATTATTGATACGGACAGCTTCGGACCTAAAGACTTGGAGAAGGCACAGTTCCAAACCGAGGACTATCTCGGCGAGATGGGGATTGATGCGGACAGAGTGATTGCCTGCCCTCTCACGACGATGGTGAAGGATTGCCTGGCCGATAGCGGTATGGACGCCAAGAGCGTGAGCAAATGCCGCAATATGTTCGCCCTCGGACTGGTGTGCTGGTTGTTCGACAGAGACTTGAATGTCGCCTTCAACTTCCTGCGCGAGAAGTTCGCGAAGAAGCCCGAAATTGCCGAAGCGAACATCAAAGTCATTCAGGCAGGCTACGATTACGGACACAACACGCACTCCAGCGTAGCAAATGTCTATCGCGTCGAGACCAAGAACAAAGTGCCCGGCCGGTACATGGATATAACCGGAAACAAGGCTACGGCGTATGGTTTCATCGCAGCTGCCGAGAAGGCCGGACTGAAGCTCTACCTCGGGTCTTATCCCATCACACCCGCTACCGACGTTCTTCACGAACTCTCGAAGCACAAGAGCCTCGGCGTGATTACCGTTCAATGCGAGGACGAGATTGCAGGCTGCGCAAGTGCCGTAGGTGCTTCGTTTGCTGGAGCACTCGCCGTGACTTCGACTTCCGGCCCAGGCATCTGCCTGAAGAGTGAGGCGATGAACCTTGCAGTCATCATGGAGCTGCCCCTCGTCGTGCTCGATGTGCAGCGAGGCGGACCTGCTACGGGTCTTCCTACGAAGAGCGAACAGACCGACCTCTTGCAGGCTCTCTTTGGTCGTAACGGCGAGAGCCCAATGCCGGTTGTTGCCGCAGCAAGCCCCACCGACTGCTTCGAAATGGCCTTCGCTGCCTCGAAGATGGCGTTGGAGCACATGACACCCGTCATTCTCATGACGGATGCCTTTGTTGCAAATGGTTCCGCAGCCTTCAAGCTGCCCAACCTCAGCGAATATCCCGCCATCAATCCGCCTTATGTTCCGGAGGATTTGAAAGGCTCTTGGACTCCTTATATGCGTAATGCTGAGGGCGTTAGATATTGGGCCGTACCTGGCAGGGAAGGCTTCGAGCACATCCTCGGCGGCCTTGAGAAGGACGACAAGACGGGTGCCATCAGTACGAATCCCGAGAATCACGACTTGATGACACGCAAGCGCCAAGCTAAGATAGCTGCCATTCCCGTGCCTGACCTCGAGGTGCTGGGCGACAAAGACGATGCCGAGTTGCTCATCGTGGGCTTCGGCGGCACATACGGACACCTTCATGCAGCGATGGACGAACTGCGTGCCCAAGGCAAGAAGGTTGCCCTCGCGCATTTCCGTTACATCAATCCTTTGCCCAAGAACACAGCCGAAGTGCTCAAGAAGTACCCGAAAGTTGTTGTGGCAGAGCAGAATATGGGACAGCTTGCAGGCTGGCTTCGCATGAAAGTCGACGGCTTCGTACCCCAGCAGTTCAACGAAGTGAAAGGTCAGCCCTTCAAGGTCGCAGAGTTAGTAGAAGCATTTAATCAGATAATTAAAAAGTAGAAAGGACACATAACTATGGCTTACACGAATAATGATTTCAAGAAAGGACAGCCGCGGTGGTGTCCTGGATGTGGTGACCACTTCTTCCTCGCCAGCCTGCACAAAGCGATGGCCGAGATAGGTGTGGCGCCTTCGCAGACTGCCGTCATCAGCGGTATCGGCTGCTCAAGCCGTTTGCCGCACTACATGGCGACGTATGGCATGAATACCATTCACGGTCGTGCTGCTGCGATTGCGACTGGTTGCAAAGTCGCTAACCCCAATCTGACCGTATGGCAAGTCAGCGGTGATGGCGACGGACTGGCTATCGGAGGCAATCACTTCATACACGCCAACCGCCGTAACATCAACCTGAACATGATTCTGCTGAACAACAGAATTTATGGTTTGACGAAGGGACAGTACAGCCCCACCAGCCCTCGCGGTTTCGTCAGCAAGTCCTCGCCTTACGGAACGGTTGAAGATCCTTTCCGTCCTGCCGAGTTGTGCTTCGGAGCGAGAGGTCATTTCTTTGCCCGCGCCGTTGCCACCGATGCCCCGGGCACCGTGGAGATTCTCAAGGCGGCCTACAATCACAAAGGTGCCAGCGTTTGCGAAATCCTGCAGAACTGCGTGATTTTCAACAACGGCACGCACGATGCGGTCTATTCGAAGGAAGGTCGCGCCAAGAATGCCATCTATTTGAAGCACGGCGAGAAGATGCTTTTCGGAGAGAATAACGAGTACGGTATCGTGCAGGAAGGCTTTAACATCAAGGCCGTTAAACTTGGTGAGGAGGGTTACACGGAAGCCGACGTTTTGGTTCACGATGCAAAATGCGAGGACAACACCTTGCAGTTGAAGCTTGCCGAGATGGAGTGGCCCGTCGCTCTTGGTGTGATTCGCGACGTCGAAGCCCCAACCTATGACGAATGCGTCTGGAGCCAAATCGAAGAAGTCAAAGCGGCCAAGAAGTACCACAACTTCGCCGAGTTGCTCGAGACGAACGACATTTGGGAGGTGAAGTGAAACGCCTACTTATAAAATGAAGCACGCTTAGTTCTTAAACTTAACGTGCCTCGTTGCCCAACTACCCACGCCTAGTTTGCCAATTAAGCGTGGGTGGTTTCTTTATGTCTCCAGTTAGAATCTTCCGCCTCCGCCGAAGCCTCCGCCTCCACCACGTGGACCGCCTCCGCCTCCACCGCCGCGAGAGCCGCCTTCTCCTCTGCCACGACCGCCCATCATGCCTCTTCCGCCGAAGCGTCCGAAGCGCCAATTGGCTGAGAGCAGGACGTAGCTGCGAACCATTTCGTTCCTTGTGTCGGTACGGCTGACGGCGCTCACGTTGCGATTCACGTCGTCGCGTTCGTCGAGGATATCAACTGCGCGAAGGCTTATCGTCAGCTGTTTGTAGGGGAGGAAGCGTTGGCTGATTTGGCCGTTCCATATCAGATGGTTCGTGTTCATTGCGGCATCCGAGTATCCTCGGCGGCTTTGTTGTTCGATGTCGCTGCTGATGGTCATACCCCAAGGGAAGGTCAGGACGAAGTTTCCGCCGTAGTTGAAGTTGTAGTGGTCGAGGTTCGAAGCCGTCGCATTGTTGCTGCGGTTGAGGTTGTAGTTGAACCTGCCGCTCACGTTGGCTTCCACTTGCCACCCGCTTTCCCAGTCTTGTCGGAAAGTGAAGCGTGCCCTTTGTCCGAAGTTGCCGCTCCGCGTGATGTTCTCCACCGTCATCTTGTCCTTGCTTCGATACAGATAACCGATGTTCTTCGAAGTGCTGAGCGACGTATTCATGTCGAAACGCCAATGTTTTTTGCTGTCGAGGGCGGTGTTGAAATTGTAGTTGGCCGAGGCATTCCAATTGCCGTTCACGTTGACTGGCATCGAGACGCGACCGCCCGTCACCTCGTTGTATTCCGTTCGGTTCGTGGTGCTATTGCGAGTTGTATGGAACTGCAGGCTGACCGCGTTAGTGCGTTGGTAGTCGACAACCGTTCTGCGATACTCGAATTGAATGTTCTGAGTGAAGCTCGGCTTCAGTTCTGCGTTACCAATGCGGATGTTGAGCGGGTTGGCGTCGGAGAGCGTATCGGGTATCATGTCTGTGATGTTGGGCCAACCAGTATCGGCGTTGTAGCGGAATTCGAGTTGTTCCTGACGGCTGAAGCGGTACTGGAAGTTGACGACAGGCGAGGCGTTGATGACGGTTCGGCGCAGCAAAGTGTCGATGCGGCCTTTCTGGTAGTCCACTTTGCTGATTTGCGGCTGCACGGTTGCACCGACTGTCAGGCGGAACTTGGTGCGGTTGAAGCGAATCTGAGTACGGAGGCTGTGGTTCTGACCGATGTTTCGTGTGTAACTGCACTGTTGCTTGTCCTGCACGACATATTCGGAATCGAAGAAATCGTCGTAGTTATAGCGGTTCACGCCGAGCATGTCGTTGTAGGGGTCGAAGATGGAGCGGACGTCGCGATCGTTGTCGCGGAAGGTGTATCGATAGTTGTAATCGAGTTGCAAGAAAGTCTGATAGGCGATGGGCTCGCTGTAGCTGAAGCGCGCATTGAAGTTGTAGTTGTAGTTCGAGCCACGATTGTATTGCACTTTATGATAGACGGAGTCGCCGCCGCTGAGTGCTTGGAGGAGGTAGTAATCCGTTTGCGAGTAGCTGTTTCCGTTGTTGTCCGAGTCACCGTAGCCGCCTCCGACGCTAAATGTGATGTTTCGTCCGGGCTTCTTCAGGCGCTTGTTGACCTGCAGAGAAGCTGATGCGCTGATGTTCTTCGAACTGTTCCAGTTGTCGCCCAGGCGGTGGTTCACGCCAATAGCCTTGGCCAGAGCGGCATAGTCGGCCAGCGGAGTGGGGGAGAACTGGAATGGGTCGTCATTCCAAGTGGCCGATTCGTTGCCGCCTTCGCCATGGGTTCTGCTGAAACTGAGTTCTGGTCGGAACTGGATGTTCCACGACGAGTCGGGCTTCCACTCTACGCGATATTGGAATCCGAAGTTGCCGCTGTGGCTGTCGCTATGGTTCTTGCTGGCCGAGTAGGCAGAGTTCTTCAGCTCGAAGTTCTGCGAGTTCGACTCGGAGGCGCTGCTCGATTGGCTGAAGCTGCCGTTCATGCTGCCGTTCAGCTCCACTTTCTTGTTCTCCCAGTTCATCGTCGCGCCGAGGCTTTGATTGTCCGAGAGACCGTTGCCATTAGTGTTTCCGGCATTGGTGAAACCGCTGTACTTCTGCTCTCCGACGAAGCTGTTCATGTTCAGTTGGCCGCGATATCGGTCGTGCGAGCCGTAGGTTCCGTTTGCGTTACCGAAGAATCCCTTCTTGCGGTCTTTTTTGATGGCGAGGTCGAGCACAGTCCTCTCGTTTCCGTCGTCGATGCCCGTGATGCGCGCCATGTCGCTCTTCCGGTCGTAGGCCTTCACCTTGTCGACAATCTCGGCAGGCAGGTTCTGCAGGACCAGGTTGCGGTTGTTGCCGAAGAACTCTTTTCCGTCGACAAGGATTTGGCTGATAGTCTTGCCGTTGAAGGTGAAGCCTCCGTTCTCGTCCTGCACGATGCCGGGCAGTTTCTTGATGAGGTCTTCCACCATCGAGCCTTCTGGGAGCTTGAAGGCATCGGCGTTGTATGCGACCGTATCGTCCACGACCGTCATTTCCGGCAGTTTGCCCTCGACTACGGTTTCAGCCATCACCGTCGCATCCTCGCGCATCATGATGTCCGCCACCTTGAAGTTGCCCGACTTTTGGGGGAGTGTCAGCTTGAACTTCTGCGTCTTGAATCCCATGAAGGACACCTGAAGCGAGTAGACGGCCGATGGAACGCCAGGCAGGAGGAACTGTCCGTTCTGCTTCGTAGTCGTGCCTGTAATCATCGAGTCGCGCTCGTTGTAGAGCTTCACGGTAGCCCCTTCCATCGGTTGCAGCTTCTCGTTCTCGAAGACAGTTCCGCGTATGTTAAGTAAAAACGCCTGCTTTTGCTGGGCCTGAATCAGGGTGGTAGCAAGCAGGAGCAAAAGCGAGGCGATATATTTCACACATTTACTCATCACATTAACTAAGACGCGCCAAACGGAAAAAGGTTTAATCCTTCCCCGTACAATATCCGAAATCGGCAATCATTTTGTGCGTTTCTTCGGATATCAGAAATGGTCACTTCTGGGTGTGGTAAAATTCAAAGAATTTTAACGGCTCGTTTTAAGACACCGTAGAGCGCTTGTTTTTGCCTCGGAGGCATGAATGTACGTCGAAGACATTTGAGGCGATTCTGGGGCAAATTAGAGGGGTTTTTCGGGGGTTCTGGATTTCAATACTGCAAAAACTTCCGAAAGAAAAATGTTTCAAAACAAATCAAAAAGCACTCGTCACTCTACATCAATTCCGTGTAACGTATTGTTTTCCAGCAGGATGAAGAGGTGATGGGTGGGTGATGAGTCAACTCGTCTTACAAATCTTACATTTCTTACAACTGTTTTTGAGAG